>NZ_VFVX01000027.1:0-72908 GCF_006442395.1 Mesorhizobium sp. B2-3-5 | reverse complement strand
GACAGGCCACCCTCAACCGCCGCGATCACACGCGAACGCAGATCCTCCGATATGGCTCTAACCATGCCTGCTGGCCTGCATATCCAGCCGACATGATGAATCAGATATTCTCGCCGATGGGAATCCCTGGCGATTCCATCAGGTGCTGATTATGCTCTAAGTGGGGTCCCTTCCTCGTGCCTGAGTAAATGGCAGAAACCTGGAGCAACTTCTCGCGCCCTCGAGCCCAGTTCCTCTCGGCTTCGAGCAACTCGTGCTCCCCAGTCAAGCCGTTCATAAATAACTTGAGCAGGTGCGCAGCTAAGCGTTCCCCTTGTTGCGAAACGGGTAAAATGCCGCCCTCTTTGCAGACTGTTTGAAACACGCGGGCAAGCATCCCAATTTCGTTCTCTTCCAAAAACCGCCCTGGATATAGCATCACGTTCTCTCCCAAAGAGCTCCTTGGCCCAGCAATTACCCAAGGTCAGGTCAGCGCGCGATTACCTATGATAGAGGCTCTTCGATTCTGCGGATATAAAAGAGGGCAAAGTTCCTCTGCTCCCCGCCAAATCCTGCAAACCTTCCCGATCCGCGGCGGCCACCCTCGATACCTGGAGAACTTTTGGAACGGAGCATCCCCATTGCTGAAGGTTCGGACGCAAGGCGCAATCTTGCCCCTCCATGCCGAGTGCCGCTATCGCCTCTCCCTCGCCGGTTAGACCGGGCAGGATTATTTCGCGCTCTCGCTGCTCGTCTCGCCAAAGGCGTCGGCTTCAACATTCCAGGCCAGTCAAAACGATTTTTCCTTGCTGCTAACAATTGTGATTCCGCAGGAATAGGTTCCGGGTTTCGTTTGGAAGGAGAAAAAGAGGTAGGGGCGCACGGGTGGAACCATGACGAACCGCGTAAGAAACGGCGGCGGCCTGTTTGAGGCCGCAATGGTCGCGGTCATGGCCTTGGCGGCTATCGGAATCATCCTCGTCATTGCCGTGGGGATTTACTGACGTCATTCAGCCCCGCTGTCCAATCGGCAATTGAGCGGCAAGATAGGTGAGCATCGGGCGCAAATAGAACAAGTTCATTGGTCGCCCGCTTCACAAGGGCCAATCAGGCGCTCGGAAATGAGTGTGCAGCAAGCGCCCTTTAAAAAATCAACGGCGTAGAGCGGAACGAATATCAAATGATGTCGTTTGGTCCCTTTGGGGGCCATTCCGTGGCGCTTGCATCCGACCGCCGCCTTGTACCGAGGCTTCTGGCAGAGACTGGTATTACTGAGGCACAGGCATTGGAGTTGATCTCGCTCCTCGGTGCGAACTGGCCCTCGCTGCTTCGAGAGGCGAAAGCCATGAAGGACAAGCTGAGGCCGCCGGAATCGCCGCTGTAGGCGTGTTTCTGAGTGGCTGGCCCCCTTGCCCGCAAGCCGCTCGCTGACGACGTCGGGAACATTAGCGCCTAATTGCAGTTCGGGACGTAACTCAACCCGGTCACACAATTTGGCACATGTCCGTTCCCCGAATGTTTTGATCCGTAAGCTTCAGAACATCTCTGATCTAACCCAGTCAGACATGGCTATCTTAGAAGGCATCCCGCTTCTGAAGAGGGACTACGCGGCAAACGAGGACATTGTGCGCGAGGGAGATCGACCCACCAAATCATTTGTAGTTTTGGAGGGCTTGGTGGGATCAACCAAGCTTACCGGTGAGGGAAAACGGCAGATTACATCGTTCTTTGTTCCGGGCGATATTCCCGACCTGCACGGAATGCATCTCTCGGTTCTGGACTGCACTTTCTCATCGCTGACGCGCGCCAATCTGGGCTTCATGCGGCACGATGCTATGGTAGCCATCTGCGACCAACATGTCTCCATAGCAACTATGTTTTGGCGCTCTACGGTAATTGATGCAGCAATATACCGGGAATGGGTTACCAACGTCGGAAGGCGCGACGCCTATACTCGTATGGCTCACATATTGTGCGAATTGATCGTCCGCCTTCACTCGATGGGGCTTATCGAGGATCACGTGACCAACCTTCCGATCACGCAGGCAGCGCTCGGCGACGCGTTGGGCTTATCAACCGTCCACGTGAACCGAGTGCTTCAGGAGCTTCGACGCAACGGGTTGATAATGACCGAGGGCCCCCGCTTTCATGCTGTTGACTGGGCCGGGCTCGTCCGAGCAGGAGATTTTGACGCCACTTACCTGCACCAAAGGACCGCGAAAACGTTGTGATGGCGAGCTGGCTCGATGGTGAGATATTTCTTTGAGAAGCTGCGCGTTCACCGCCAGCAGGTGAGCGCATTCATGCTCAAGCACAGCCGTAGCTATCCGAGCAAGAAGAACTGGACGATGCGCTATCTAGGTTGGCTTCAGGAACAGCGGTTCGATCATCCTGCGCATCAGATCGCACTCCAGCAGATGGTCGAGGCGGTGACGGCACCGCCACCAACTGCGAGCGCCGCATATTACGCCAGCGGCCGTTCCTAGCGCCATTATCTTCAATTCCGCCAGCGCACGCCTCATGGCCGCCCCCTTTTTGCAGAACTTGACGCTTCGGCCAAAACGCTTTTTCGTGAAATCCTACAAACGTTCATTGCGGGACGCGCCCGACCGTGCGCAGTGGGCGCTTGACTCAAGCGGAGCATCAAAGCATTGTAATCCAACAGCATGAAAATATTGTAATCCAACAGCACGAAAACATTGTGTTTCCACAACGCGAAAACATTGCGATCTAACGAACCGGGAGGCCGGGCTATGGCCGCAACTGAAAAGCAGAGCCCTCTGGCCCGATCACTCGAAGAGCTAAAGAGGCTGACCCGAGGAGGGAGGACTACGGTGCTCAAGAGCGCCGACATCTCCCGGGTCCATCGCGAGCGGCTTCTCAGGAATGGGTTCCTCGAAAAGGTCATAAAGGGATGGCTGGCCGTCAACTCCAGACCCGGCACGAGACGGCGGGTTGATGACGCTTGGTCGACTGTCTACTGGGAGTTTGCCGAGTCATATTTGAATGCCCGGTTCGGCAGCGAATGGTCTTTGTCTGCCGAGGGGTCTGTCTCCTTTCTTTCCGGACAAAGAGCGGTTCCAGCCCAACTCATCGTGAGAAGTCCGCACGCAGGCAACGAAGTTCTCAAATTGCCCGGCGGATCCTCAATTTTCTTCCTTCGCGGGCCGATGCCAGAAAGCACAGGGCAAGTCGATGGCATGCGTGTGATGGGCGCTGAAGATGCCCTGTGTAATCTGGCTCCCAATTCATGGCGCACCATGGAAACGGATGTAGTCAGCGTCCTCGGATCGATCCGAGGTTCTTCCTCGCTGCTTCGTTACCTCCTGTCGGAAGGACGCAGCACGATAGCGGGTCGCATCGTCGGGGCGCTCAGGATGATGGGACGAAACAAGGATGCAGACGACATCATGTCGGCGATGCAGTCTGCCGGATACTCCGTTCGGGAGGAGAACCCCTTCGACGAAAGCGCCGTGTTCCAGCCAACCTCGATCAGGCCC
This sequence comes from Mesorhizobium sp. B2-3-5, assembly GCF_006442395.1. Classification (NCBI taxonomy): domain Bacteria; kingdom Pseudomonadati; phylum Pseudomonadota; class Alphaproteobacteria; order Hyphomicrobiales; family Phyllobacteriaceae; genus Mesorhizobium; species Mesorhizobium sp. B2-3-5. The sequence goes on along the minus strand of NZ_VFVX01000027.1, from coordinate 69,429 downwards.
GGGGGCCATCCGGCCGCGACCCGGATACGGCTGTTGTGGGCTAAAATGCGGAATGATGCATTAAGCGCCTTCGACCTGGAACGCCGAACGATATCGGACAAGGCCGCCTATATGAAGAGCATTGATGAGCGTTACGTCTCCGATGCCTACAATTCGCTGTCGATCGAGGGCTATCACGTATCCGAAGAGCTTATCGAACGCGTCCGCTCCGGTTCATGGAATCCAGACAAAAATGTAGACGACTGGGACCGAAGGAACGCGCTCGCCGCAAGAGGGTACTGGCTCGCCTTCAACGCGGTGCGGGAGGACGTATTTAAGATCATCTCCGGCACGGCACCCGGGCCCCTTCTTTGGGACCGACATCAGGAGTGGTTCCGTCAGATGTTCGCGCCCTCTGTAACGGCCGGCATACTGAAGCCGCACGAACTCGCAGGCTATCGCGGGCACCCGATCTATCTTCGGGGCTCGAACCACGTTCCAACGCCTCACGGAGCGATCCCTGATGCCTTAGAGGCGCTGTTCGATTGCGTTTCCGAAGAAAGCGATCCGCGGGTCAACGCCCTGCTGACGCCGTTCCTCTTCACCTACATCCATCCTTTTCACGACGGAAATGGCCGCATTGGCAGGTTCCTGATGAATGCCCTTCTGGCTGAAGGCGGCTTCCCTTGGACCATCATCCCGTACGATCGACGGGCAGAGTATCTAGCAAGCCTCGAAAGCGCGAGCCAGCAGGAAGACATCAGGCCCCTTGCCAGGATGATCAGTGAGCTTGTTTCATCTCCGCCGCCTCCAAGGCCATCGGAGACCGCTTACCTGTCGTGGCAAAAGCGCTGAGTTGTCCGACTCGGCTTTCACTCAATTGATGAGGGCGCTCAATCGGCCAAGCCCTAGTCTCTCATGTTCCCTGTCAAGGTTGAAGGCAAGAAGGCTCGCGCTTGCGCGATCATTTCGAGGCAAACAGCGGCGCTTCCTCTATCGTCCGGATCTCGATCCTCGGTGCGTGACATCGATCTCCTCGATCCGAGAGCTGGCTTTGGTCGATCTGACCGGGGCCGACGTATGAGCCGGGCGTCGATACCGATGCGAATAAGGCCCGCGATCACCGGCGCGGCCAGGAGTTGTCGGTGAGGACGTGGCGTAAATGGTTCAGTCAGGATGCGCCCAGAGCCGAGCGACAGTGTTGCCGGAAAATGCCTTCGTGACCAAAAAGCGGTCTGTAGGCTCAGCGCAAGCTCATGATCCATTCGTCCGCGCCGCAAGGTGCGTCTCCAGGGAGGGCTTCGCCCTGGTGCCCATGCCGGTCCGTGGTCAAGTAGAGCGCAACCGTGAAACCAGCCTGGGCCAGCAGCCTGGCACAGGCAAAACCAATTCCATCTCCAGCACCGGCACGGTGATGAGCGCTTCTGATTGTGTCACTTTGGTTCCCGCTGGGGGGACGTATCTGCCAATGTTCCCGAAAACAGCGCGGGGCCGCGCGTCTTGAGCAGCGACAAGGACGTATAATCAAGGATCGACAATCCGCCATCGACCACAAGCGTCTGACCGGTGATGAAGGATGCTTCCCCGCTTGCGAGGAAGGCCACCGCTGCAGCAATCTCGTTGGGTGTTCCCATGCGGTTGAAGACACCGGGCGGGACTTCCCACTCGCCCGAGGAGTTCGTGCTCGACGCAGGTTCTTTTTCATCGAGCTCTGTGGCGATCCAGCCGGGGCTGACACAATTCGCCCGGATTCCGAATGGCGCACCCTCGACCGCCAGCGAGCGTGTGAGCGCCTCCACTCCGGCCTTCGCAACGCCGTACAATCCCCAGTTTCCGTGCAGCGTGGCCGTCGATGAGATGTTTACGATCGAGCCACCGCCGCAGTCGCGCATCACCGGAAGGGCGTAGGAGGAGACGAAGTAGGTCGAATCGAGATTGGGGCCGCGCAACTTCGACCAGCGCTGGCCCGGCGATTCATTGGCTTCGATGCCTGACCGGCGGGAGCCGACCCCGGCATTGTTGACGGCCACATCCAGGCTGCCCCATTGAGCAACCGTCCTCACCAGCGCCTCGACCGCCGTTTCGCTTGCAAGATCACACTGGAAAAAAGTCGCTCTTCCCCCCGCGGAAATAATTTCCGCCTCCACTTCCGAGCCCTTGGCACTGTCACGACCGACAAGAGCAAGTCTGGCGCCTTCCTTGGCGAAGTACCGCGCTATTCCACGTCCAATCCCGGAATTGCCTCCAGTGACGATCACGACCTTGTCTTGAAAACGCATCTCACCCGCTCTCCAAATAGTGCCATTAACCTAGTACCTGGCAGCCATGAAAATTTCGCTGCCAACGCCCGATGATCTGAACTGCTGACCTGCGCTTCTAACCCAGCTGCTTCAGAGCCCTCACCTCGCTCCAAAGCGACTTTGACGAGCCGCGCGGTCTCGCTGCGGGCATTTCTGTACTGGCGCGACTATATCCTGCTGACTTCAGCGAGGCGCTTGAACCGGAGGCAAGGCCGAAGCTCCTCGGCGGACGCCCCGCCCAAACAGCAGCCCGCGTCAGAACGCGAACGGCTGCCCTGGGGCTTGCGGGTGCATATAATAGACGACCTACTTGCGCCGCATAGCCGGGCAGCATTGGAACCGGAGGCAGACGGTCCGGTTCTGGAACGATCTTGCCAGAAAGGTGGCTTCCAGACAGTGTGTCGAACACATCGCGATCTGGCTTCATGCCTACGGCCGAGCGTCACCTTCCGAGCCGGGCCGCCTTCCACCAGATGCGCGCCAAACTTGGTGTATCCGCCTGGCAGGAATTCGAGGCTCGAGCAGCCAAACGGTCGACTTCAATGGTTCCACACTCGGCAAGAAGGCGCAGCTGCCGTGCCGCTGAAGCGGATCGTCAGTGATAATAGATGCCGCCGTCGACGTTGAGCGCCTGTCCGGTAACGAAAGCCGAGAGGTCCGAGGCAAAAAACAGCACCGGCCCGACGATGTCTTCCGGTGCGCCGAGGCGCTTCAGCGCGGCAACGTCCTCCCAATGGCGGATCGCGGCTTCGCTGCCCAGATTGTTCTTGCCCATCTCGGTCAGGATGATGCCTGGGCAGATGGCGTTGACGGTGACTCCGTCCATGCCGACTTCCTGCGCCAGCACGCGGGTGAGCGTGATCACAACCGCTTTGGTCGCGGCGTAATGGCCCTGCATCGGCACGCCCTGGCGCCCGGCGATCGAGGCGATGTTGATCACCCGACCCGATTTCTTCTCGCGCATATGCGGCAGCACCGCCTGGCACATCATCAGCACGCCCTTGGCGTTGATGTCGAAATGCGCGTCCCAATTGGCCTCATCGAGATCCTGGAGCAGGCTGGGTCTCAGGATACCGGCATTGTTGACCAGCACGTCGATGCTGCCCGCGGCCTCGAGCAGCGCCTGCGCGGTCGCCTCAATGTCCGTCTTTCTGCTCACGTCCATCGTGTAGACATAGGCCTTGCGGCCCGCCGCCTCGATCTCCCCCCTGGTCACGTCGAGCTCGGCTGCTTGCGACGGCAGATCGGTGATGGCAACGTCGAAGCCCGCCTCCGCTAGCCCTTTCGCGAGCGCCCTGCCGATGCCGCGGCTGGCGCCTGTAACGAGAGCCGTTTTGCCCTTGGCCTCAGGAAGAATGGTCATGCTGCTTCCACCTTTGATGTCTTGACCGGGAGCGAATTCATCACCGCGATCGTGTCGTCGAATGAAACGAGTTTGCCATCGGAGCCAAGCCCCATTGCAACCTTGGCCGCGACCGCGCTGGCAAAGCGCGCCGACTGCCTGAGGTCCCAGCCCTTGACGATACCGACGATGATGCCGGCGGTGAAGGAATCGCCGCAGCCCGTGGTGTCGAAGACCTCGACCTCAAAAGCCGGCAAATGGAAATCCTCGCCATGCTCTGGCGAGACATAGACGCCATCCGCACCAAGGGTGAGGATGCAGTTCTTGACGCCCCTCGCCTTGAAGAAGGCGGCGACGCGGGCCGGATCGCGGTCATGCGCCATCTCGCCGGCCTCGTCGATGCTGGGCACGAAATAGTCGATATAAGGCAGGCAGGGTTCGACCAGCTTCCACGTCTCGGGGGTCGCCTGGATGAGATCGAAGGTGGTGGTGCGGCCAAGCTCCTTGGCTCGCTTCAAAAGCCTGACCGTCGGTTCGCCGTCGAAGCGCTTCAACAGGCCGGTGCCGCCGACATGAACGACGGTGGCGTCAAGGGCGGCGTCGAAATCGGCGGCGGCGACCTCGAACAAGGCGGCGGTGCCCGGCACATGCAGCGCCGGGCGCTCGCCATTTGGCCGCACCGGCAGGATGGTGGACGAAGTCTGGACGCTGCCGTCGCGGCGCACGAGATCCGTCTCCAATCCGTATTTCTTCAGCTTGGCAAGGAACCAGTCGCCCATGTCGTCGGTGCCGAGTGTGGTGACGGCGCGCGTCTTCAGCCCGAGGATCGCGCAGTCCATACCGGTGGCGCCGGCCGTGCCGGCAACCGTCATGCGGATCTCCTCGATATAGTCGGCGCGGCCACCTTCGGGGATGCGCGAGACCGGGCGTCCCAGGATGTCGAGGACGTAGAAGCCGATCGAGCTGACGTCGAATTGTGGCATGATTGACGAACCTTTCGAACTCAATGGGCGGCGCGGCGCAGGCCGAAGCTTGCGGCCAACACCAGGAAGACCAGCACGCCAATGCCGACCTGCTGCCAGTAGAAATTCCAGCCGACAAGCAGCAGCCCGTTCTTGACGATGGCGAGCAATAGAACGCCGAGCAGCGTGCCGATCACCGATGGCTTGCGCTCGCGGCTGAGCGTCGTGCCGATGAAGGTGGCGCCGATGGCGTCGAGCAGGAAAGCATTGCCCGACAGCGGCACGTAGGACTTCACCGTGGCCGACAGCAAGATGCCGGTGACGCCGGCGAGCAGCGCGCAAAGCACATGCACCATCGACAATTCGCGCGACACGCGGATGCCGGAATACCAGGCGACGCCGGGCTGCGCGCCCATCGCCTGAACATAGCGGCCGAAGACGGAACGATGCAGCAGGACGTGAACCGCGAAAGCCAGGACGATCAGGACGATGACCGGCGTAGGCACGCCGAACAAAGCGGTGCGGGCGATGGCGTTGAACTGGTCGGCGGCATAACCGCTGGTGAGGTAGATCGGCTGGCCGCCGCTGGTGGCGAGCTGCTGCGTGCTCTGGCCGATGAAGAGCACGCCGAGCGTCGCCAGGAATGGGCTGATGTTGAGCCTGGTGATCAGGATCGCATTCAGCACACCGACAATCAACGCGGCGCCAAGTCCGCCGGCGACACCGGTCACGCCGCTGTAGCCGGCGGCCAGAAGCATGACGAAGACCATGCTTGCCATGTCGACGGAGACGCCGACGGAGAGATCGATGCCGCCGGACGAAATAACGATGGTGAGGCCGAGCGCAACGATCGCCAGCATGACGACATTGTTGACCAGCACGTTGAAAAGGTTGGCCGGCGTCAGGAAGGTCGGGCTTGCCACCGAAAAGAAGATGACAATGGCGGCAAATGCGATCAGCACGCTGTATTTGGCGAGGAAGCCGCGCAGGCTCACCTTCGCGGTGTTGTCGTTGGCCGAGACGCTCATCGCGAACCCTCCGAACCGCGGGCAAAGGATGTGATGGCCACGACCAGCAGGATCAGCGCGCCCTGCACGCCGTTGACCCAGTAGCTGGAGACGTTGAGCAGCTGGAAGCCGTTGGCTAAAAGACCTATGAACAGCACGCTGAGCAGCGTTCCGCCCATGGTCGGCACGAAGCGGCGCGAAAAGACGGTGCCGAGCAGTGCCGCCGCCAGCACCGACAGAAGCAGCTCGCCGGAACCGGGCGTACTGGCCGAGAGGCGCGAGACGGTGAGCACGCTCGCCACCGCCGCGCAGAAGCCGCTCAGCACATAGGTGAAGGACACGTAGAACGGCACGCTCAGACCGGCCGCGCGCGCCGCCTCGGGATGCCCGCCGACAGCGTAGAGCCTGAGCCCGAACGCCGTGCCGTGGATCACCGCGATCATGATCGCGGAGAAGACGATCAGCGCCCAGGCAAGCGCGGAGATGCCGAGGAAGCTGCCGGAGACCAGCACGCCGAGCAGCGGGGAGGATGCGCCGACGACCGTGTTCTGAGTGAGCGTGAGTTCCATGCCGGCCGCGACGTTGAGCACGGCAAGCGTTGCGAGCAGCGGCAGGATGCCGAGGCCGACAACGGCTACCGCGTTCAGCGCACCGACCCCCATGCCGACGGCGATGGCCGCGAGCACGGAGAGGAAGTCGCCATAGCCCATCGACAAGAGCGTCGCGTAGACGGCGGCGCAGAGCCCCATATTGGCGGCGATCGACAGATCGATGCCGCCTTCGGTGACATCGGAGCCGCCGCCAATAATGACGGCCGTCATGCCATAGGCAAGCACGCCCAGGATCGCCGACTGCTCGACGACGTTGATCAGGTTGAAGGTCGAGTTGAAGCCCGGCGCGAAGATGACGAAATAGGCCATGATCGCAGCGAAGGCGGCGATCGCGCCGAGCCGCACGACCAGCGCGCCAAAGCGCCGGCCGGCGCTCTTGGCAGCGGCTTGTTTTTCGTCGGGAACACTGGCGTCGGCGTGCAGAGTGGTCGCGCTCATGCCGCTACTCCATCGGCGCCCGAGCGGGCACCGGAAGAGGCCGCCAGCAGCGCATCGCTGTTCATCGACGGACCGGAGAAGCTGGCGGCCAGCCTGCCGCGATAGACGACGAGTACGCGGTCGCAGACGCCGACAAGCTCAAGCAGGTCGGAGGACAGAAGCAGGATCGCCGCCCCCTCTCCCGCCAGCCGGTTCAGGAGATTATAGATCTCGACCTTGGCGCCGATATCGATGGCCACCGTCGGCTCGTCCAGCACATAGACGCGCGACTGGCAGCTCAGCCATTTGGCGATCGCCACCTTCTGCTGGTTGCCGCCGGAAAGCTCGCGCACCAGCGCGTCGCGATGCGGCGTCTTGATCGACAATTCCTTAACCAGGCCGTCCACCGCCTGGTTCTCACTGCCGCGGCTGACTATGCCGCTGCGCGAATAGCGGCGCAGGCTGGCCAAAGAGATGTTCTCGCGCACCGACAGTCCGAGCGCCACGCCATGCGCGCGGCGGTCTTCCGGCAGCATGGCGATGCCGTCGCGCACCGCCTTGACCGGCGTCGACAGCGCAAGTTCCCTGCCTTCGACGTTGATCGAGCCGCCATCAGCGGTCTTGAGACCGAACAGGCACTGGACGACCTCCTTGGCGCCGGAGCCCAGCAGGCCGGTGAGGCCGACGATCTCGCCGGCGCGCACGTTGAAGCCGATGTTTTCGAAGCTGCCGCCGAGGCGCAGATTGGAAACCTCCAGCACCGGCGCGCCCAAAGTGACCGAGCGCTTGGGAAACATCTCGCCGACCTCGCGGGCGATCATCATCGAGATGATCTCGTCGATTGGCGTCTGGCGCGGATCGACGGTGCCGACATCGGTGCCGTTGCGCATCACGGTGACGCGGTCGCAGAGCTTCTCGATCTCCTGCATGTAGTGAGAAATGAAGACCACGGCGATGCCGTCGTCGCGCAGCCTGCGCAGCACGTCGAACAGGCTGTCCACCTCGCGCTTGACCAACGCAGCAGTCGGCTCGTCCAGCACCAGCACAGATGCTTTTTGCGCCAGCGCCCGTGTGATCTGCACAACCTTCTGCTGCGCGGTGGTCAGGTCCTTGACCAGCGTTCCCGCCGGCAATTCCATACCGAAGAAGTGCTTCAACAGGTCGGCGGCCCCGCGGTCCATGGCACGGCGGCTGACGAATGGGCCGAGGCCGATTTCGTGGCCGAGGAACACGGCCTCGCCGACGGTCGCGGTCGGCACCAGCAGCCTGTCCTGGTGGATGAAGTGGACGCCGAGCTTTTCGACCGAGGCCGGCGTGAGCGAGGATACGGTCTCGCCATTGATGAGAATAGTGCCGCTGTCCGGCTTGATGATGCCGGCCAGCACCTTGATGATCGTCGACTTGCCGGCGCCGTTCTGGCCGATAAGGCCGAGGATCGAGCCGCGGGCGATCTCGAGGTTCGCGTTCTCCAGCGCGCGCACCGGACCGAAGCGCTTCGATATGCCCGTCATCGACACAGCAATGTCACGCTTTGCTGTCTGCATGGCCATGAATCCTGGTTGGATGTGACGGGCAGCCATTAGGTTGGCTGCCCGCCGTTTCGTCCGCTCTATTTAACGCCAGCCTTCTCGGCTGCGTCGAGGAAAGGCTTTCCTTTTTCGGCGGCATTTTCCTTGTTGATCAGCACCGCCGGGACGAAGGTGAAGGGCGGCACTTTCTGGCCGGCCAGATACTTGGCGACGTTGTCGACGGAGGTCTTGCCGATCTCATAGGGCTGCTGCGCCGCGACCGCGCCCGCCGACGACTTCGGGTCCATCACCATCTTGATGACTTCCGGGCTACCGTCGATGCCATAGGTCTTGACCTCGGTGCGGCCGGCCGCCTCGACCGCCTGCGTGGCGCCGATCTGCGGCACGTCCCAGCAAGCCCAGACCGCGCCGATCGAGCCCTTCTCGGGCGACTTGGTCAGCATGTCGGTGACGTTGGAATAGGCGCTCTGCACCGTGTTCGGGATGACATCGCGCAGTTCCGGCTCGACGATCTTCACATCCGGAAACGAGGTCAGCACGTATTTCAGCTGGTCATAGCGGATCTTGCATACCGGCACGCTGTAGAAGCCGTTGAAGACCAGCACGTTGCCCTTGCCGCCCATTTCGGCGACCATCTGCAGCGCGATCTCGGCGCCGATGTTGTAGTTATTCGACGTGGTGTTGTTGATGGCGTGCGGCGTGGCGGTGTCGACGGTGAAAAGCGGGATGCCGGCGTCGCGGATCTTCTGCAGCCACGGGTTCAGCACTTCGAGATTGCCGAGCTGCTCGACGATGGCGTCGGGCTTCTGCGCGATCAGCGTCTGCAGCTGGGCGATCTGCTGCTGGTCCTTGCGGCCGGCGTCGAGGGCGATCACTTCGCCGCCGAGTTCCTTCACGCGATCCTGGATGCCGCGAAACGCCATCAGGTCCCAGTAGTGGTCTGTGCCGATTGCGGAAACGCCGATGCGCTTGCCCTTCAGCAACAGCTCCTCGGCGGACGAGCCGGAGATGGCGGCCAGGCTGCAAGCCGCCGCCAACCCCAAAGCGAGCGCCCTGACGACGCCTTTCATTGATCTGGTCATTTCAGTTCCTCCCTTGTTGATCGCACCGGGTCTTCCCGGAGGATTTCTATGAAGTGAGCGCGCTCAGGCAGCTGCCTCCTTGTCGCGGAGGCCATAACTGGCCATGCGCTTGATGACGTTTTCAATCTCTTCGTCGGACAGGACCGGCGGTTGGCCGATCTGCAAGGCGCCGTGGTACTGGCGCGCCAGCGTCTCGACTTCGACAGCAAGCCACATCGCCTGGCTCAAGCTTGTGCCGACGGCGATCATGCCGTGCTGCGCGAGCAGGCATGCCTTGCGGTCGCGCAGCGCCTCCACCGCATGCGCCGACAGCTCGGCGGTGCCGAAGGTGGCATAAGGAGCACAACGGATGTCGCTGCCGCCGGCTACGGCGATCATGTAGTGGATCGCCGGTATTTTCATGCCCATGATGGCGATCGTGGTGCAGTAGGTCGGATGTGCGTGGACGACGGCCATGACCTCGGGCCGCGCCTTCATGATGTCGAAATGGAAGCGCCATTCGCTCGATGGCGGGAGGCGGCCGTCGACCTCACCGTTCCAGTCCATGAAGACGATGTCTTCGGGCACCAGCGTGTCGTAGGGGGTGCTGGTCGGTGAGATCAGCATGCCGTCGCCATGGCGACAGCTGATGTTGCCGGATGTGCCCTGGTTGATGCCAAGCGCGTTCATCTCTATGCAGGCGTCGATGATTGCCTGGCGCACCTCTCGGTCCGAAACGGTCATGCGATATTCCAATCCTTGCTCAATCCGTCACCAGGCCGTGTAGCCGCCGTCTATCGACAGGATCGCGCCCGTCACGTAGCTCGACGCCGGCGAAGCCAGGAACAGGATGGCCGAAGCGATCTCCTGTGGCTCACCGAGCCGCCCCATCGGCGTCATGTCGAGCCAGGTGTTGAAGAGTTCGGGACGCTCACGCATCTTCAGCGTCATCTCGGTGCCGACATAGCCCGGCGCCAACGCGTTGACGCGCACGCCCGATTTTGCCCATTCGACCGCAAGCGCCTTGGTCATCATGTGCACGGCGCCCTTGCTGACCATGTAGGACGGCGCTGTCTGCGGACGGTTGATGATCAGCCCCGACATGGAACCCAGATTGACGATCGAGCCCTTCCCTCGGGCGACCATGGAACGGCCAAAGGCACGCGAGGCCCAGTAGACGCCGTTGACGTTGACATCCATCACCAGGCGCCATTCCTCGTCCGGTGTGTCGAGCGCGGTGTTGAGGCGGGCAATGCCGGCGCTGTTGACCAGAATATCGACCTGACCGAAATCTTCGACGATCCCGGCGGCCATTGCCTCGACGGCGCGCGGATCGGTGACGTCGAGCACGCGGCCCTCGACGCTTGCGACCCCGCCTGCCTTCAGCATTCCCGCGGCCGCATTCAGGCCGCTTGCGTTCATGTCGAGCAGGACGACGCGCGCGCCGCAGGTACCGAGCGCCCTGGCGGCCTCGAAGCCGATGCCGCTGGCGCCGCCGGTGATTACGGCGACCTCGTCCGTGAGGTCGAATTGCGACCGGTAGTCCATGAACGTCCTCCGTCAGGACCAGGCTTAAGCGTGGGCAAAATCTTCCCTTCGCCGCCGAAGCGGCGCCTCAAGCCGTGTCGATCCTGAGAATGCCTCCGGGTCAGGCTCCTCCCGACCCCATGACAGGCACGTTACAGAACATGCCCGGGATCGTCAATCTGGTTATAACCAGAAAACGAACTTTTTTGTCGACGTTCCGAGATCAGGTGCGATCCACCCCGTTCACCGTCGCGGACGGCTGCTCCACCGCCATGTGGATGCGGGCGACGGAGGAGTTGTAGAAGGCCTCGTAATATTCGAGCGCGGCGCCATCGGCGTCATAGGCGATGGACTCGATCTCGATCAGCGGCGTGTTGGCGGCAACGCCCATCTGCTCGGCCTCTTCCTTGGTCGGAAGCGCCGCGCGCAGCCAGCGGTCGGCGCGTTTCACCGTCAGGCCGAAGACGGCGCGGATGGTGCCGAAGATCGACTGGTTCTCCGACAGGATGTTTTCGAGGCCAGGCACCCGATGCCCCGGCAGGCTGATGCGCGTCATGGTGATCGGCGAGCCGTCGGTCATGTAGACGCGGCTGATCCTGACCACGCTGCCGTTGGCGGGAATGCCGAAGACGCTGGATTCCTTCTCGCTCGGCGGGCAGCGGCTGATCGACAGCGTGCGCGTCGAGACTTTGTGGCCCTTGGCTGTCAGGTCGTCGAACACACCGAGATTGGCGGTCATGAAGTCGACATGCTCGCGGGGCGCGGCGACGAACATGCCCTTGCGTGGCATCTTGATGATGCGGCCCTCGCTGGACAGCGAACCGATCGCCGCGCGCACGACGGGGCGCGAGACGCCGAAGAAATCGCAGAGCGCCTGCTCGGACGGAATGCGCGAATTGGCCGCCAGCAGGCCGGTGTTGATCGCTTCCTCGACCTGATTGCGCAACTGGACCCAGAGGGGGGCCGCCTCGTCGCGATTGAGCTGGACCTTGGAGCCGATCGAGCGGAACGCCTCGGCGGCCGCGGCATCTTCCTGGTCGTAGCGAGGACGCCCGCGCATTCTGGTCATCTGTTCCATTCGGTCAGCCTGCAGCAAATCATGTGCCGCGACTTCAAAAGCGGCAGCGCCTCCTTTAACGGAGGCCGCCCGCCATATTCACGCTCTCCGGCAACTTTCGCAACCACAGCATGGCGATCGTCCCAAGAACCGGTCCCGGAACCAGCAGCAGGAAGGCCCAGCGCCAGCCGCCGATGAGATCGGCGAAACGCGGCGCCAGCCAAATGGCGAGCACGGTGAGCGCAAAGCCCGCGCCCAATTGCACCGAGAGTGCGGTGCCGACGAAGCGGCGGTCGGCGAGTTCGGTGACGGCCGCGGAGAACTGCGCCGAATCACCGATCACGGACATGCCCCAGACGATGGCGACGAGCATGAAGAGCCAGAGCGGGCCCGTGAACACGAAGCCCATCAGCAATGCGCAGCCACCCGACACGATCATCATGCCGGCGGTGGTCGCCGTGCGGCCGATACGGTCAGACAGATAGCCTCCGAGCAGGCAGCCAAGAATGCCGGACGCGACGACAAAGAAGGTCGCCAAAGACGCCGCAGCGGCCGTGCCGATCGCCTGCGCCTCGAAGGCAGCGCGCGTGTAGGCAAGCAGCCACGCCCACATGGCGTAGAGCTCCCACATGTGGCCGAGATAGCCGAGATTGGCGAGCAGCAAAGGCCGCTCGCGGAACACCTGGCCGATGCGCGACGGCTCGAACAGCGCCTTGCCGAAGGGATAGGGCCCTTCCTTGGCAAACAAGAGAAACAGCAGCGCGCCAATGGCGGTCGCCACGCTGGCGGCGGCAACCACCGGCCGCCAGTCAAGTGTGCTCGACGCCGCGCGGAAGAGATGGGGAAGCGCCGAGCCGATGGTGAGCGCGCCAATGACCGCGCCGAGCGCCAAGCCCCTGTCGCGCGTGAACCAGGTCGCCACCAGCTTCAGCGCCGGCGGATAGACGCCGGCCAGTGCCATACCGGTCATGATCCGCGCGGCAATGACGCCGCCCGGCCCGGGATGAAGCAGCAGGCTTGCATTGGCGAGCGCGGCGACCAGCGCGGCCACTGCCATGAGGCGGCTGAGCCGCACCAGGTCGGGCAGGTTGACCAGGCTCGCCATCAGCGCGCCTATGACGAAGCCGAGTTGGACGCCGTTTGTCAGCCAGGCCTCGGCGCTTGGCCCAAGCCCCAGCTCTTGCTTCAGCTCGGGCAGGATGGCGGTCGCGGAGAACCATGTCGTCAGCGACAGAACGACCGCCAGGCAAAGCAACGCCAGCACCCGCCAGCGTTCCGTGTCGGCCGCCGTGCGGGGCCGGCTGTCATTCAGCGCGCTCATCCAGCCTGCAGCGGGACGGTGAACACGGTGGCGGTGCCGGTGAGACAAAGCTCGCCCTGGCCGTTGCGCACGCTGGTCTCGATCTTGCAGATCGGCTTGTCGGGCCGCACGTCCTTGACCTCCACGCGTCCGGTGATCTCCTCGTCAACGCCAACCGCCCTGACGAACTTCCAGGCCACTTCGAGAAACACGGTCCCAGGGCCTGGCAGGTCCTCGGCGACCAGCGCATTGAGGATACCCGAAGTGACGCCGCCCTGGACGATTAGTTTGCCGAACACCGACTTCTCGGCCAGCGCGCGGTCGTAGTGCAGCGGATTGCGATCGCCGGTGATGTCGGTGAAGGCTTCGATGTCGCTCATGCGCGTGCGCCGCGTGCGCTCGGCAAAGGCGCCGACCTGTGGGCGGCCCTTCACGACGCCTGCCCAACCGTCTTTCGTCTCGGTGCTCATTCCGGCTTCTCCTCTGTTGCTGGTTCGACTGATTTGAAGGCCGGCAGGACGCGGCCGCCAATAGCCGTCGGCGCGAGCAGCAGCGCGTCCCCTACTTGCGGTGGTCGCGCGCCGGGCTGAATGAAGCTCAGCATCGTTGGCCCTTCGGCTAGTTCGATCAACCCGACGACATAGGGTGCGGCCGGCAACCAGCCGGGATGACCCGGCTTGTGGACTTCCGAAAAGGATTTCAGCCGGCCTTTGCCGGAAGCGTCCTGCCAAACGAGGCGCTTGCTCCAGCAATGTGGGCAGATCGGGCGTGGATAAAAGACGGCCTCGCCGCAGTCCTCGCAGCGCTGGATGGTCAGCCGCCCCTCGGCGGCGGCATTCCAGAAGGGTGCAGTGAGCGCGGTGATCGTCGGGCCGGCGGTTTTCAAAGCGTTGAGATCGACGGACATCAGGCGGCTCCCAGCACCAGGGCGGTCGCCTCGCTCATCGTCGCGCCATTGCCGGTGACCAAAGCGAGCTCGGCCTTGCCGATCTGGCGTCCGCCCGCCGCGCCGCGCAATTGGCGCACCGCTTCGACGACGTGCGTCATGCCGCCGGCAAGGTCCGGCTGACCGAAACCCAGCTGGCCGCCATGCGTGTTCAGCGGCATGTCGCCCTTGTGTGATAGATCGCGATCGCGCAGCCAGGCGCCGAATTCGCCCGGCGCGCAGAGGCCAGCATCCTCGATCGTTGTGGCGACCATGATGGTGTAGCAATCGTAGAGCGAGAGAAGGTCCATCTCGTCGGCCTGCGTACCGGACTGCTGGAACGCCCGCGCCATGGCGCTCTTCAGCGGGCCGGAGGTGAGGCTGGGCGCCTGGCTGACGGCCCGGTGCGTGACCTTCTCGCCGGCGCCGAGCAGATGGACGGGCGGCTTGCGCAGCGAGCGAGCGCGTTCGGCCGAGGTGACGACGACAGCCTCGCCGCCGGCGACCGGCATGACGATTTCTAGAAGATGCAGCGGCGAGGCGATCATCGGCGAGGCCAGCACCGCTTCCACATCCGCCGGCTTGCCGAAGAAGATGGCGTCGGAATTGGACTGCGCATTGGCGCGCGCCGCCGCCGCGATCATGGCGAAATCCCGCGCCGTCGAGCCGTATTCCGCCATATGCGCCTGCATCAGCAGCGCGTAGGAAATGTTGGCGCCCGAGGCGCCGAACGGCACATCGAACTCGCGGATCGGATTGCGATTGGGCGAACGGGGTGCTGCCGCCTCGCGGTTGTTGGCGAGCACGCAGAGCACCGCCTCGCACATACCCGCTTCGATCGCCGCAGCCGCGCGCCAGACCATGCCGGCGCCGGACGCGCCGCCTAGATCGACGACATTGGCCATGGTCGGAGCGAGTCCCAGATATTCGGCGATGGTCGCCGGGACATGCTGCGGCGTCTCGCCGACTTGCGGCCCGACCAGCAGCCCATCGATGGCTCCCCGCTCCAGTCCCGCGTCGAGGACCGCCAGGCGTGAGACCTCGGCGATCATTTCCAGCGTCGTCACCCCGCTGGTCAGGCGCTGCGGCTTCAGCTCGCCAATGCCGACGATGGCTCCTTTCGACCGGCTCATGCCGCCTCGCTCCGGTCGAGCATGCGGTATTCCTCGAGGCATGCGGGATTGACGAGGGAAGCCATGTTCTTCACCGGCTTGCCTTCGAGGGTCGAGCGAGCCGCACCCTCCACACGCTTGCCGTTCAGCGTATAGGGCACGGCCTGCACCGCATGGATGCGATGCGGCACGTGGCGCGGCGATGCGCCTTCACGGACGGCGTGGCGGATGCGGGCTGCGAGTCCGGGTGTCAGCGCGAAGCCATCGTGCAGCTTGACGCAGAGCACGATTTCCTCGTCACGCTCGACCGGCGCGCCGAAAACGAGGCAATCCTCGATCTCGGCAAAGGTCTCGCAAGCCGCGTAAATCTCTGCCGTGCCGATGCGCACGCCGCCGGGCTTCAAGGTCGTGTCCGAGCGGCCATGGATGACAGCGGAGCCATGAGGCGTCATCTCGGCCACGTCGCCATGCGTCCATATTTCGCGGCGTGCCGCGAAATAGGTGGCGTGATAGCGCGCGTCGCCGTCCTTGCCCCAGAAGGTGAGCGGCATCGACGGGAAGGGTTCGGTGCAGACGAGATCGCCCTGTCGACCGATGAGCGGCGCGTTGCGCTCGTCCATCACCGCCACCGCGAGGCCAAGACCTTTTACGGTCAGTTC
This sequence comes from Mesorhizobium sp. B2-3-5, assembly GCF_006442395.1. Lineage (NCBI taxonomy): Bacteria > Pseudomonadati > Pseudomonadota > Alphaproteobacteria > Hyphomicrobiales > Phyllobacteriaceae > Mesorhizobium > Mesorhizobium sp. B2-3-5. The sequence continues at coordinate 53,641 of NZ_VFVX01000027.1, read as the reverse complement.
GCCACGACGAACCGCATGGATGGGCGATCCGAGCAGGAAGCAACCGATGATCTCGGTGCCGCCGGAGATCGAGGCGAAGATCATGTCGCGCTTCACATGCGCGTAGACCCAATCGAACTGGCCGGGGGAGACGGGCGCGCCGGCTGAGAGCAACGAGCGCAGCGATGAAAGGTCGTGCAGACGCCCCGGCGCATAGCTTTCGGCCGCAAGCGTGGCCAGATATTTCGGACTCGTGCCGAAATGGGTGACCTTGGCGCGCTCCGCCATTGTCCAGAGCGGGCGGGGGTCGAGGCCGTCGGCAGATTTCAGGATCGGCGCGCCGTCATAGAGAACGACCGTCGCGCCGCAAGCAAGGCCCGAGATCAGCCAGTGATACATCATCCAGGCCGTGTTGGTGTACCAGCTCACGACGTCGCCCGGGCGGACGTCGCCATGCAGCAGGTGTTCCTTCAGATGCTGGAGCAGCACGCCGCCGGTTCGATGGACGATCGCCTTCGGCGCGCCCGTAGTGCCGGAGGTGTAGAGCACATAGGCCGGATGGTCGAACGGCACGCGTTCGAAAGCCAGCGGTACGTCGGCGCCGAAATCCTCGAAAGCGACAGCCGCGGTCATGGCGGGTTTGTCGCCGCCCGTCAGCACCACCATCGTCACCGTCGGCAGCGTGGCTACGATTTCGGCCAGCCGGCCGGAAATGTCGTGCTCCTTGCCCGCATAGCGGTAGCGTGGCGCGACAAACAGCACCTTGACGCCGATCTGGCCGAGACGATCGACGATCGCGGCGGCGCCGAAATCCGGCGAACAGGATGACCAGATGGCGCCGATCGACAGCGTCGCCAGAAGTGCGACGAGGCCCTCGAGGCGATTGGGCAGGATGCCGCCGACGCAATCGCCCTTGCCGACGCCGGCTTCGCGCAGTCCTTGCGCCGCCCTGGCGACGAGACGACGCAGTTCGCCGAACGTGGTGGTGCGGAAATGAGCGCTCTCATCGGCCTCGATGACCGAGAGCTTTTCCTCGTCGCCGCGCAGCAGATTTTCCGCGAGGTTGAGCCGCGCTTCTGGCAGGAAGCGGCTCCGCGTCATCGGCGCCTGATCGTCGCGAAAAAAGGAAATAGCGCCAGGCTCGCCGATGACCTCCGCAAAGTCCCACACGGCGCGCCAGAATGCGCCGGGCTCGCCGATCGACCAGCGATGCAGCGTCTCGTAGTCCCGCGGGTCGAAGCCGTTGGCCAGAGAAAAGCGCGCAAGGTTGGACGACTGGAACGCGGCCGGCGCCGGCGTCCAAAGCACGGACGACATGGATTTCCTCCCGCAATGCAGGCCAGCCGGATACCGCGACCTTGCCTGCCGATGCATTTCAGATTATTGGTTATAACCAGAATGTCAAGCAGCTATCGTGGGCACGCCATTCGCGTTGTGGAGGACTGGAAATGGATGCCGTGTATATCGTTGCCGCCAAACGCACGCCGATTGGCAAGCTCAACGGTGCCTTTGCGACCCTCTCGGCGGCGGAGTTGGGCGCGCAAGTTGTCCAAGCAATTCTGGTCGATGCGCGGCTTGCGCCCGACGCCGTCAGCGAGGTGATCATGGGCCAGGTGCTGACCGGCGGCGCTGGGCAGAATCCGGCACGGCAGGCGTCGCTGAAGGCCGGCCTGCCGGTCGGCGTTCCCGCCTTGACGGTGAACAAGGTCTGTGGCGCCGGCCAGAAGTCGATCCATCTTGCCGCGCAGGCGATACGCTGCGGCGACGCCGACTGCGTAATCGCCGGCGGGCAGGACTCGATGACATCGGCGCCGCATTTCATTTCCGGCGCGCGCGGCGGAGTGCGCATGGGTGATCTGACGGCCAAGGACTCCATGATCACCGACGGGCTGTGGGATGCTTTCCACAATGTGCACATGGGCATGACGGCCGAGTCCCTCGCAAAGCGCTATCAGATCACGCGCGATGAGCAGGATCGCTTCGCGCTGCGCTCGCAGGAGAACGCGGACGCCGCCATTCGGGCCGGAAGGTTCAACAATGAGATCGTCCCGGTCTCGATAAAGACCAGACAAGGCCATTCTAACGTCGCCCGGGACGAGCACCCAAATCCCTCGACCACCATCGAAGGTCTTGGCCGCCTGAAGCCGGTCTTCGACCCGGCCGGGTCGATCACCGCCGGCAATTCCTCCGGCCTCAACGACGGTGCCGCCGCCGTCCTGGTGATGTCGGAAGCACGAACGAACGAACTAGGGCTTACACCCCTGGCCCGGATCGCTTCCTATGCTTCGGCTGGCGTCGAACCGATGGACATGGGGCTGGGCCCGGTTGCCGCCTCGCGTCTCGCGCTTCGGAAGGCCGGCTGGCGGTCGTCGGACCTCGACGTCATGGAGATCAACGAGGCCTTTGCCGCACAGGCCATCGCGGTCAACCGCGAGATGGGCTGGAACGAGGACATCATCAATATGAGCGGCGGAGCCATTGCGCTTGGCCATCCCCTGGCTGGCTCCGGCTGCCGCATCGTTGTGACATTGCTCTACGAGATGATCCGCCGCGATGCGAAGAAGGGCCTCGCCTCCCTCTGCATCGGCGGCGGCCAGGGTGTGGCGATCTGCCTGGAGCGATGAGCCGGACACGCCAAGTGGTTGATGTGTGCGGAAATTGATGGTGGCGTGGCCACGCCGTCTACCAGCATCGATCCAGCGAAGGGCAGCTTGGTAGCACTGAACCCTATGGCGGACGTTGGGGCATTGCTGTCTGATAGCCTTGGGCCAGAGGAGTCGCTTGGGACCGGAGGCACACCGGCAGCTTCAGGCGCGAATCCTCAAAGGCGGACATTCAGGTAGACGTGAGCAATGTCGCCATCTTACCCATTGGAACCTTTCGACCTACTTCAGAGATCGCGCTGCAAATCAATCTCCGGATCGAGTTGGATAGTTCCCGCTGGGGATGCCGCACAGGGTGGTGACGCCGGTCACGGGCTACGCGGCTTTTCGAGGCGTGGCTTTGAACGGGTGCGCCAGCGTGAAAGCGTCCGGCCGAATGCCAGCCTCGACCTGTTTCCACGTAACTGGATGGGCGATTGGGAAGCCGCGGCGGGCTCGTGGTGAAAACGCGCCGACGGCGGTATTGCCCCGGCCGTTTCGGAGGTAGTCAAGAAAGATGCGGCCTCTCCGAGCTGCTGGGTCGGCGGACAGCAGGTACCGGTCAGGATCGGCGTCAACGAGCAATTGGGCGATTGACTTGGCAAGTTGCCGGGCACTGTCATGGGTCATCTTCGCAGCGAGCGGGGCCATCAGGTGGATGCCTTTGCCGCCAGTGACCTTCGGCCAGCTCTCCAAGCCAGTTGCCTCCAAGATGCCGCGTAGCGACAGCGCGGCTTCGATCACCGCATCCCATGGAACGCCTTCGCCGGGATCGAGGTCCAGGACGAGCCGGTCGGCATGTTCGACATCGTCAATAGCGGCGTTCCAAGGATGAAGCTCGACGGCATCCATTTCTACTAGGCCAAGCAGGCCGTCGAGACCATCCACCCACACCCGGACGCCTTCGCCGCCTTCGCGTTTTTGCACCCGTAGCTGGTGCACCGATGCCGGTATCGGAGGCAGGGGTCCCTTGTGGTAGAAGGTGGCGCCGAAGGCATGGCGGACCAGCTTCAGCGGTCGTCGGCCGAGATGGATCAGAGCCTGATCGGCCACACGTTCCCAGTATTGTGCGAGCTCTTCCCTGGAGGGTGTGACGGCTTCGGGGAGAAGCTGCAGAATGTTCTCACGAGGAACCCCGTGTTGGCTGTCCGAGCGCCGCTTGGAAGGTGATGGCGGCTTGGCCGGGATCGTCTGCAGATCCTCCCGCAACCCCTTGAACACCGCCTCACGCAATATCCCGCGATCCGTCACGCCACTGAACTGCACCTCGGCCAGCACCACGGGTTCCACCCACGTCGCCTTGGGCTTCTTGATGTGTTCCGACAAAGGTGATTTGCCCGTTATGAGCGGATCAAGCCGCTCCCGAACGCGCCGCGCAGCTTCCAACGTATAGCCGCTTTTGGCCTTTCCGGCATAAAGCAGCCGGTCGCCTTCTCGCCTGCCGATATACAGGGATGCAATGCGGCGCGGTTTGGCACCGAGCTTTTCAACGAATGCGACAATCGGAAACGTGTCGCTCTTGACGCATTTCACCTTGAGCCAGCTCGCCTGGACGCCCGAGCGATAAGGAGAATCTGCCCGCTTGGAGACAATGCCCTCCAGGCCCAAGCGGCAGGCATGATCGAACACATCCTCACCACCCAGCTCCAGATGCTCGGCATAGGTCAGCGTCGGCGCCGTTTCGTCCAGCAGGTCTCGCAGTGCGGCTTTGCGCTCAATCAGCGGCTGTTGCCGAAGATCGCGGCCATCGAGGTGTAGAAGGTCGAATGCAAAGAACATCAGCTTTGGCGAGTTCGGATTCCCCAGCTCCCGCTCGAGGGCTTGATAGTCGGGCAAACCGGTGGCTCCGAGCACGACAGCCTCGCCATCAATGATGGCGGATTTGACCGGCAGGTTCGCAGCCGTCTGGACAATACGCTTGTACCGATGCGACCAGTCGTAGCCGCGACGAGTGAAGGCACGTGCCGCGCCACCCTCGATGACAAGCTCCGTCCGATAGCCGTCGTATTTGATCTCATGCAGCCAGTTGTCGCCGTCGGGAGCCTTCTCGACCAGCGTCGGCGACTGAAAATCGATGAAGGCGAGTTGGCCCGTCGGTTTACGCATGCGCTCGGAACTCCCTGAACGGGATTCAAACCGTGCGAGCGCTATCGGTTCCGGGTATTTTAGAAAAAATGAATGTAATACGGGTCTGGATAAGGCTGCAGAGCCGGCCCACAAACGTTCGTTACATGGATCGTCGGCGGCCTTTCCGTATTAAACGGGTAAACATTTTTTGGCCCTCCCCTCGTCTTATCTGCTCACCTGAATAGCGTTACTATGTCGGCCATCGGTCGAAACAGCTTCATCGACTGGTCTGGAAACGGCAGAAAACTCTCACGCTCGTAAAAGGCTCGGGCGCCATCGTCCTTCACGTCGACAATCACAGCGAACGAGGCAACCTCGCTGCGGGCCGCGCGCTGGTCGTCGCTGCGGCGATCGCAAGCTTGGCCGCGAAGCGCGGCATTCAGGTGATAGACACTTGGGCAAGGCCGGTCGTGGAATTTAACAATCTTGCTGCGCTTTCAAAAAATTGCACAAATGTAAGGCTGAGCCGTGAGCGACGGCATTTGGCATGCCAGGCATTGCAGCGCGTCTGCCGCCATGGTTTGGTCAAGCATGGCATACGGGGGGCGCTTTTGGCAAATGTTAGATACTACGTGTCGAAAGCTGCCGATCGTTGGAAGGTCCGGTACGACGATAAGGACTATCCGTTTGAGACGCACTCTGAAGCTGTCCTGGCCGCGACCAAAGCTGCGAGCAGCGCCGCTTCTTTAGGACATGGGGCAGAGGTACTGGTCCAAGGTCTGGATGGAAATGGCGAACCGAATGGCCCTATGGCTGAGGTGCAACGCACCGGGCAATTGAACCTGCTGCTGCGCAGCTGGCGGCGTCAGCACGGAAGCCAGCGCGTCGGCTGCTCATGACTGATCCTTTTGTGACCACTCAAAATATGCTGTCCGACCAGGCCGAAAAAGTCGCTGCATTTTCTAACTTTGGCGTATGTGAGATACGCGAAAGTTAGAAAATGCCCCTGCACCTGGTTGGAAAAAACAGACAAAACCCGCAGCCACTCTCAGGCTGAGACGGGCAGGCTCGTCCAGCTGATGCGCGGCATCTATGTCGATGCTGGGAGGATGTCGAGGCGACGGTACTCAAGCAGCCATTCGCATCACCAAATATCTCTATCCCAACGCCTGCCTGTCAGCGGCGAGTACTATCCTTCTTGGGCCAACCCGCAAGTTGGAAACGCTTGGCGGTTCCCGTCAGCTCGGCTTTATCCGCTGCCTGACCGCGCGATCCAACCGGCGCTCGAGGCGCGGAATGGCCAAACTATCAAAGCGAAGACCAGGACGGTCGAAGGCAGCCACATGATCATGTTGTCGAAAGCGTCCGCAGTGGCCGCGGTGATTGAACAGGCCACCAGCGGTGATCGAGCTGAAGACCGTCGGCTAGGCGAGGCTGCCATTGCGCTGATGGCGATGGCGCTGCGCGTCTCATGATCCCGGTTCCAGGCCAGCTGCGGATCTGCTTGGCGGTCGACCGGACCGATATGCAGCGTGGGATGCAGGGCCTCAGCCAAGAATGACCACGGATAGCATGGCCATGGTGCGCATCCTCATCGTTCGCGGCCCGCTGCTTCCACGCCATGGTCGCCGTGCGATACCAGAGGCAGACAATCGCAACGACTGGGTAGGGTCTCAGTTTGAAATTTGTCCCAATCACCTATCCCGTTTGAAGGGGAAAGCGAAAGCGCCTATGCTTTCCGCTAAGATGGGAACGGTAATGGCCTTCACTGTGATCTGGTATGGAAGAGAGGGCGTTATCGACCAGGTGACTTTCGACGCCGAGAAGACGGCCAAGGATCATGCAATCGCTATGTTCCAGACCCGAAGGGGTGACGATGGCGTCGTGTGCGTTGAAGTTCGCAAGGACAACGGTGCTGTCGTGTTTAGTCACGCGGAGAACTAGGGATTACCGACTGGGCCTAAAGGCCAGGAACGCCCGCCGGTGTGAGAGGCAATGCCGTCCGCGTCATGCGCATTGTGACAGGCGAGGCCGAGCCGACCCTTTGACGTCCCTGCTCACTGGAAGCCAGCTATTTTACCCATGACGAGAAACATCAGCTCTGCTCGTGCCTAAACTCGCCTCCATCGGGCGCTTCCGCTTCGCATGAAGCATGTCGCGATCAGCGAGTTGCTACATTAACCCCGCTTCCATGTCGGGACCGACAAGCATGAGCCTCCAACTGGAATGCGGTCGGATGATCTCGGCTGAAATGCGACCGGTTGCTCACCGAGTGGCTTTTTCGGCAAGTACTTCTGGGTCGGACCGATAGGTTCGCGACATTCGCATGATTTCTGGCCGCACGGTAAGCTGCGTCTCCCGGAACGCCCGGCGGAATGCTCGCGGCGACTGGCCGAACTGGGCGGAGAAGGCCCTGGAGAACACCGACGGGTAGGAGAAGCCGCAGGCGACGGCGATATCCTTGATCTCGCGCTCTTCGTAAAAGAGCAGATTGCGCGCCGCCTGCAGCCGGGTGCGCAAATAAAGCTGGTTCGGCGTCTGGCCGAACCGCGTCAGGCAACAGCGCTCCAAGGTTCGCACCGAAATGCCGAGATGGCGGGCGAGGCTCTTCGGCTCCAGCGGAAAATCGAGATTGCCTTCCATCAGGGCGACGATGCGGCGCGAGAGCGAAGGCTTGGTTTCGCCGGCCTCGTTGTCGTCGGTTCGCTGCGGGTGAATGTCGTTGCGCGGCGTATGGATCAGCGCGTTCGCGACTTCCCTGGCAAGCACGGTGCCGCGCAGCCTGCCGATCAGGTCCAGTATCAGGTCGAGCGTCGCCACACCGCCGGCACAGAAGGCGAGCTGACGGTCGATCGAATAGATCTGGTTCTTGGTTCCTGAATCGGGAAAATGCTCGTGATAGGACGAGGCGGCCTCCCAGTGGACGACTGGTGCGCGATCGCCCGTAAGCCCCGCCGCCGCGATCGCGAAGGCGCCGGTGTCGACACCCACGATCATCGAACCATGTCGATAGGCGTTGCGGAGCGCACCGCGCACACCAGCCGAAATGTTCTGCGTTGGCAGGTTGCCCTCCAGCACGACCAGGAAGTCGCAGCGCGGAAAGTCGGCCAGATCATGGTGCGCGGAAACCCACATGCCATTGCTGGCGCGCACAGCCTCGCCATGATCCGAAATCATGGTCCACTCGAAAAGATCCTGGCCGCTGTTCTGGTTGGCGATGCGCAGCGCCTCGGTCGCCATGATGAGCGCATTCATCGGGAATTCGGGCTGCAGCATGAAGGCGAACCGAGGTCGCCGGCTGGAGGCGGCGGCGATGACCGGATTTTGCTCGACGTGCAAGGTCATTCCCGAAAAAATGATTTCTGACGTTATACGTAGAATAATTGACGCTGTCGGTCAACTATCTTGCGGCGGATTGACCAACACTACACCACGCCGAAAGCACTTCCTGGGATGGTGATCGGCGAGGGAACATAGAAAAATCAGGTTGAACAAACGTGGTAGGCCATCGCTTGCCGCGAGGGAGATTGTCATGGATTTCAATTTCTTGAACAAACCGCGGGTTCCGGTGAATCGCAGAACGCTTCTGCAAACGGCCGCGCTTACGGGAGCAGGTCTTGCCGTTCCACACTTCTGGACCGGTCGCGCCTGCGCGGCCAATCCGATCGAGATCGTCCACTGGAGTTGGCTGGCGGCTTCGGATGGCGAAGTCTGGGCCAAAATGATCGCCAATTTCAACGACGCACACAAGGACAAGGGCGTCCAGATCCGCATGGAGGTGGTCCCCGAAGAGCAGTATGTCACCAAGGTGCTCGCGGCATCGGCCACGGGCAAGGCGCCGGATTTCGGCTGGGGCACGGCCGGCAAGAGCGCTCAGCTGGCACGCGACGAAGTCACCGTGCCGCTTGACGACCTGATCGCCGCCTCGGGCCTCGACCTGAGCGATTTCAGTGCGTCGTCGATCGCCGCTTCACGCTATCCCAAATATGACAACAAGATCTTCATGGTCCCGATGGACCTGATGAGTCTTCAGCCGGAAATCAATACCGACCATGTCAAGGAAGCGGGCCTCGACATCAGCAAGCCGCCGACGGATGGCGCCACGCTTCTGGAATGGGCAAAGGCGATGACCAAGCGCGAAGGCGACAAGGTCACACGCTCGGGCATCATGATGACCGGCTCGGGCGTCCAGCCGACGGTAACCTGGGGTATTGTCGCCGAGCAGATGGGCTTCCAGCGCGCCAGCAACGACCTCAAGACCGCCTGCGTCAACCCCGAGGCAGGCAAGGCCGCGATGCAATGGGTGCTCGATCTTTTCGACAAGTATAAGGTTTCGACCCGCGACGTCACCGACCGCTACAAGGCTTTCGGCACCGGGCAGGGCTCGATCTTCTGGACCGGCCCATGGACGCTTGCCGGCTACGTGGCGCAGAAACTGCCCTTCAAAACCGTTCTGTTTCCCAAGATCGGCAGCAAGCTCGTCACCTATTTCGAGATGGGCGGGCTCGAGCTCTACAAGCAGGCCGATACGGGGCGCCACGAGGCCACGATGCAGGCCGTCAAATGGCTGTCGGACAACTCGTTCCTGTGGACGACTGTTGGACGGGGCGCCTCACCACGCAAATCCCTGCTGACACGTCCCGACTACAAGACCGCCGGCAGCCCATGGGATATCCGAGGCGCCTTCGTCGATGGCATGTCCTTCGCCTCGATCGGCGAAATCCCCGTCGTCAACGGCCCGAACTTCACCATCTACTCGGGTGGCAACTTCCTTGCCAAGACGCTTGAGGGCGTCTGGTCCGGGCAGACGACGATCGACGCGGCCATGCAGCAGATCCAGACGCAGTGGCAGGCTGACCTCGACGAGGGCTGACACGGGACGGCAATCATCTGCACATCGCCGACCCCCCTGCCCGTCGCGACCACGATCGCGACGGGTCCATAGGGCAATGGTCGCGGAAGAATGATCGACATGACGATGACAACCGCACAAAGCAGCGCCGGATCCATGCCCGAGCGCCACCAGACCGACCAGGCAGGCTATGTCCTGATCGCGTTCTTCGCGGTGCCGTTCTTCCTCTTCAACATCCTTCCCGTCCTCTTCGGCGTCTACGTTTCCTTCACGCGCTGGAGCATCGTGGGCTCGCCGAAATGGGTGGGTTTCAGCAACTACGCCACTGCCTTCAAGGATCAGTGGGTAGCGGAGGCCTTCAGGAACGTTTTTCTCTACGGCCTCATCATCGTTCCCAGTGTGACCGTGCTGGGCTTGCTCTTCGCGCTCTTCGTCAACAAAGGTTATCCGCTGTCAGGTCTGGCGCGCACGCTGTTCTTTGCCCCGACCGTGGTGTCGGCGACCGTGATCGGGCTCGTCTGGGTCTGGATGCTCGACACCCAGTACGGCCTCATCAACTACTATCTCTCCTTTCTCGGCTTCGACGATGTGCCCTGGCTGACATCCACGCGATGGTCGCTGGTCGGCGTCAGCATTGCCTCGGTCTGGTGGGACCTGGGATTGGCCTTCGTGCTGTTCCTGGCCGCGCTGCAGGACATTCCGGGCGAGATCATCGATGCGGCGCGGGTGGACGGCGCAGGCCGCTGGCAGCGCTTCAGGCATGTCATCCTGCCGCATTTGCGGCCCGTCGTCAGCATGATCGTGACGCTGCAGCTGATCGCAACGCTGCGCATTTTCAGTCAGGTTTACGTCATGACCAATGGCGGCCCGGCCAGCTCGTCGTCGTCGCCTATCCACTACATCTACAACCTCGCCATTGTCCGCAATCTGTTCGGCTACGCGGCCGCGGTATCCTTGTTGTTGTTCGCGCTGATCCTGGCGATCACGGTGGTGCAGCGCTTCCTTCTCAGGGAGCGCGTGTGATGAAGGCGTGGCTTGACGCGAAGCTCGACGAGCGCGGTCTGGAAACCGCCGATCTCCTGATCTGGCCACTCGGCATGGCGGTCGCGGTACTTTGGGCACTGCCCTTCGTCTGGATGCTTTCGACGTCGTTCAAATTTCCGGGCGACGTCATGACCAGGGATATCGAGTGGCTGCCCAGGCGTGTCACATTCGACAATTACATCAAGGTCTTCGAATACCCGGTGGTGCGCTGGGGCATCAACAGCGTCGTACAGGCGACGGTGTCGACCTTTCTGTGCGTGTTGTTCGGCGCGATGGCGGGCTATGCGCTGGCACGGATGCGGTTCCCCGGCCGCGACATGCTGTTCTACACCTTCCTGGCGTCGCTGATGATCCCGACCGAAGTATCGGTGATCCCGTTGCTGCTTGGCTTCGTCAAGATCGGCTGGGCAAGCACCTATCAGGCGCTGATCCTGCCTTCGATCGGCAATGTCTTCAGCGTCTACGTCTTCCGCCAGTTCTTCATGTCGTTTCCAAAGGAATTGGAGGAGGCCGCCAAGATGGACGGGGCTGGCCCCTTCAACCTGTTCTTTCGCATCGCGCTTCCGCTTGCCAGGGCGCCGGCGATCGCGGCTTCGGTCATTATCTTCACGCTGAACTGGAACAATTTCCTCTGGCCGCTGCTCGTCACCTTCGACGAGTCGATGAAAACCCTCCCTGTAGGCGTCGCCGCCTTCACCCCGGTGGTTGGAACACGCACGCAGATCGAGGGTTTCAGCATCGCGATGGCGGCGGTGACCATCCTCAGCATTCCGAGCCTGCTGCTGTTCTGCTTCCTGCAACGCTACTTCATTCAGGGACTGTCGCAAGGCAGCGTCAAGCAATGACCGAAAGAGCCTATTCCCGCGCCGATCTCGGGGGTCCGATCCCCGACGCGCATTTCATCGCCGGCCAATGGTGCAAATCCGCCGACGGCCGGACGTTCGAAACCATCGACCCCAGCAGCGAGCAGGTCCTGGCAAAGGCGGCGCGCGGCGATGCGAGCGACATCGACAAGGCCGTCCAGGCCGCGCATCGGGCCCAGCGTGGCGACTGGCGCGATGTTTCGCCGGCCGAGCGCGGCCGGCTGATCTTCAAGCTCGCCGATATGCTCGAAATGGATGCCGAGCGCTTCGCGCTGCTCGAGACGCTCGACGTCGGCAAGCCGGTCAGGGAGGCGCTCGGCGATGTCCGCGGCGTCTGCGCGACGCTGCGCTACAATGCCGGCGCGGCCGACAAGATGGAAGGCCAGACAGTTCCGCTCGGCCGCGACTTCGTCGACTTCACCATGTTGGAGCCGGTCGGCATCACCGCGCATATCGTGCCCTGGAACTACCCGCTAGGCATGGTGGCGCGCTCGGTGGCGCCTGCGCTTGCCGCTGGCTGCACGGCGGTGATCAAGCCCGCCGAACAGTCACCGCTCACCGCCCTCGCCTTCGCCGAACTCTGCCAGCGTGCGGGCTTTCCCGATGGCGTCGTGAATGTCGTGGCCGGGTTTGGCGAAGACGCCGGGGCCGCGCTGGTCTCGCATCCGCTGGTGCGCGGCATCACCTTTACCGGGTCGGTCGCAACCGGCCGTAAGATCTATTCCGGTGCTGCCCTGGGGCTCAAGCCCGTTGTCCTGGAACTCGGCGGCAAGAACCCGATGATCGTGTTCGAGGACGCCGATCTGGAACGGGCGGCGTTCGATGCGCTCGACGGCTGCTTCGGCAACAGCGGTCAGGTCTGTTCGTCGTCGTCGCGCCTCCTGCTGCATCGCTCGATCCGCGACGAGTTCCTCGACAGGCTCGCGGAAGGCGCCGCGAAGCTGACCGTCGGTCGAGGTCTGGACAATTGCGATCTCGGACCGCTGGTTTCGCAAGAACAATACGCCAAGGTGCGGTCCTATATCGAGGAGGGCAGCAGGGCTGGCGCAAAACTGCGTCTCGGCGGCGGCCGCCCGCGCGGGCTCAATGCTGGATACTTCATCGAGCCGACCATATTCGACGCCGTCGATCCGGCCAGCGCCCTCGCCCGCGAAGAGATATTCGGCCCGGTCGCCGTCGCCCTCTCGTTCGACACCCCGGACGAGGCGCTCGACATGGCCAACGGCCTGGATTTCGGGCTCGTCGCCGGCGTCTACAGCCGCGACATTTCCCGCGCCCTGTCGTTTGCCCGCGATATCGAAGCCGGCTCGGTGTGGATCAATGGCTGGTTCATCGGCGGCGTGCAGGCGCCGACCGGCGGCATCAAGGACAGCGGCATCGGCCGTGAGCGCGGCCTGCCGGGCATACGCAATTACCTCAGCACCAAGAACATCGGAATTCGGCTTTAGAGGCCGGAAAATCAAGACGTCCCAATAGAGGAAACCACGGAATGACTGTTATAAAAGACGTTGAGCACTTCACGATCTTCAAAGATCCGAAGCATTGCGTCAACCAGATCGCGACCAGACTTCTGAAGAACGGCGACATAGTGGCCGTATTCAATGAGGAGCGGTTTCCGTTCCATCACGACAGCGGCCAGACCCTGATGACCCGCTCGCAGGACGGCGGCAAGAGCTGGAGTGCGCCAAAGGTCGTTCTGCCCTGGTCGGAAACGCAGGGCAACTGGGACTGCGGCATCTGTGAGATGCATGACGGCACGCTGATCGTCAATCTGACCATAACGGGCTTCTTCAAGCGGGGCATCAAGCCCGAGCAGCCGTCGTGGAGCTCGCACCCCAACACCAAGGAATGGGGTGACTGGACCTGGGCCTACAAGACGCAGGCCTGGCTCGGCACCTTCGTCGTCAAGTCGAAGGACGGCGGCGAGACCTGGACCCAGCCGATCCCGGTCAATGTTCGCCCGCTCAAGCATGGCGGCTGCCGGCTCGGCTGCTGGGAGCTCCCGAACGGCTCGCTGCTGATGGGGCTCTACGGCCGCATCCATGGCTATGAGGAAGAGGGTGAGGGCGAAAGCACGCGTTCGGCGCTGATGCGCTCGGACGATGGCGGCGACAATTGGGAATACTTCTCCACGCTCGGTTACGACCCGGCCAGCATCATCGACTATGAGGAGCCTGGCCTGGTGCGGCTCGCCGACGGCAGGTTGGTCTGCTTCATGCGCACGCATGTCAATCCGACGAGCGATGCCAAGAACATGGTCATGATCGTCTCGGAGGATGACGGCTTCAGCTGGACGCCGCCGAAGTGGACCAACATCTGGGGCTATCCGCCGGAACTGATCGCGCTTCAGGACGGCCGCTACTTGATGGTCTACGGCTATCGCCGGCCTCCTTACGGCGTGCGCGCCATCATCTCCGACGACGGCGTCACCTGGGATGTGAAGAACGAATTCGTCATCCGCGAAGGCGGCGTGCCCGGCCAGACGGTGACCGAAACGCCGGGATCGAGCCGCATGTCGCCGGCATCGGGCAAGATCGAAGGCGGCGGCGTCGACTGGAACCACCCAGGCATCTATCAGCACATCGGCTATCCAAGCGTCGTCCAGGCGACGGATGGAACCATCGTCTGCTCCTACCATGAATGGAGCGATGATCCCAAACCGCTGCAATATGTCCGCTGCACACGCTTCCGGATCTGAGTCCAGGCGATGAAACCCGGCGCAGTACAGTCAAGACGGTCGATGGATCACCAAACGATCCATCGCGATCCGCATGCCTATAGCGCGCATCCGCATCTCGCGGTTGGCGCCAACGATAACTGGCTGCTGGTCTTCACGCAGTCTCGTCGCCACGCCGGGGTGCTGCACCCGCCGCAGGATCCGCTGTACCGCAACATGCTGATGCGTTCGGCGGACGAAGGCAGAAGCTGGTCGGCGCCTTCCGTCGTGCCCGGTTTCGGCTGGCAAGGCGTGGAATGCGCCGGGCTGACCCCATTGCGGTCCGGCGTGGTGTTGTTGAACCAGTGGCGGTTCGACTGGCACACGCTGGCTTACGCGGAGGCAAACCTCGCCCGCGACAGCTACAAGCGGCCCGAGGACCTGGTCGGGGCGAACGCCATGGCCGCCGAACTCGCTGATTGGACGCCCGAAAAAGCGACCATCGCCGAGCGCTATCCCTGGGCACGCGGCGGCGGCGAAACCTGGATGCATCGTTCGCACGACGGCGGCAAGACCTTCACCGCGTCGACACGCATCGACACGGCGCCGTTCAGTGGCGGATACGGCATGCGTGGCGGCGTCGAGCTCGCCGGCGACATCGTGCTGCCGCTTTGCGATGTGCCGAACTATGCCGCGGTTTTCACCGTGCGGTCGAGCGATGGCGGCGAAAGCTGGTCAAAGCCGCGACTTGTCGCGGCGGGCGAAGGCCATGAGTTCGAGGAACCGGCGCCGCTGTTGCTGCGCGGCGGCCGCATCGTCATGCTGCTGCGCGACAATCTCACCCGCGTCCTGCATGTCGTCTCATCCACCGACGCGGGACATTCCTGGAGCGCACCGTCGCCGACGGGAATCCACGACTATCCGGCCGACATGGTTGAACTCGCCGATGGCCGCATCGCCTGCGTCGCCGGCCGGCGCCGTGAGCCGTTCGGCATCACGCTCTACATGTCCAATGACCAGGGAAACAGCTGGAATCCGGCGCGCTCCCATGCGATGCGCTCGGGTCTGCCCAACCGGGATCTCGGCTATCCGTCGCTCGCACTGCGCGAAGATGGCAGTCTGTTCATCGTCTACTACGCACAGGATAGCGAAGGCGTGACGGGCATCCATGCCAGCGTCCTCGTGCCCGATGCTGAGGGCTGGCGCCAGGAAGGACCATCCCATGGCCAAGGTTGAACTTTCGGGCGTCAGCAAGAAGTACGGCGAAAAGGCGGTCATCCATGGTGTCGATCTCACCGTGGAGCATGGCGAATTCCTGGTCTTCATCGGACCGTCGGGCTGCGGAAAATCAACGCTGCTGCGCATGATCTGCGGGCTTGAACCGATCAGCGGCGGATCGGTTGTGATTGGCGGCAAGCCGATGCGCGGCGTGCCGCCGGCAAAGCGCGGCGTGGCGATGGTGTTCCAGAGCTATGCGCTCTACCCGCACAAGACGGTCGCCGAGAATATGGCGTTCTCGCTGCTGATGCAGGGCATGCCGAAGGCCGAGCGCGACCGGCGCGTCGCGGTCGTTGCCGAAACGCTTCAACTTGGACCGCTGCTTGGCCGGCTTCCCAAGGAGCTTTCGGGAGGGCAGCGGCAGCGCGTGGCGATAGGCCGGGCGATCGTGCGTGAACCGGAGGTCTTCCTGTTCGACGAACCGCTGTCGAACCTTGACGCCGAGTTGCGCGTGCAGATGAGGCTCGAGCTTGCCAAGCTGCATCGAAGCCTGGGCGCCACGATGATCTATGTCACGCACGATCAGACCGAGGCCATGACGCTTGCCGACCGGATTGTCGTGCTCCGGGACGGCGTGATCGAGCAGTTTGGAACCCCGACAGAGATCTACGACGCGCCCTGCAACCGCTTCGTGGCCGGCTTCATGGGTTCGCCCAAGATGAGCTTCCTCGAGGCCTTCATCGAGCGCGTGGAAGGCACACGGCTGATGCTTCAGATCGCCGGGACGACCGGCGGCGGCGTGGAACTCGAGTTAGAGCGCCCCACAGCGCTGACGGGCGGCGTGGTGGTCGGCTTGCGGCCGGAACATTTCAATGCGCGCCGAGCAGCCGGCCCCCGGTTGTTGGCCGATGTCGAGTTCGTCGAACGGCTTGGCGGGGAGAGTTTCCTGCATGCGCCCGCGCATCCGGCTGGCGCATTGGTCATGCGCCAGAGCGACGAGAACGACAGAAGCTCCGGCGCGGGCAAATACGAGATCGGCGTGAACTGGCGCAAGGCGCATCTGTTCGCGCGGGACGGAGGAGCAATTCCGCTTAAACGAGAGCCTTAGATCCAGCTGCTGTCAATCCAGAAGCCTGGAGAGGCCGCGGTCAACGCGAAACGAGCAGTGGCGAGCAGCGCGACCTACGGCCTGCACAAGGGAGATGACTTTGGACTTCGAAAAATTGAAATCACGCCTCGCGGGTTGCTACGTGACGATACCCACGGCATTCGAGGACAGCACCGGCTTTCCGGTTAGTCATCAGGCGATCAGGGCCTATGTGCGCTTCCTGATCGAAAATGGCCTTAACACTGAATATGCCACGCTGCTGGCTGGCGGGGCGGCGGGCGACTTTTCGACGATGTCGTTCGAGGAGCGGATCGGCGTCGGCGAAACCGTTGTCGACGAAGCACGGGGGCGTGTTCCCTTGGCCTTCGGCGGGCAATCGACCAGCACGCTGGAACTGGTGCGGCTGGCCCAGGCGGCGCAGTCGATGGAGTTTGATTTCCTGCAGGTCTCGTGCCCGTTCTACTTCACCCACACGGAAGCCGATTTCGAGGAGTTCGTCATGGCTGCGTCAAAGGCGGCGCCCCGCATCGGCATCATTGTCTACAATACGTTCTGGACATCGACGAGCCTGTCATTCGGCATGATCGACCGCCTTGCCAAGATCGACAATGTCGTCGGGCTGAAATGGGCGACGCCGCGAACGGACGCCATGGAGTTCGAGGACGTCACGTCCAATTTCTCCAAGCGCTTCACCATCATCGACAACAATCTGTTCTTTCCCTACTCGGCGATGCCGTCTCTGGGCGCGCAAGCCTTCGAGGTGCATCTGTGCAACTACTGGCCGGAATGGGGAATAAAGCTGATCGACGAGGTCAAGGCGCAGAACTACACCGAGATCGCGCGCATGATGGTGGAGGAGGCCATGCCGTTCTATAAGCTATGGGTCGAGATCGAGAAAGGCTACACGAGCGGTGACGGCTATCTCGACAAATTGTGCATGGAATTGATCGGACTGCCGTCGAGCCGCTGCCGCCCGCCGACGCGTGACATTCGCCAGAACTATCGTGCCAGGACACTTGACATGATGCGGGCCGCGGGCGTGCCACGCCTCGTGGCCAATTAGAAAAACATAGGGAACATAACAAGAAGCGACAAACCAAAAGGAGCGACTGCTATGACCAATTTGAAGAATTTGATGCTCGGAGCCGTGGCAACCACGATGTTGCTCGTCAGCGCCGCCAAAGCCGACGACGATGTGAAGTTACGCCTCAACTGGATGTATTACGGCTCCCATGCCGGCTTCGCCCTCGGCAAGGTGAAGGGTTTCTACAAGGATGCCGGAATCAATCTCGATATCCGTTCAGGCAACGGTTCGGGCTCCGCTCATCGCCTGGTCGCAAACGGCGACAGCGATTTTTCCTATGGCTCGTGCGGATCGATGGTGAACCTCGCCTCGCAGGGTGCCGCGCTGATCTCGGTCGCGGTGATCGACGCGATGGGATCGGATGCGATATTGGTTCGTCCCGACGCTGCCATCACCACGATATCCGACCTCAAGGGCAAGAAGCTGCTCACCACATCCAATGCCGGCGTCAACACGTTCTTTCCGATCGTCCTTTCCACGGCCGGCCTTGCGCCTTCCGACATCACGCTCACCAATGTGCCTGATGGCGCGCTCGTATCAAGCTATCTGCAAGGTGCCGGCGACGCGGTGGGAATGCTTGGCGGCATCGACGACAAGCCGGCCGAGATCAAGAAGAACGGCGGAGCCGCGCCGGTGGTCTTTCCTTATTCGAGCTATGGAGTGAACCAGATCGGATATTGCATCGTGGCTCGCAAGGAGATGGTCGCCAAAAACCCGGACCTCGTGAAACGGTTCGTGCAGGCGACCATCAAGTCATACAAGGCGGCCGCGGCCAATCCTGATGCGGCGATCGCGGCAATCGGCGACATCGTCGGGGGAACGATGAACGAGGACGAGGGAAAAGCGCAGGCCCGCGCCGTGCTCGATGTGACGCTCAGCCTTCTCTATTCGGCCGCGAACAAGGACAAGACGCTCGGCCTCAACGTGCCCTCCGATTGGGAAAGCATGGTGACCCTCATGAAGAAGTACAATGACCTCGACCCCAAGGTCGCGGCCACGCAGTTCTACACCAACGACTTCGTCAAGTAATCGGCGGACCGGAGTGGCTTGCCGTCACTCCGGTCCTCGCGCCGTGCAGTAACAGATTGGACCGATGAATCCGCTTATCGAACTTGAGGGCGTGCAGAAAGTGTTCGGATCAGGCCCCGGCGCCCTGCACGCGTTCGGACCGGTCGACCTAAAGGTCGAGAAGGGTGAGTTCGTCTCGCTGCTCGGGCCGTCTGGATGCGGCAAATCCACCCTCATGCTCATGATTGCCGGACTGCTCAACCCTACGAGAGGGCGCATCGCCATCGACGGGCGCACCGTCGCCGGGCCGCAGACCGACATCGGCATAATGTTCCAGGACAACACGCTGGTGCCGTGGCGCACCGTGCGAGGAAACATCGAGCTGCAGCTGGAACTGCGAGGCCTGTCGCTGGCCGACCATCGCGCCAGCGTGGACGAATTGCTTGTTTCTGTCCACCTCCAGGATTTCCAACGACGCTACCCGCACGAGCTCTCCGGCGGGATGCAGCAGCGTGCCGCGTTCTGCCAGGCATTGGTGCATCAGCCCGCGACCATGCTGCTCGACGAGCCGCTCGGCAAGCTCGACGCCATGACCCGGGAAGCAATCCGCACCGACCTGCAGGCGCTGTGGATGCAACGCCATCCGACAGTTGTGTTCGTCACCCACTCGATCGAGGAGGCTATCCAGCTCTCGACCCACGTCGCCATCATCACGCCGCGTCCCGGACGCATCGAACGCATGATTTCCGTCGATCTGCCCTTTCCGCGCGATTTCGAGGCCAAGAGCAGCCCGCAATTCATCGGCTACGTCCGGCAGGCACAGGAGATATTTCGCGGCTATGGCGTCCTCTGATCGACACCCGTCACCGGAGCGCGCCGCCCGCTGGATTGCGCGGTCCTGGATGTCCATCGCCTTCTTCGCGGCATTCTTCCTGGTCTGGCAATACGCAACGGTCTGGTTCGAAATCCCCCGCTACATCCTCACGCCCCCCTCGGTCATCGTCATGAAGGGTTGGGCGGATATCGACAGGCTGCTCTACTACACCTGGATCACCGGCGTGGAGGTGCTGCTAGGCTACGGGGTGGCGGTCATTCTGGCGCTACCGCTCGGCCTCGCCATCGCATTCTCATCTGTCCTGCGCCGCACGATCTATCCGTTTTTCGTCTGCGTCGAAATGGTGCCCAAGATCGCGTTCGCTCCGCTCTTCATCTCGTGGCTGGGTTTTGGCCTGCTGCCAAAAGTCATCATCGTCTTTCTGGTCTGTTTCTTTCCCATCGTACTCAACGCCATTCTCGCGTTCAGCTCGCTTAGCGAGGAGCTGTCGCGCTTCAGCGTCTCGACCGGCGCGGGCGTATGGCGCACCTTCGTCAAGGTCCGGCTGCCGGCCGCGCTGCCGCAATGCTTCGTCGGCTTCAAATACGCCGCGATCAACGCGACGGTCGGCGCCGCCATCGCGGAGTTCATCGGCTCGGACCAGGGGCTCGGCTTCTACATCCAGATCGTCACCGGCAACATGCGTCCAGACCTTGCCTTCGCGGGCATCTTTTTCCTGACAGTCCTGGGCCTCGCTCTATTCGGCGTGGTGACGCTCGCCGAACGCCTTCTCATTCCCTGGCACATCTCGGTGCGGCGCCAGTCACACTGAACTCTCAACGCATCCGACGGAGACAAGACGTGACCCTGAGCAAAGACAGCGCCCATGCGATCGCTTCGAAGCTGGCCCCGAACGGTCTCGCCTTCACCGATGGCAAGTTCACCGCGGCGGCCGATGGTGCGACATTCGATACCATCAACTCGGCCACCGGCCAGGTCATTGCAGCTGTGGCGCACTGCGGCGGCACCGATGTTGATCGCGCCGTCAGGGCTGCCCGCAGATCCTTCGACGACGGTGCCTGGTCGCGGGCGGCTCCCGAGTTTCGAAAGGAAGCGCTGTTGCGGCTCGCCGACCTCGTACGCGCCCATGCTGACGAACTCGTCGTCCTCGAAAGCATCGACAGCGGCAAAACCGTCACCGACTGTGCCAACGAGATCGGGCGCGAGGTTCCGAACTTCTTCCAGTGGTATGGCGAACTCGCCGACAAGTCATTCGGCAAGGTCGCACCCACGGGTGAGAATGCACTGGCGCTTATCGTTAAGGAGCCTGCCGGCGTCGTCGGCCTGGTCCTGCCATGGAATTTCCCACTGCTGATGGCGGCCTGGAAGATGGCGCCCGCGCTCGCCGCCGGCTGCTCCGTCCTGGTGAAGCCCGCCGAGCAGACGCCATTATCCGTCCTGCGCCTTGCCGAACTGGCACAGCAAGCCGGCATCCCGGATGGTGTGATCAACGTCTTGCCCGGCCTCGGCGAAACCACGGGTCAGGCGATCGGCCGTCACCCCGATATCGACATCGTCTCGTTTACCGGGTCGACCGAGGTTGGCGGCTATTTCCTGCGCTATGCCGGCGAAAGCAATCTGAAGATGATTGGCCTGGAGATGGGCGGCAAAAGCCCGTTCATCGTACTCGATGATGCCGATCTCACTGACGACCTGATCGAGCATGCCGCTATGTCAGCGTTCTGGAATGGCGGACAGAACTGTTCCGCGAACATGCGGCAGCTCATCGACCGCAGCTTGGCCGAGGAGTTCGCGCACCGCGTCACAGTCCGCGCCAAGGCATTCCGTGTCGGCGATCCACTCGATCCCGCCACCAACATCGGCGCCATGGTCACCGCCGAACACCAGACGCGTGTGATGGGCTACATTGAGCGCGGATCGGCCGAAGGCGCCCGCTTGCTGACCGGCGGCGGCAAGACAGGGCCAGGCTGCTTCATCGAGCCCGCTGTGTTTGCCGACATGACGCCCACGATGAGCATTGCCCGCGAGGAGATCTTTGGCCCTGTCCTGGGCATCCTACCCGTGGCCGGAATGGAGATGGCGCTACGGATCGCGCGCGACACCGACTACGGCTTGCACGCGACTGTGTTCACCAAGGACATCGACCGCGCCATCCATATGGCGCGGCGGTTGCCTTGCGGGACGGTCTCGGTCAACGGCTTTTCTGAAGGCGACGTCAAGACACCCTTCGGCGGCTACAAGCGTTCCGGTTCGCTGGCGCGCGACAATGGCACCGAGGCCATGGACCAGTATCTGCAGACAAAGACGATCTGGATCAGCACCAAGATTCCAGCGGCATCCCGATGATGGAGATCGGCGTCTGCGGTGTATTTTCGGACGATCAGGTGGCGAGGCTGAGGCAAGGCGCCGGTGATCTACCCGTCAGGCTGGTGGCGGCGCATGAGCCATGCGATTGCGCCATCGTGTTTGGCAATCCGGACCCGGAAATGGTCGTGGCCAATGCGAACCTGCGCTGGATGCAGCTGGAATCCGTTGGCTTCGGCGAATATGCCGGGCTCGACCGCGCGCGCAGCCATGGTGATATTGTGGTCACGAACCTTGCCGGCTTCTTCGCCGATCCGGTCGCCGAATCCGCGCTTGCAGGCGTGCTCGCACTCTACCGAGGAATTGACCGGCTTGTCGGGCTCCAGGCGCAGAAGCGTTGGGTCGGCGATCCGATCCGGACCGGGCTCAGGGTCCTGCGTGGAGCACGCGTCGTCCTGTTCGGCTACGGCGCGATCAACCAGCGGCTGGCGGACCTGCTGGGACCCTTTGGGTGCGCTATCACGCCGATCACGCGCGCCGGCGGGCTGGAAGCGCTCGACAGCGCTCTTGCCGACGCTGATCTTGTCGTCTGCACGGCGCCTTCCACCCCTGCCACCGCGGGGCTGTTCGGTGTCGCCCGTCTTGCAACGATGCGCCAGGGCACGGTCTTCTGCAATTTCGGGCGAGGGTCGATCCTGGATGAGGATGCACTTGCCGACGCGTTGGAGACAGGCCGGCTGGGAGGCGCGGTGATCGATGTCACTCGCGATGAGCCTTTGCCCGCGCAACACAGATTCTGGACCTGCCCGAACATCATCCTCACGCAGCATTCCGGCGGTGGCACCATGGACGAGCTTGACCGCAAGATCGATGTCTTCCTGGCGAACCTCGCGCGGTTTCGTGCCGGTGCGCCGCTCGAAGGCATCGTCAATTTCTCAAGAGGATACTGATGGTCAAAATCACCAATATTCGCTGCGTCCTGCTGTCGTCGCCCTACGCCGACGCCGACGATCCGGAAATAAAGGAATGCTTTCCCAACGGCCCCAAGCGCACCATCGGCATGGTCGAGGTCACGCTGGACAACGGCGTGACCGGGCTTGGCGAAGGTTATCTCGCAGTCTTCGCGCCATTGGTGTTCCAATCGATCGTCGACCTGTGCCGTCCGCAGGTGTTGGGGCGCGATGGCTTCGACATTGACCGTCGGGTCAAGGACCTTCGCAGTCTGTGCGACTACTGGTCTCTTCAAGGGGCGGCCCGCCACGTCATAGCGGCGTTCGAGATCGCGTTGCAGGATGCCAAGGCCAAGAGCCTGGGCATTCCGGTCTACACACTGCTGGGCGGCGCGCGGGCCTCGTCCATTCAGATCTACGGCTCGGGCGGTTGTTGCGACGCCAAGAGCCAATTCCTTCGCGAGATGGACATGCTGAATTCGCTCGGCATCGAGATCTACAAGATCCGCTCGGTCAAGCGTGACATCCTGCGCACTGCCTGGGTGCTTGAGGAGGCCGGACGGCGCGGCATCAAAGTGGGTGTCGACATGTGCCAGAACCTTGCCGATCCGCCGCAGGCGGTCGAGGACGTAGTCGCCTTCGTCACGGCCGTTCACGCCATCACCGACCAGCGCATGGTGTTCGTCGAGGAGGCGCTCGGCCCCGATCAACCCGACGCCTTTCGCGAATTGCGCGGGCGAATTGACGTTCCGGTCTGCGGCGGCGAGATCGTCACCACGCCGAAGGAGATGATCGAGCGGATCAACGCCGACGTCTATGATTTCGTCCAGCCCGACGCATCCGTCATGGGTGGAATTTCGGCGGTAATGGAGGTGTTTGAGGCAGCCAAGGCCAAGGGCACCGGCGTTGTGGTGCACGCCTGGGGCGGGGCGGCTGCGATCATGGCGAGCTACCACGCGGCCTTCGCAGCCGGCGGTACCCTGGTCGAATACCCGATGCTCGACTTTCCGCTAGGCGCCGAGATGATCGGCGACCAGGGCCGTATAGAGAACGGAAGGCTGATCCGCCCAACCGCGCCAGGGCTCGGCCTAACGCTCACCCCGGAGATGGAAGCGCGTTATCCGTTTGACGAGACCGCCGTCTATTCCTGTGTACTGACCGACTGGGGCCCTCCCCCGGACAGCTACTGGCAGGACTGACGGTAAATTCGGTCGCGGATGTTGGTCGAAACCGACGTTTTGCGGCAACGCGATAAGCCGCGATCAGCGCTGCCCCGATCTGAGTTACGGAACTGCGGTAGCCAATCCGCGGATAAGAGCTCGATCAACCGTCGTCTCTTGGCCTATTCGTCCCGGTGCTGCCCATCAACGGCAACAGACCTGTGGCAATGACATGGGACGAACAAGTCTGCGCATCACTTTCGATCACGGTGATAAGAGGGTCACAACACTAGAAGATCATCGCGCGCAGTGATCCATGCCGCCGCTGCATGGCGAACCCTGGGGTCGGCCCGGTGACGGCGCTCTCCTTCATGACGGCGATCGACAAGACTTCCCTTCCCGCGGCTTGCCTGTCGTCGCGGCCTGCTTCGGGCTTACTTTGCATCGTGGCCAGTGGGGCGCTTGACATGCACGGGCGATTGGTCGCGGAGGACCGCTAAATCGTGAGACCCACTATCGAGCAAACTCTCTTCTATTTTCGGCGACGTTCAGCGAAAGCGCGAACGTCGCCAATCAAGACAGCCTGCCCTCCGCAAAGGCAGGGCACAAGTTCGAACCTTGTGGGTGCCACGTCTCATGCGATGGCCCTGCCTTCAGCGCGTAGTTACCGCAAGGGAAGAAATTCATAGTGCAGCGCACAAAAGCATTGCTATCGGTTCGAGCGGGTTTCATAAATTGAGGAGGCGTTTTGGGGCTGCCCACGGAAGGATGGAACCATGTCCACGGCTGAAAAGACCCCTGATACTATCGAAGGCGCCGCGTTGCCGACCTTTGACCCGTCCAAGGCTGCGGCTGAGTTCCGCGCTGCAGCTGAAAGAGGCGTCGAACAGTCAAAAGAAGTTCTTGCCAGGTTCAAGGCGGGCTCTGAAGACGCCCAGAACGCTCTCGAGTCGAGCTTCGAAACGGCCAAAGCCGTTGGCGGCGATGTGTCGCTGAAGACAATTGCCGTTCTGCGCGCCAATACTGAAGCCGCCTTCTCGCACTTTGAAGCCCTGGTTGCCGTTAAGTCGCCGTCCGAATTCATTGACCTGCAAATCGCCTTTGTCCGCAAGCAGCTTGAAACGGCCGTCGAGCAGGCCAAGGAACTCCAAGCCGTCACGACCAAAGCCGTCGAGGACGTATCCAAGCCGGTCAAGTCCGCCTTCGAGAAGGCTTTGAAGGGGCTTAAGGCGGCCTGACTGCCTCACGCGATGGGAGACGAAGACCGGCTCTTCGCGCCGGCCGGTCTTCGTCCATTTTCCCCCGAAGCGTGGCGAAGCAAAGGAACTCTGTCGCCTAAACAGTGAGCTTTATCAGTTGCCGTGGTAACCCGATCGACCCTCCCAGGATCGAGAGGAAGGAAGTGGACAGCAAGGACGCGACCGTGTTGCCGACCTGACGGTGGCTTTCACCCGGCTGGGGCAGGCTCGTTTCCATCCCAACGAGCCCGCCGAGTCCAAGCGTCAGGCCGTCTATAACGCCATCAAGGCTCTTGAGGCGGCAAGAACCCGACCTCACACTGACGGTCCGGCATAATCGCGTCACGCCGTCACAGGAACGTCCTCAGGCGGCCTGCTTCTCGGCTTCGATCTTGTTTGTCGTGCCCTTGGGCATCGCCTTGGCGGCTGCGATCTCGATGAGGATCCGATCGAAGTCGATGCTCGACCGGAACAGGGACCGAAGTCAAACGGGGTTCTCATAGCTATATCCTCCCTTGAGCAACATAGATACGAGGAACGCCAAGGAAGCGGCGCCCCTTGACCTTGCCGGTCTCTCAAGCACCGGCCTGGGGATTCCGAGCCTGGACGCCTAGGCCCGGCGGAAGCCATCGTCAAGGTCGTGAAAAGCCGCCATCCTCGCCTGCCTGCAGCAGGCACGCGATGATGATTTGCGGGCGCCCTTGGCGCGCCGCCGGGGTGATCTTCAATTGATCGCGATGATCCCGTCGACGGCCCGCCATTCGGATGGCCCGATAAGCCCATGGTGGGCGACGCGCACAGAGTGCAAGCCACCCTCCAGCTCGCGTTCCCAAAAGCCCAGGAAGTCCCTCAGCGCGGGGAAATCCGGGGCGACATCGTAGTCCTGCCAGACGTAAAGCTGCAGCAGGTTCGGATGGTCGGGCAGATAGTAGTGGATTTCGGCAGTGGTCAAGCCGTAGCCATTCATCTGCAAGCGGAATTCCCTGCTGACCGCGCTCGCCATCGCCTTCCGCGCCTCACGCGCTCAGACGGTCGAACAGCTGCCGGTGGTCGTCATCGGCGGGGCTGCGAGGCGGCGGGGCAGCGGTATCCAGCCGACGCAACGCATCCATGATGTCGTCGAAGCAAACCGGCCGCTCGGTGCCCGGTGGTTGGCGCAGCGCTGGCATCGATTCCACGGCGCAAGCGTCGGATGCCCAGGACGAAAGGATCGCCCGCTTTTCCAACAGGTCGAGCGAGCCGTCCTCCAGCACGTCCCACGGGTGCTGAAAATGGCTGGCCGGCGACAGCAGCCGGTCGAGCGAAAGATCTGATATTTCGCGAGTCAGGGAAGGAATAATCGGCGAAAGCGTCTGTCGGTTCATTTCTGTCCTCCGTATCCAAAAACTCCTTGTTTGGCTTGTCTCAGCGGTCCCGGCGGTGCCGGGCGCCGATTAATCTTGTTCAGCTCAATAGCGAATTCAAGCCTCTCATTTGGTTCGCACGATCGAATTTACCGCATGTTTTCAGCAGGCTAGCACTCGACGGTCGAGAGTGCTAAAAATTTTGCGGCGCCCCTTGAAAGTAGAAGAAGGCAAAATTAACTCGACATGCGCGCGATGCCGAAAGGGTCGCGCGAGGCCCGCTCCGGTCCTGCCGGTCCGGAGCGGAGGAGCTTCTCGCAATCTGTTTGTCCTGAAGGAGAACGATATGACGTTCCGTCCACTGCACGACCGTATCCTGGTCCGCCGCATCGAGGCCGAGGAGAAGACGGCCGGCGGCATCATCATCCCCGACACTGCCAAGGAAAAGCCGCAGGAAGGCGAAGTCATCGCTGTCGGTCCGGGCGCCCGCGACGAGAGCGGCAAGCTCGTGCCCCTCGACGTCAACGTCGGCGACCGTATCCTGTTCGGCAAGTGGTCCGGCACCGAGATCAAGCTCAACGGTGAAGACCTCATCATCATGAAGGAAAGCGACGTGATGGGCGTGATCGAGCAGACCGCGCAAGTAAAGAAGGCCGCCTGAGGGCTTCTCGGAATCCAACCAGTCAATGAAAGCTGCCTAGAGTGAAGGAGTGATCCAATGGCTGCCAAAGAAGTCAAATTCCATTCCGACGCCCGTGAGCGCATGCTGCGCGGTGTCAACATCCTCGCCGACGCGGTGAAGGTCACGCTCGGCCCCAAGGGCCGCAACGTCGTCATCGACAAATCGTTCGGCGCCCCGCGCATCACCAAGGACGGCGTCACCGTCGCCAAGGAAATCGAACTTGAGGACAAGTTCGAGAACATGGGCGCCCAGATGGTCCGCGAAGTCGCTTCGAAGACCAGCGACATCGCCGGCGACGGCAC
This sequence comes from Mesorhizobium sp. B2-3-5, assembly GCF_006442395.1. Taxonomy (NCBI): domain Bacteria; kingdom Pseudomonadati; phylum Pseudomonadota; class Alphaproteobacteria; order Hyphomicrobiales; family Phyllobacteriaceae; genus Mesorhizobium; species Mesorhizobium sp. B2-3-5. The sequence continues at coordinate 26,306 of NZ_VFVX01000027.1, read as the reverse complement.
CACGACGGCCACCGTGCTTGCCCAGGCGATCGTGCGCGAAGGCGCGAAGGCTGTCGCCTCGGGCATGAACCCGATGGATCTGAAGCGCGGCATCGACAAGGCGGTCGATGCGGTGGTCGAGGAACTCAAGAGGAACGCCCGCAAGGTCACCAAGAACGACGAGATCGCCCAGGTCGGCACCATCTCGGCCAATGGGGATGCGGAGATCGGCCGCTTCCTTGCCGAGGCGATGCAGAAGGTCGGCAACGAAGGCGTGATCACCGTCGAGGAGGCCAAGACCGCCGAGACCGAGCTTGAAGTCGTCGAAGGCATGCAGTTCGATCGCGGATATCTCTCGCCCTATTTCATCACCAATCAGGACAAGATGCGTGTCGAGCTCGACGAGCCATATGTCCTGGTTCACGAGAAGAAGCTGTCAAACCTCCAGGCTCTGCTGCCCGTACTCGAAGCCGTGGTCCAGTCAGGTAAACCTCTGCTGATCATCGCCGAGGATGTCGAGGGCGAGGCGCTGGCGACGCTCGTCGTGAACAAGCTGCGCGGCGGGCTGAAAGTGGCGGCCGTCAAGGCCCCCGGTTTCGGCGACCGCCGCAAGGCCATGCTGGAGGACATTGCGATCCTCACCGGTGGCACCGCGATATCGGAAGACCTCGGCATCAAGCTTGAGAATGTAACGCTGCAGATGCTGGGAGGCGCCAAGAAGGTTGTGATCGAGAAAGAGAGCACGACCATCGTTGACGGCGTCGGCCGCAAGGAAGAAATCCAGGGCCGCGTTACCCAGATCAAGACGCAGATCGAGGAAACGACGTCGGACTATGACCGCGAAAAGCTGCAGGAGCGCTTAGCCAAGCTTGGCGGCGGCGTCGCGGTAATCCGCGTTGGCGGCTCGACCGAAGTCGAGGTCAAGGAGCGCAAGGACCGCGTCGACGATGCCCTTCACGCCACCAGGGCCGCCGTCGAGGAAGGCGTGCTGCCCGGTGGCGGTGTCGCACTGCTTCGGGCCGCGAAGGCGCTCGACCTTGTGCAGACCGACAACCCGGACCAGAAAACCGGCGTCGAGATCGTGCGTCGCGCGATCGAAACGCCGGTTCGGCAGATCGCCGAGAATGCCGGCGCCGAGGGCTCAATTATCGTCGGAAAGCTGCGCGAAAGGAGCGAGTTCGGCTGGGGTTGGAATGCCCAGACCAACGAATTTGGCGATCTCTACGGCCAAGGCGTGATCGATCCGGCCAAGGTGGTGCGCGCGGCCCTTCAGGACGCTGCCTCCGTAGCCGGCCTGCTGGTCACCACGGAAGCGATGGTGGCCGAAAAGCCGAAGAAGGAAACCGCCCCGGCCATGCCGGCGGGCGCCGGCATGGACTTCTGAGACGCAGACGGAAGCCCGCTCCCGGCCGGGAGCGGGCGCTTCGCCAACAACAATGGGAGGCCCTCATGAATATGATGAGCGGCAGTGGCTCGATTCCGCCCCCGACGCATCCGGCAAGCGAATTCCTGGCCCATGAGGCCGAATGCCGAAGCGCGCTGAAGCCGCTGCTGACAGACTTGCTCGACACGGCCGAGTCTGCCGGGTGGAACCGCCGGACCGTCGCCTCGGCGCTAATGTTTCTTGCCGCACAGCAGGTGTCGGCCGCCGAAGCATCCGCGCGAAGCTGAGCGAAATCTGGCCCCTTCACACAAAGGCCGGCGGTGCGCCGGGCCACGCGCCGCCGGCGCCAAGCTCTTCTTCCTGCCGAAATACTCGCCCGATCTCAATGCGTTCGAACAGCTCTTCTCAAAGCTCAAGCACTGGCTGAGAATGGCTGCAAGGCGCACCATTGAAACGGTTTGCGACGCGATCGGCCAAACCCTCGACCGCGTCACACCAATGGAGTGCTCAAACTACTTCGAAAACTCAGGATATGACCGGAAGTAATCTCATCCCACTCTAACACGCCGCACTTGTGACGGCTTGGTTTTGGTGTCCAAACGCCGGTCTCGCTTGTAGACTTGGCGGGCGGTCATTCATACAATCTTCTTCCTTCTGATCTTGAAGGTCCACATCTGTGACCGAACGACGAGTGCATCGCCGCCTTGCGGCCATTTCGCCGCAGACGTGGCAGGATACTCCCTGCTTATGGGCCTCGATGAAGTCGCGCAGGTCGGTCACAAGTGCCTTTTCCCGATCCCAGCGTGCTTGCGCTGCCGCAAGGGTGGTCTCGGTTTCCGCCAACCCGGCTTCCACTCGGGTCTGTCTGTCGGCCACCGCCCCCGATTTGCTGGCAACGCTGGAGCTTTCGGACCTGGCCGGTGCGAAGGATCTCTTCAGCGCCGAGGAGAAATCCAAGCTTCTCAAGGACGCCGCGGAAGCACACGACACCTTTGTCAACACTAGGCGCTTCTGGCGTTGAGACTGCATGCAGAGCGACGAAGCTGCAGCACCGGCTAGTCCGGACAACAAACCCTTGGTCTCAGATTCTCGCTGCCAGAAATCGATCGGGCTGCACAAGGTTAAGCCCATTTACCGCTTGGGGTCGGATGGCTTCGCGGCATTCTCTTCGTAATCGAAGTCGTCTTCAATTTCTGGAGTCAATGGTTGCTGTTGACCGTGACGTATTGAAAGGATGACCACTTCTTCATCGCTTAGATCATAATCGAGAAGATAGTCCCCAACGACCAATCGATGGGAACCCGGAATCGGCAGGCGATCAAACGTTTTGCCTATCTCTGGAAACCGAGCCAGATTCTTGCGAGCTTCAGTCATCCTGTCGACGAATGCCTTGGCTGCTTTCTGACTGTGCTTCTGAAGATAAGCGGCCTCCTGTCTAAGATAAGCCCGCGCATCTCCCGACAAACGCACCTTCATCAGGCGACCTTGCGGTTAACGATCTCGTGGATCTCTCCGAGAACTTCATCCATGTCATGGACATCGCCGTCGACCACCTGCTCCCGGCCTTTCCTAACAGCGAGGATGTCAGATCCTTCGCTTGCAAGGTATAGTTTCAGCGCCCTGACCATCACCCAGCTGCGCGACCTGTCGCAGGTTTCAGCAATCTGTTCGATTGCAGCCAAGACCTCCTCCGGCAAGCGCATTGTGATCGGGTCAGAAAGATTTGATTTAGGCATTGCACTTCTCCATTTGTAATACGCAGTATTACAAATTCGCTCCGTGCCGTCAATCGAAGTTGCGAGGATGACCCAGCTTAACCATGCCTGCTGGCGTCCATATCCAGCAGAAATGATGAATCAGATATTCTCGCCCATGGGAATCTGGAGGGTTCTGTGAGGTCCGAGACACTGGTTTGGCACGCGGCCTCAACATCGGATCTCATTGCAAGCCGGATTGAGCGAAGCCGCCGGGTGATCTGGCGCTATGGGGATTGTTGCCGGGATGGCCGATCGGGGTCGTCACGGAGGAGTTCTCGAAGGTGACGCGCGATGGGATGGGGCGGAGCGCAACCGCATAGGCAAGGAAGTTTTGGCGTTGGTTGGGTCTTGGGTCATCGCAACGCTGGCCGTCATAAGGCCGGCAGTGTTCACTTGCATGAGACGGGTCAAAAACCCGCATGTCGGCGCGCGCGCCGACGGATGCCGACAATCCACTCAGCGGGTCGGCCGCTAGCCATCTTCCCACTCAAAAGATGGTCTGCGGCCGAACTCTTCTTGCAAGCCTGGACACATCGCTCGGTTGCTCCTGGAATGTCGATGGCGCGCTGCGACCTGCAGCATGGTCATCCGCGAAGTCCGCTTCTGGGCGCTCACAAAATTGCCTTTACGGCCACACGAAGGCGCGTTGCGGACGATCCGCTTAGGGGCCGACTTCGAAGCGGCGGATTTAGATCTCAGCGAAACCCAAAGGAGCCGTTGAGTCGGGAAGACCTTCACGCCGGCGCGTTTTCATTCCGGCCGGGGTTAGGCTCTCCGCCCCGCACGAGTAATTGGAAGTTATGGTGCACGTAAATCCGGACCAGCTTGGCTCAAAGCTGCAAGGGAGCAAGGATTCAAGGCACCCTAGCAGCCTAATCCAATGCGCCCCCCGTGTTTGAGACAGTCGCTCGCATGATGCGATCTGAAATCATGGCGACCAGTGCAACCGATAGGCCTGCGACCAGTCCTAGGCCTGCATCCGCTTTGCTGAGTGCGATATAGACCTGCTGTCCGAGATCCTTCGTGCCGACCAGCGCCGCCACCGGAAGCATCGAAAGGGCAGCCATGATCGTCTGGTTTGCGCCAAGCACAACGACCGGCTTGGCGACTGGCAACTCAACATGGATCAAACGTTGCCATGCGGTGCATCCGATCTGCCGCGATGTCTCGACGAGATCGGCTGGCACGCTTCTTATCCCATATTCCACATAGCGGATTGGCGGCACGATTGCGTACAACGCAATGGCAATCAGGCCGGTGAGTTCGCCTACCTGAAAAAACATCAAGGCAGGGATGAGAAATATGAACTGGGGCATAGTCTGGAGTGCGTCACATACGGGCTTCAAAACAGCTGAAAAGCGATCGCTCTTGGCTGCCGCGACACCTAGAAGTCCGCCGACAAACATGCATATCAAAACGGCAAGAAGGCACAGATAGAGAGACTGACCGAGCGGGCCATAAAGGCCGGCGCCAACAATAAAGCAAGTTCCGAGGCCCGCCAGAGATGCCAGGCGCGCACCGCTTACCGACCACGCCAAGGCAGTGACGACGATGACAAACGCCGGCCAGGGAAACCCATCGAAACCCAGCAGCAACAATGTCGAGCCGATCAAAACGCCGGCGCCAACCTGCCATTGCCCTCTGAACCATAGCCAGACAGCGAGCGACAGCGAGAGTCCGCAATAAATGGTGCTGACCTGAAATGTCCAGGCAAACCCCCATGTGAAGGGAGTTACGGCGCCAACCAGACCAATACGAAGCGGCAGCATGAAATGATACAGGACGAACACCTTGAAGGCGTCCAGCGGTGCAGAGAAGTCTTGCACAAACCTGATAACAACCCGGTTCAAACCGGACGGGTCTATGACCCCTTGCGCTTTATCGGCCCAGGCCATTGTGGAGGGCGAGGCATTTAACAAGAACGCAACAAAAAGTGGCAGCGCCAGGATGACTGCCATTCGCAGGCCGTTGCGCAATGTCGTCTGTGTTCTGTCCCGCGCCGGCTGGGCCATGCCGAAGGTGATACGGTCAACGACCATCGCCAGGACCGCTATTACGAGGCCGGACAATAGGCTCTGGCCAAACTCTGCCTTCCGCATGGAGTTCAGCACTTCCCAACCGACGTCGTTGAAGCCCCCGATGATGGCCGCCATGATGACCATGCTGAAGGCCGCCATCGTTGTCTGGTTTATGCCCGTCAAGATCTCCCGCTTGGCGGTCGGCAGGATGACATGCCAGAACCGTTGCCGGCGCGTGCAGCCCGCCATGCTAGCCGCTTCAAGAAGTGAGGGAGGAACACGCTCTAGCCCGAGCATGGTGCAGTGGACCATGGGGGCCACTGCATAGACAAGACAGGCAATCAGGCCGACGATCGGTCCGAAACCGAAAAGCAGCAGCAGCGGGATCAAGAACGCGAAGGCCGGCACCGTCTGCAGCAGATCGAGCACGACCATCGTGATGCCGCGGACATACCGCGATGAGTGAGCAGCCACACCGAGCAGGAAACCAAAGCCCACTGCCAGCGGCACCGCCAATGTGACCAGCGACAAGGTATTCATGCCCTGTTCCCAGTAGCCGGCCATCACCACATAACCGAGGCCTACCGCCGTAAACAGCGCGAGTTGCCAACCTCGTGCCAACCAACCCAGGATGGCGAAGAAGAGGATCATCGCCGGCCAAGGCATCCATTGGAGCGCTGCGCTGCAGGCATCCAAAGCTGCTCGCAAGATGATCGCCAAGACCGCGCAGATCGGCGTTAGCAAAGGAATTAGGAAGCCAAAGACGCTGTTTATGATGGATGGGACCGGCAGCAACCAAGAGCTTGGATAGGTCACAAGCCATGGCAACGCGGGCCGCATTGCGATGCAAATCGCGATGAAGGCCAGAACGACGAGCCACAAAAGTTGCCTCGATTTGATCGGCACGCTTTCGTTTGGTGCAAACACAGCCTGTTGAGCGCTCACGTTGCACCCCGATGTATTGTGTCATTTGCCAGCACTTTGGCGATGACCTCGGATCGCAAAAGCCCCACCCGACCTTCACCTTCTCGCGTAATCACAAATGATCGGGTGCCGGCAATGCTTCGAGGCAACAGGGCCTCGATCGGCACGGCCGCATCGATTTCATGAACGCCTTCACCGCCAGTCCAGTCCGCGGGGATCACCTCCATGACAGAGCCAGCAGTTACCACCTTGGTGAGCGAGACCTCCTCGGTGAAGCTTGCCACATAGGAGTCGACCGGGTGAAGCATGATCTCGGCCGGGGTTCCGATCTGAATGATCCGGCCTTCTCGCATGATTGCGATTCTGTCGGCCAGGCGAAAGGCCTCCTGGATGTCGTGGGTGATGAACACAATCGTCTTTTGCAGCATGCGCTGCAGCCGTAGAAACTCGTCCTGCATCTGGCGCCGGATGAGCGGATCAAGAGCTGAGAATGGTTCGTCAAGGAACCACAGCTCGGGATTGACAGCGAGCGAACGAGCGATGCCAACGCGCTGCTGCTGACCGCCGGAAAGTTCGTGCGGCATGCTGCGCTCGCGCCCTTGCAGCCCGACGAGCGAGATCATTTCCCGGCCGGTTTTCAAGCGCTGCGCCAGTGGCATGCCTGCCATTCGCAGCGGAAACATCACGTTGTCGAGGGCATTGAGATGGGGAAGCAATCCGAAGCTTTGGAAGACCATGCCCATGACTTTGCGGCGCATTTCCACCAATCGGCGCTCGGTGGCGGACAGGAGGTTTTCCTGGCCAAGCCATACCTCGCCATGTGTTGGCTCGACCAGGCGGGACAGGCACCGCACCAGTGTTGACTTGCCTGAGCCGGAAAGGCCCATGACAACGAAAATCTCACCTTGCTGAACGTCGAAGCTGACATCCGCCAAGGCAAGAAAATTCCCACTCGCCTCCAGCCGGCGCTTAAGCGCGGCGACAGGCTCGTTCGATGAGAGCGCCATCTCAAGCGCCTTCGCCGGCCGCGGTCCATATATCTTCCAAAGATTGCGAGACCTGAGCTTGGCGGTCGCCTTGCTCGGGGTCTCTGATCCACCAACAGGATTGGTCATATCCAACTTTTCTTCAGCCGGTTGCAGAAGGGGTCACGACCAATCACAGCTTTCACCAGCTGCGATTGGCCTCGCTCAAAATCAGTTCTGAGCCGCTTTCACCCAAGCCTGCCAGTCGCTCTGGTGTTCCTCGATCCAACCGTCGACAGCCTGATCGAGATTCTTGCCCTGCTTATCCACGGCGTAGATCATCTTCTGCTGGTCATCGGCATGGATTTGAAGTGATTTCATCAGCTCATATCCGGCTGGCCACTTCTCGTGGAATCCGGCCCACACAACCTTGATCACCGGCGGCGCCACGATGCATTCGGCCAGGTTCTTTTCGTCACAAGGCGGCATTTTGAGCCATTCCACAGGCACTTCGGCCAGCACCCAATGCGGGGCCCAGAAGCGCATCAACAATGGCTTGTGAGCCGCCACGGCCGCTTGTAACTCAGCGACGAGCGCACCCTCGGATCCAGCTGGCACCGGCGTGAATGGAATCTCTGCATTCTTCAGCTCTGGCCCGCTCGCCGAACCCCAATCCGCCGGGTAATCCAGAAGACGCCCATTCGGGAACGTTTCCGGCGTTGCCAGCGCCTGCACACAGGCTGGATCCTTCAACGCAGTCCAATCAGGCAATTGAGGACAGACTGTTTTGGTGTCGGCGGTGTAGAGCCACCCGTCCTTTGTGTCGAGACCGAGTTCGCCTATCTCCTCGATCTTTCCTTCGGCCTTGGCCTTCGGGTAGACATCACCCAGGTTGCTCGGCCAGACCTCTGGCGACACAGACAGGCTGCCGCTTGCGATACCGGTGAACTGGGGCAACGTGCCGGCAGTGATATATTCCACCTTGTATCCAAGCTTTTCCAGCAACTTGCCGGCGATATGCGCGGACAGGTTCTGGCCGGTCCATTCGTTGATGGCGATCTTAATCGAGGTATCCGTATCGCCCAGGGGCTTCGCTATCGCCGGCGGGGCGATCGCGAGACCCGCGGCAAGGGGGAGTGTCCACAGTGCAATTTTTCGACCGATCATGATTTCTTTCTCCCATTGTCATTCGTTCTTGTTTTCGAACTCCGGTTCCCGGGGTGTTCAAGCACCGAGATGGCGTGTCGGAGCGCTGACAGGTGCAAAGATTCCGGCAAGCATCCCCCCATCGACAGGCAGTTCAGCCCCCGTCACGAGCCGAGCTGCGTCAGACGCCAGGAACAAGATCGCCTCCGCGATGTCCAAGGGGACCGGCAGCTTGCGCATCGGCACCACCCCACTCAACCCGGCCACCGCCGCTTCGCGCCCGCCGACTTCCTGAGCGAAGCTGGCGAGCATTTCCGAGTCGACATAGGTTGGATGAACCGAGTTACAGCGAATGGGCAGCGCGTTGGCAGCGCAGTAGATGGCGACTCCCTTGGTCAGCATCCTGACCGCGCCCTTGCTGGCAGCATAGGCAACCGCGTCATCCGCAGCGATGTTTCCGTAGATCGAGGAGATGTTGACGATGGAGCCGGAATTGCCCTTTTCCTTCATCACAGCAACGGCGGCACGGCAGCCGAGGAATGTACCGGTGGCGTTGATGTCCATTGTGCGCTGCCATTCTGAAAGCGAGTAGGTGATGAAATCACCGTCGCTCCAAATGCCCGCGGAGTTGACCAGGATATCGAGCCGACCGGCGTGCTGCACGACGGTTTCGACAGCACCCGACCAAGAATCCTCCTTCGTCACATCGAGCGAGACATAGGACGCGGACGCTCCTATGGCGGCGGCCGCCGCCTCCCCGCGGCCGCGATCGATATCGCCGAGGAATACCGTGGCGCCCTCTTGCGCAAATAGTCTGGCCGTTTCCCGGCCGATGCCAGAGGCCGCTCCGGTGATGAGGGTTACTCTCTCCGATAGCCGCGCGGCCATGATGTCGTTCCTTCCAGTTCAGCTCCCGCAAAGCGTATTCAGCCATCCAGAGCCCAACAATGGTGCCAACGGTCACCATTCCCAGCGCAGGCCGATCCGAGAGCCGACCACCATTCAGCCTAACTGACGGCCGGGATCCGTTCGCGACAAATGCTCGTCCCAACGGATGTGAGGGATGCGGTGGGTCAGGTAATCACTCACCTGTGCAAGGGCTTCGAGTGCTGAAATCCTCGCCGGTCGCAACCCAAGCCTTAGCCAAAGGCCATCGATGATCGTTGTTATGCCAAGCGCGACGGCTTCACATTGATCGACCGGAACAAGCTCGGACAGGGCGCTCATCAGATTCGAATGCATTCGGGCGTGAACGACACGCTGGATTCGCGCCAGTTGCGGCTCGCGCGGAACTTCCGCGCAGAGCGCCAGCCAAGCGTGACAGATTCCCGGCGTGAAGAACGCTGTGCTGAAATTGCCGGCGATGATGGCCCACAATCGTTCTTCGGGGCTCCGTGCGAGTCGCATCTGCCGAATGACTTCATCGCGCAGCAGCGAATTCGAATGGCGCATTGTGTGCTCGAAGAGCTCCTGCTTGGTTTTGAAGTAGTGATGAACAATGCCTTTTGAGGCTCCTGCCTTCTGGGCAACCTTCTCTATTGTTGCGCCAGCCATCCCCTCGCTTTGCAGGACCTCAAACGCTGCGTGCCGCAGTTCGCGGCGTCGAATGTCACTGATTTTTGTCAGGCTCATAGGGCCACATTGACATGTTTGGCCAAAAGGATCAAGAATTGGCCAGTTGACCAATTTTTGGGCCAGAAGGCCAAGGGAGGAGAGATGAACATTCATTCTCCGGTGAGCAGGCTTGCTCCAGATCACAGCCAGATTCGCTTCGAGATGCCGAACAGTATGGCAAAGCTCGGCTTCTGCACGGCAATCGGACGCGCCAGTGCGGCGATTGGCGAAGAAGATTTCTACGACCGGATGCTCGACGTGATGACCTCCTTGGTGGAAGCCGATCAGCACTCCTTGGTCCGGTATTCGAATTCTGGAGCGCCGGACCTGATTATCCCGCGCGAAATTCGCAGCGAGGTTGCAGCACCTTACGCCTCCGGTCTCTACGCGCTCGACCCATTTCATGACTACTGGCGAACTGTGGGGTTGCCGGCCGTGTGTTCCTTGCGCCAGATGGCCCCGGCGGAAATGTGGAAGAGCCGTTACGCTCTCGAGTTCCTGCGCGCGGCCAGCATCAGCGACGAGATTGCCGTGTTCCTGCCACCAATTGGCGGCGCCAGTCCGACGCTCATTGTCGACCGTGCTGTTGGCGAGTTCAACGCAGCGGAACTGGCGACAATAGACAACGCTTTTCCTTTGCTGGCCGGGCTGCATGATGCCCACCTGAAGGCCATCATCAGCCATGGCCTAGCAGCTGACGCAACCGAAAAACCATTGCGACTTCTCGACCGGCGCGGCGACGAACTTGCCGCGAACGGCGCGTGGCGCAGACTGGTCGCCGCGCCGGATGGAGGGTTGGTGGAGGCGTTGGTCGAGTTGGCCAGCTCGGGCAAAAGGCAAGCTTTGCTGCCTGACGGTCGGCTTATTGTGAGATCAGCCCTTGGTGCCGATTTCGGGGCAGCACCAGGTGGCCAATGCGACCAGGTCGAAGTTTCGGCCATGCATGCACCTCGTGCCGATCGCAATGCCTGGCTCGCCACCCTCACCCATCGCGAGCGGCAAATTGTCGAACTGACTCTCGAAGGCCACCCCATCGCCAGTATAGCGGATCGATTGGGGGTAAAGCGCGGAACGATCAAGAACCATCGTCTGCGCTTGTACCAAAAGCTCGATATCACAACCGAACGCGAACTCTTTCTGACTTATGTCCAGCATTTGCGAGCGACCGGCACGTGACAGTGCCCGTCATTCTGCCGCGGAGCGAAACTCGGCATCAGATGTCCTTGGGACAGGCAGCCGGACGTGGCCAAACCCGAGGGATCGGGCGCGCTTTCGGCCCCGTTTGAGTTCACCCTCCAGCTCCGAAAAATAGATGTCCTGGTCGAGCTGCATCGTGTGTCGGGCCGACGCGTAGTAGCGGCTCATATGCTTCTTTTCATCGGCGACAATGGTACGCTTCTGCTCCTCCACCGTGGGCAGTGCATAGTCACCCGCAAGGTATGCGGCGATCCACTTTGCCTGGCGATCTGCTAGCGCGAAAAGGGTGATGCTCGGTTGAGCCAGGGCGATGAAGAAGAGGTTCGGAATCCCAGGCTTGAGGACGCGCTTGAACAGTGGCAATCGATTGCCCGGCGCCGAGATGAACGATGGATCGAAGAACGGAAAGCTGACCTTGTAGCCCGTGGCCCAGACGATGATGTCGATCTTTTCACGGCGCCCATCCTCGAAGACGACGCTATCCCCGTCAAGTTCCCTGATGCCGGGACGAATTTCGATATCGCCGGAAGCGACCAGCGTCGGAAACGTATCCGAGACCGAGACGTGCGCTTCGAACACGCGGTGGTCCGGCTTGGGCAGCCCGAAGTCTTCCATGTGACCGACCGCGAAATGGAAAATCCGGCGACCGACCCAGCGCTGCAGCGACAGCGGCAACCAGGGATACAGCTTGCCTTTGTCGGCAGGCTTGCCAAGCAGGAAACGTGGGAAGATGTGAGCACCGCGACGGGTGCTGACGAACAGCTTCTTCGTGATATGACGTGGGCAGAGCTCATTAGCGATATCCATCGCGGAATTGCCCATCCCGACCACCAGGACGCTTTTGCCCCTGAAATCAACGGGAGTGAAGGGGTCGCGGTAGCCGTGGGAGTGAATCTGGACCCCGTCGAAGTTGCCCGGGTAAGCCGGTTCGGGCAGACGGGAATCCCAATGATGTCCGTTGCACACGAACAGCGCATCATAATGGCGCGTCTGACCGTCGCCCAACCGGACTTGCCAGGTGCCGTCCGCGTCACGTTCGGCCTTCGCGACTTCGGTATTGAGTTTGACCTTACCTGACAGGCCAAAATGATCCATGTAAGCCATCAGATAGGACAGTACCTGCGTGTGATGCAGATAATGCGGCGTATCGGCAGGCATTGGAAAATCGGCCAACTGTAGTTGCAGCTTCGACGTGTCTATGTGCAGGGACCTATAGGCCGCCGACTTCCCGTTGGGGTTCTCGAATGCCCACTGACCGCCAACGCGATCGCTCATCTCGAACCAATCGAAGGGAATGCCGCGTTGGGTAAGAGCCTTGGCGGTGACAATCCCACTGCAGCCTGCTCCGATAATGCAGCATTTGGGAAGGGTATCTGGCTTCATGGCAATGGCTCCCGCAAGACAATCGTGATCGTGGCAGGAGCCTAATTCAGGCCCGGAGACGCCAACAATGGTGCCGACGGTCACCATCGGCGCCACAGGTCAGGCGTAGCGATAATGGAATGGTGACCGTCGGCACCATTGCTGGGGCAACCGTAGGTGAAATAGCCTCCGCCACAGCCAAAAACGCTTTGCCGGAGCCATCAAATGACACTCGACACCCCGTCGCGGGAAAAGTCCTCTTCGCTGTTCCAGGTGCCCCTCCTGCTTGCTGGACGACGCGCCGTCGTCACGGGCGCCGCGCGCGGAATTGGCAAGGCAATCGCGGACGCGTTCGACCAAGCCGGGGCAACCGTTTTCCGCCTTGATATCAATTCGTCAGACGTGGTTCACCGTTGTGACATTGCGGATGAGGAATCCGTCAAAAGCGTCTTGGCCAAGATAGCCCGCGATGGTCCGATCGATGACATCGTTCACGCTGCCGCCATCGGCGCTGTCGCTCCCCTGGCCGACATGCCCGTGGCCGATTTCCGGCGCGTGCTCGACGTGAACGTGACGGGCGCCTTTCTTGTCGCGAGGGAAGGATCACGGCATCTGCCTCGGGGTGGTAATCTCGTCCTTATCGCATCGCAGTATGGTCTGAAGGGCTGGCCTCTTTGGGGCGCCTATTGCGCATCCAAGGCGGGTGTCTTGAGACTTGCCGATGCGCTTGTGGGAGAGCTCGCACCGCGCGGGATACGCGTGAATACGATCTCACCGGGCAGTGTCGATACGGAGATGGTTGCGACAACAACGGCAAACATAGCACGACAATCTGGCACTGACCCGGCGGCAATTCGCGCCGGCTATGAGGCGGCCATTCCGATGGGCCGCTTCGCGCAACCCGAGGAAATCGCCTACGTCGCCGTGGCACTCTGTTCAGGTCTCTGCTCATACGTGAACGGGTCCAATATCGTGGTGGACGGGGGCGAGCTTTCACGCTGACTGGCAACCTGCCGCGCCCCGAGATTTCAGCCCGCAAGCCCAAACACGCAGACAGGTGTCGGCCTGTTGACAATCGTGTGAGGCTGACGCCGACGATCGGAACACGCCTACAGGTATCGGTTAAGTCTTAAGAGGCGACGCCGATCGTCCATTGCGAAGGAGACGGAAGAATGGTCCAGCGAGTGATGATCACTGCGGGGGGTTCAGGCATTGGCTGGGCTATCGCAAAGACGTTCGCCGACAGTGGCGCCAGGGTTCATATTTGTGACGTCGATGAACGCGCGTTGCAAACTGTCGCGCAGACATATCCCAAGATCGCAGCACGAAAAGTGGACCTATCCGATGAGAGTGCGATCGACGATTGGTTCGACGATGCTCTTGGCGATCTCGAAGGCCTGGATGTTCTCATCAACAATGCCGGCACTAAGGGCCCCACCGGTTATGTCGAGGAGCTCAAACTTCAAGACTGGCGAGAATGCGTAGGCATCTGTCTCGATGCGCAATTCATGTGTGCCCGACGTGCGGCGCCTGTCATGAAGACTCAGGGTTCGGGTAGCGTCATCAACATATCCTCGACAGCGGGCCTTTACGGCTACGGCCTTCGAACGCCCTATGCCGCAGCCAAATGGGCCGTCATCGGATTCACCAAATCACTCGCTGTGGAACTTGGCCCCCACAATGTACGCGCCAATGCAATTTGCCCAGGTTCCGTCGACGGCACGCGCATGCGACAGGTGATCAAGGCTGAGGCCGAGAGCCGCGGAATGGCTATCGATATCGTGGAAAGGGAGTACGTCCAATCCCAATCGATCAAGCGCTTTGTCAATCCCGAGGAAATTGCTGACATGTGTCTGTTCCTCGCATCGCCGGCTGCAAAGATGGTGACAGGTCAGGCTATAGCAGTGGACGGCCACACGGAGACTTTCCACATCGGTAGCTGAAGCTCCGATTCTATTTTTCACGGGCATCTGCCGGCCGGGCTCTAGAAGGTTCATCGCCGCCTGTGCCCGATCGACGATCGACTATAATGGCCGGAGGATCGGGAACATGCCGCTGTCCAAGGCAGAATGGAATATCTGTGCCCCGACGCGCGATCGGCTGGGCGAAAGCATACTGTGGCACCCCGCAGAGCAGGCGCTCTATTGGATCGACTTCTACGGCCCGGTTGTCCATCGGCAAAGGCAAGGCAGCGGCCTTGTCGAAAGCTGGAAGCTGGATTTCGCTGAGACGATTGGGTCGCTCGTACTTACCGACAAAGGCCTGCTTCTCGCTGTGGATCATGGGCTGCATCTCCTCGACACACATACTGGGAAGGCGCGTTTTTTTGCGGATCCCAAGCAAGGAAAAATGAACCTTGTTTACAATGACGGGAAGGTCGACCGCGCGGGGCGCTATTGGGTGGGAACCTACGATGTGTCGGAGAGAGTTCCAAACGCTCTCTTCTATCGCATGGTCCCTGGCTCTGATTGGGAAGTCGGCGACAGAGGCTTCGTCATTTGCAATGGCCCAACTTTCTCGCCTGACAATCGCAAGCTATATTTCAGCGACACAGTCGGCCGTCGTATCTTCTCCTACGACCTTGACGATGACGGATCGATATCAGGCCGTCGGGTGTTCTTCGCTTTTGCCAACATCGATGGAATGCCGGACGGCCTTGCGGTTGATAGTGCAGGCAATGTGTGGTGTGCACTGTATGGCGGCAGCAAGGTCGTATGCATCGACCCCAAGGGGACACTCCGTCGGTCACTCTATTTGCCAGCCGCTTTCGTCACGAGCCTATGTTTCGCGGGACCAGAGCTCAAGGCCCTGTGCGTCACTACCGGTTGGGACAGCAGCACGACGGAGGTGACAAAGGCAAACGATGTCGGTGGCGCAGTCTTCATGCGGCCTGTTGATATTGCTGGACTACCTGAGCCTATTTTAGCCCTCTAGCCTGGCGATGGCCTTTGCGGATCGGGTCAACGGATCGGCTGCTTCCCGGACATACAAAGTGCAGGTCCAATGACCGCCCTATTTCTTGCGATAGCCCGGCTTCAGCCGAGACAGCAGATTGGTGATCTTGTCCGCCTTCCGGTTGTGGATCTCGGCCTCATTCTTGCGACGCACGGCGCTACCGACGAGGCGGGCGCCGAGATAGCGGAACGGCTCCGGCGGCAGCGCCATGCGCCGCCCGATGCCGACCAAGCCGCTGGCGCTCCAGCGATCCTTACGCTCCAGGACGAGACTGGCCAGGATGCGCCCACCGATCGCCGTCTGCGCGATTCCGGTTCCGTTGAACCCCATGCCGTAGAAAATGTTGGGGTGATCGCGCAGATGATCGAAGACGGGAACGTGCTCCGGCACACAGTCGATGGGGCCGGCCCAGTCATGGTCGATCCGCACGCCGCGCAACTCCGGATAGACCCGGTGCAGTTCACGAAGGTTGTCGCGGCCGTGCCGCGGACTGCGGTTGAAGCCGCCGCCGAAATTGCCGCCGAAGGCAACGTCGCCGCTGCCGCGGCCGAACACGACCCTGCCCTTGGTGGTACGCTGGTAGTAGAGGACCTGAGCTTGGGAATCGCAAATCGATGCACCGTCACGCCAGCCAATGCCGTCCAGCAGTTCAGGAATGGCGGCGGTGGCGATCACCTCGCTGCCGACGACATAGAGATGGCGGCGCAGTTCCGGCAGCGCCGAGAGCCATGCATTCGCGGCAAGCACCACCTTCTCTGCCTGCACTGTGCCCAGCGCCGTGCGCACTCTGCACATCTTGCCCGTCTCGATGTCGAGGACGGGGCTGCGTTCATGAATGATCACACCGCGCGTCAATGCCAGTTTCCGCAATCCGGCGGCCAGCTTGGCCGGATGGACCGTGCCGGCATTGGTCTCGACGACGCCTACATAGGACGCCGATGACCCGGTGCGGCGTTTGATATCGTCGGCCGTCAGCGGCTTGAAACGGTCCTCGCCCACCGCTGCCGTCAAGGCAACCGCGCGATCCCACGCCCCTTCCTGGGCTTTGGAGCTGGCGGTCCACAGCCATCCGTCCAGCCGCAGATCCATGTCGATCGTGCCGCTTTGCTGCAGCCCTCTCAGTTCGGCGATCGAAGTCGCCGTGTCGGCGCACAGTTGCCGCGCCTCTTCGAGGCCGACGACGGCACTGATCTGGTCGAGTTCGGCGAACCAAGAATGAACCTGGCCGCCATTTCGGCCCGACGCACCCGAACCGCAGAGATCGGCTTCCAGCACGATGACCCGCGTCTCCGGCGCGAGCTCACGGATGCGCAGCGCCGTCCACAAGCCGGTATAGCCGCCGCCGACGATCAGCACATCGGCGCGCTCGCTGCCTTGCATCGGCTCAGTCACAGCGTCGGCGCCGATGTCCTGCAGCCAGAACGACCGGTCGGACGGAAGCGCCACCGCCGGCTGTCGCAAACGAAGTGTCGTCACGATCAGGCTCCTTGGGGGTCTGTGATGAAGCTGGCATATTTGGCCGGAAGCCAACCCGGGAGGGGACGCGGCTCCTGGGGAAACCCGCCGAGATGGGTGCAGGTTTGTGCAGCCGCGATCGAAGCCTTTTGCAACGCATCCACAGCGCGAAGGCCATCGAAATGGAAGCCGGTCAGGAACGTGGCGATGAAGCTGTCGCCGGCACCGCACGTATCGACGACATCGATCAGCGTGGCCGGCGCGTGCACGACGCTCGCGCCATCATCGAAGTAGGAGCCGCGTCGACCGCAGGTCAGCACCACCTGTCCTGCACCAGCCGCCCTGAGCGCGGTCAACAACGGCTCGACAGGAGCATCGGCGGCGTCGGGCCCGGAGGCAAACAGCAGGGGCACGCCTTCGAGCGGCAGCGCCAGATGCGCCGTCGAGACATCGACACTGAAGGGCACATGATCGGCGACCAGCCGGCGGATGAGGTCCTTGTTGGCATTGGTGCCAAGATGCACCCAGTCCGCCCTGGCGATGAGCGCGTAGTGCTCCGCCGAAGGCATGTAATTTTCGCCGACCCCAAAGGATTCATGCAGGAATTTCCGGTCGCCGGACTCCTCGCTAAGCAAGGTAACGGCGGTGTCGCCAGGCAGGCGCTCAACATCGTCCGGCGACAGGCCGACGCTGGCCAGTCCGGCAAGCACCACCTCGCCTTCGGGGTCCTCGCCGACCGCACCGAAGTACCGTGCGGCCAAGCCGCTGCGCCGCCATTGCGCGGCTACGTTCAGGGCGTTGCCGCCGACGGTGAGCAGGCCATGGCTGAGATAGGCGTCGAGGCAATTGTCCCCGACCGCGACAAGGTTCTGCATCCGTGTCATGCCGGCACCGCCGCGCGGTCCAGGTAAGGCTCGAGGGCGTCGAGGCAGCGTGTCCAAGCCCTGACCGGATCGAGCGCGTAGGAGCCGTTGCCGAAGGGCTCGAAGGTGATTTTTCCCGCGTATCCCAGATTTGCCAATTCGCTGACGTACCGGCCGAGCGGCAGCGAGCCGTCTCCCCATACAAGATGCCCGCCAGGCGAGCCGTCGACGAGTTGGACATGCGCCAAACGGGAACCGAACAGGTCGATATAGCTCGCCACCGTGTCGCCCGCCGTGGCCATGGCGACAGTGTCCAGCACCACGTCGATATTGTCCGCGTCGAGCATGTCCAGCATCCCGCGCAGGCCTGCCGCATCGTTGACGATATTTGTCTCGAACCGCTGCAGCGGTTCAAGAAGGCAGCGCACGCCATTTCGGCCAGCGTGCGCTGCGATCTCGCCGAGCGCCTCGAGCGCTCGGTCCCACGCCGGCTGCTGTGCTTCGCTCTCGAATCCCCGTCCTGGGGTCAGGAATAGATAGCGCGCGCCGAGCATCGCGCAGATGTCGCCGGCGCGGCGGAACCGCTCGATGCTGTCGCGGCGCAGATCCGCATCACCAGAGGCGATGTTGATGGGATACAGCACCTGTTCGGGGGTGAAGCACCAGGTGGACAGGCCATTGTCGGCCAGCACGCGGCCGACGGCGTCGACGCGCGCATCCGTGGCGTGGAAGAGGTCGAGATGCTGGGCAACGCCCCACAATTCAATCTCCCGCATTCCGAAGTCGCGAATAGTCCTCGCGACCTGGTCGAACGGAAAGTGCTGAAAGCTGAAGTTGGCTCCGATCAGCTGATGAAAGGCAAGCTGCGGCATGAAGGGTCCTTTCAGGGGAATTGCTACTTGCCGATGCCTTCGGATAGGCCACGAATGAAGTAGCGCTGCGCGGCAAAGAAAACGACGACGATGGGCAGCGCCGAGATCGTCATGGCCGCGAACACGACGGCATAGTTGGTCCCGTGCGTTGCCATGATCGAAGTGAGGCCGACCGGCAGCGTCTGCACATCGCTGCCGCTCGTGAACACCATGGCGAACAGATACTCGTTCCAGGCGAACAGGACGTGCAGGATGACGCACGAGATGATGATCGGCCGACACAGCGGCAAGGTGATGCGCCAGAAGATCTGACCTTCGCTGGCTCCGTCCATCGTCGCCGCCTCGTCGAGATCGCTGGGCAGGTCCAGCATGTAGGCGCGAATGAGGAAGGTGGTGAACGGCACCCGGAACGCCGTGTAGAGAATGATCAGCGCCCAGTAAGTGTTGTAGAGCCCGAGCGCCTGCAACATCTTCACCAGCGGAATGATCGCCACTGTAGGGCTGAGCATCAGCCCACCCAGCACGACGGCGACGACCAGTGATTTTCCCGGCATCCTGGTCCGGGTTAAGCCGAACGCCGTCCATGCGCTGATGAGCACGGTGCAAACGGCCGAGGCAACGGTCACCAGGACGGAGACGGTCACATAGCCACGAACGCCCTGGTTCCAGGCCTGCACATAGTTGTTCCAGGACCAGTGCAACGGCGGGGCGAAGGGATCGCCGAAAATTTGCGCGTTGTCCTTGAAGCCGCTGAGAGCCATCCAGATCAATGGATAGATGACGACGACGCCGAGGCAGACGAGGAACGAATAGAGGAACGTCCTGGCAACGACGGACCAGACGTTGACCTGCCGTCTGCGTGCGACTGCGAGGGTCGCGCTCATAGCTGCACCCGGCGACGCTTCGTATACCAGAGCTGTGCCGCGCCGGTAAGCATGGTCAGCACGAAGATGACCGCGGCAATCGCGGCACCATAGCCGAAATTGTCTTCGATAAACGCCTTCTGATAGAGCCATGTGCCCAGGACCTGGCTGCTGTTGTTGGGCCCGCCGGCGGTCATGACCATGACCTCGTTGAACACCTGGAACGCGCCGGTGATGGTGACGATGATCATCAGCCCGGTCATTTCCCGGGTCAGTGGGAAGGTGATGCTCCAAAGACGGCGCAGCGGGCCGGCTCCGTCGATCGTGGCGGCGTCGTAGAGGTCGCGCGGAATTTTCTGGATCGCGATGGCGAACAACAGCGTCGAATAGCCAAAGCCTTGCCATTGGCTCATGGCGATGATGGCGTAAATGGCCGTGTGCTCATCGCCGAGCCAGGGCAGGACGAACTGACCGAGACCGAGGCGGCTGAGTGCGGCATCGAGCAAGCCGATCTGCGGCTGGTAGATAAAATAGAACAGCAGTCCGGTGACGGTGATCGAGATGGCCGAGGGCACGAAGTAGACGGCGCGCCATAGCCGACGCCAGCGCTCGTTCCTCAAATCTTCGATGATGGCCGCCAGGAGAAACGCGCCGAAGACCTGGAAGATGACGGAGATGACGGCGTAGAGGCAATTGTTCCAGAGTGCGACCAGCACGATCGGGTCATGCAGCAGCCGGTCATAATTGGCCAAGCCGACATTGGTGACCTCGCCAGTATAGATGTCCTGATCGGTGGTGCTGACGACGAAATTGTCGACGATCGGATAATAGACGAACCAGCCGATGAGGATTAGCGCCATCGCCGCCCATCGGAACGACAACAGATTTCGGAAGCGGGTCCGCAGGCTTCTGGACCTTCGCCGCCTGGCGGCGCCGAGAATGACGGCGCCGCTTTCTATTGTATCCGATGCCCTGACCATGGTCCGCTTTATTTGGCTGCCGAGGCGGCTTTGCGCACCTCGTCCATCACTTGCTCGGGCGTCATCGAGCCGCCCGTCAGCGCCTGCAGGCTGGATAGCCAGACAGCGGCGACGCGCGGCGGATTGGCCGTGTCCAACCAAGGCATGAGGAACGAAGCCGCGTTGATGTCCTTCAGTCCATCGACGATCGACGCGCTCATGTTGGATTCCGATGCGCCGCCGATGGTGGCGCTCGGCTGGCCGTACGGAGGCGCGGACAAGACCTGCGCGTTTTCCTTCGAGGTGACGAACTTCATGAAGTCGATCGCCAGCGGGATATTCTTCGAGGCCGCATTGATCATGTAACCCTCGGGAGCGCCCTCGATCGACTTGGGATCGCCCTTGGCGCCCTCGGGCACGGGCAGTCTGAAGAAGCCGAAATCGGCCGGCTTCAATGCCGAGTCCGGTGTGGCGGCCTGATCGAACTCGATGATTTCCTGATAGTACATGGCCGACTGCGCATTCGTGAAAGCCTGCAAAGCCGAGGCATAGGACGTGCCGTTGACGCCGGCGCCGTCGGTACAACGCTCGACAAGCTGACGGTACTGCTTGAGCGCCGCGACATAGCCTGGATCCGTATATTGGGCGGTGGCGGGATCGAAATCGCGTTCCAATGTCGCCTGCGGCACATTGTAGGCGAGCAACTGGCCCGCATAATGGATCGCCGGCCACGCTTCCTTGTTGCCGAGCGAGATCGGTGTCGTGCCCGCTTTGCGGATGGCATCGCAGCTGTTCAGCAGCTCTTCGAAAGTCGCGGGTGCCTTCAGGCCGAGCTTTGCGAACGTCTGCTTATTGTAGCCCATGAATTTGGCATCCTGGTAAAGCGGAATGCCATAGAACTTGCCGTTGTATTCGAACGCTTTGACGGCGGCGGGCGACAGTGTCTTGCCCCAGTCGGTGTCCGGACCGATGACCTTGCTCAGGTCGACGGCACGGTTGCCGCGCACGAAATTGCCGCCCCAACTGCCCGTCCACGAGAAATAGATGTCGGGAAGCGAGTTGGAGGCGACCAGCGTCTTGGTCTTGCCCTTCACGCTGTCGTCGCTCTCCTGGATGAGTTCGACCTTCACGCCCGGATGGAGTTTCTCGTAGGCCTGCGCCATGTTGACGAAATAAGGCGACAGCTGCTGCAGCCCAAACTTGGTCAGGATCGACAGCGTGCCACTATATTCGACCTTGGCGTTGGGATCGGCCGCGACCGCTGGCGAAGCGGCGGAACCGCCACTCATCGACAGCCCCAATGATGATACCGCGGCCACTGTGACCGCCACGACATGCAGCGAACGTTTCATAAGCAGCTCCTTCCGAGGTGAGAGTGGATCAGTATTCAACGCGTTTGTAGTAGCGACGTGTGGTCAGCGGGTGGTTGCGCAGCACCTCAAGATGCGCGCTCAACCGCTCGAGCAGCGTGGCGAGCAACACCGGCGAAATCATGCCGCGCACCTGCTGGGAGATGGCCGGCAATTTGACCGACGCGGCATCCAGTGTGCGGACGCGGTCGGTGTAGCGCCGGGCGAAATTCTCGACCCGGTCGGCGAGCGGGCGAAGGGCATCCTCACCCTTGAACACGAAGACGCTGACACCCGGCTCGACCAGCTCGAGGGTGCCATGGAAGAAGTCCGCGGCATGCACCGGGCGGGTGCGGATCCACTGCATTTCTTCCAGGATGCACATGCCATAGTAATTGGCTTCCGGCCAAACCGAACCGGCGCCAGTGAAGATGTGATAGGTCTCGTCCTTGATGGTCTTGGCCAGTTCGGCGGCCTTGTCCTCGAAGTCGGCTTTTGCGTCGGCGAGCAGGCCCGGCAGGAGCTTGAGCTCGGCGACAGCGGCGTCGAAACCATCATATTCGCCGCGCTCGGCCAGCAGCGCCAGAACGATCAGCATCGTCTGCAGGTAGAAGGATTCGGAGGAGGTGTCGTCCTCGGCGAAGTTCGTGAAGTTGTGGTCGGCTTCCCGCGCGATCGGCGTGTCCAAATGACCCGTGAGCGAGATCGTGCGCACGCCCCGTTTTTTCAGGAAAGTCATGAGTTCGACGCTTTCCTTGGTCGTGCCCGATAGTGACGGAATGACGACCGCGGCCTTGTTGTCGAGGCCGGCCGGTGGATCGAGAACGACCTGCGCGGGATACTCGGCGCTCACGGGAAATGTCGAATGGCGTTTCGCCAGTTCTATCGCGGGAAGCGTCAGAAGCTGCACGCCGCCGGTTCCCATGAAAAACAGCCGCTCGACGCCTTCCGAAAGCAGCGTGCGCATGAGCGAGCGCGCCTGGCCGGCGATGGAAATCGCACCGCTCTGGATCCTTATGAAGCGGTCCTTATCAAAGTTCAGCATGTCGTTCTTCCTTGTACTCGGATGCGGCAGAGCCTTTGCCCAGGCGCGAGCATCAATGCGCCGTCTTAACCAGCCTTTTCGATCGGCTCATATGATATGAGATCGATCTCACATGGCGATAATGGGCACGCATTTTTGCGCTTTGCAAGCCCCTCACCGCAGTTTTGCCAATGCTGGAAGCTGGGGCGCCGGTCAGCGCCTGTGGGGTCGAGCTACCGATCCACGCACGATTAGGCGCGTCGGGAACCGGATATCGCGCGGCGCGACCTTCTTGCCGGCCAGCCTTTCGAGCAGCAGCTTGGCGGCAAGTGGCCCGATCTCGGAGATGGGCTGGGCGATGACCGTGATCTGTGGATCCGTGAAGGTTGCGAGATTGAAATCGTCAAAGCCGACCAGCGACACGTCATGGGGGATGGACAGACCCATCGAGCGCAGGCCGAGAAGCGCGCCTTGGGTCATCAGGCTGTCCACGGTGAACAGTGCGGTAGGGCGGTTGCGGCGGCTGAACAGCCTTATAGTGGCCTCCACCGCATGCTCGACAGTCGAACGCGACACGCCGATCAGCGATTCGTCGAACGCAACGCCATGCGACTTCAGCGAATTCTGGTAGCCGGCGAGACGCTCTTGCGCGGTGAAGATGCGTGAATCGTCCCGCAGCAGACCGATTCGCTCATGACCGTTGGCCACGAGGTACTCGACCGCCTCGCGCGCTCCCCCTTCATTGTCGACGACCACGCTGTCGCATTGCAAGTCCTTGACGACGCGGTCGATCAGCACGATTGGCGAACCTGCACGCGCCAACTGCACGATATGCTCGCTGTCGGTTGCCGATGTTGGGGCCAGGATGAAGCCGCGGACGCTGAGGGCGCGCAGGCTGTCCAGCAATTCCTTTTCCAGTTCGACATTCTCCTCGCTGCTGGCGATCAGCAGATTGTGACGATGCTTACGCAGTTCCACCTCGATGTCGTGGGCGATTCGGGCGAAGAAGGGATTCTGGATATCGCCGGGCACGAAACCGACGATCGGCAACTGGCCGCTGCGGAGCGCCTGAGCAACGAGATTTCCCCGATAGCCCAATCTATCGGCGGCTTCCATCACCCGAAGCGCCGTCTCGTCACCGACATAACCGTAGCTGTTGAGCGCCCGCGCCGCCGTTGCTCGCGAGACATTGGCCGCGGCGGCAACGTCTTTCAAGGTGATCCCTTTTTGCGTCACGGTTCATGGTTCTCCCGCGACCAGGATTTTGTGCCAGGCCGCCTTCCGCCTCGGCGCTGCATCCGCCGTTGTGCCGCATATAGTCACGGCACCAACATTCGTGCCAAGGCTCCGGGCACAAGCGTATTGGGGGATTCTTTCACTTGCGGCAACCATTCCGCTGTTGTCAGCCATCCACCCCTCCGATGTGCGACGCCTGTACCGGATGCCGTGCACCTCCTCCGACGCCGTATTCGAAGATTGAGCCGGCCACCTCCTCCCCAATTTCCCTCGAATCATAGATTTGCGAGTTTTGGCTCACCGTCGTGCGACGGTTGACAGATCGCAAATATAGCCAGCGATCTGCGAGGGCGCAGCGTCGATTTCGCGTCACTGCACCCTTTAACGAATTTGCTGAGCGCCGGACATATCGGCAATCGCCGCTCGCTGAAACGATATATTGCTCGCAGAAAGGCCCACAGGCCGGCGATTGGAATGACTGAAATGGGGCCGAAACCGGTCGGTCTGCTTCGCAGAGTCATGGCGGCTGCGGTGTTGAGCGTGTTGCGCCACGGGGAGTTTTCCCCATTTGATCCGCTTGGCTTGTTCGCCTTTTTGATCGCTGTAGAGGTGGGTTCATAGGGAAGGGTGCCGGATTGTTCAGTCCGCGACATAGGCTGCCAATTCATCAGCCGTCCCCTGCGGAAAGGCTTCCTTCAAGTAGTCGAGGAACGCTGACACGCGGGGGCTGAGCAAACGCCTCGAGGGATAAAGGGCCCAAAGCGCCGTCTCGGGCCCTGACACATCCCCCCAATGCACTAGCGTGCCGGCAGCCAAATCGCCGCTGGCAAGCGACAACGGAAGGCGCGCGGCGCCGAGCCCCATGCGCACCGCATCCCGGACCATGACGAACGACGACAGGCTGAGCACTGGCTTGGCGTTAATCGTCGACTTGCCGGACGAGGTCGTGACTTGCCAGGCTTCGGACTCGTTCAACGAGCCTCGACTGATCGCGGGAACGAGACTTCCCGAGGTTGGGGGCGTCAGGTGCGGACTAGCCACCAGCACTAGCCGATCGCGCAGGAACACTCGCCCAACAAGGGTGGCATCCGGCTCCGGGTTGACCCGGATGACGAGGTCGTAGGCTTCTTCGATCATGTCCACGGCCCTGTCTTCCGTGGTGATCTCCAACCGAACCTCCGGGTATCTAAGGACGAAGCCGGCCGCGAGCTTTCCGACCGCGGTCTGAGAAAAGAGCAGTGGCGCGCTGATGCGTAGCCGGCCACGCGGGCTATGGCCGCCCGAAGCGATCGCTTTCGCCGTCTCATCAAGTTCTGTGAGCAGAAAGCCCGTTCGTTCAAACAGGGCTCGTCCCTCCTCCGTGAGCTTGAGCGTCCGCGCACCACGTTCGAACAGGCGCAGATCAAGACTTGCCTCGAGATCGGCCACGCGTCTGGAAAGGGTCGCCTTTGGCCGGCCGGCGGCACGTGAGGCCTTTCCGAACCCGCTGTGGCGGGCCACCAGGTTGAAGTCGGCAAGAGCGAGAAGATCCACGATTTTGTTCTTTGCTGTTCCGCCAATGAGACGATGTGTCCAAACATACCATCTATCGGGATGTATGTGGATCACTCATTTTGAGCGTGCCTTTTGACTCAAACAGAAAGTGAACCCCAATGACCATCCTCGTTACAGGTGCCACCGGCCGCGTCGGCCGCCATGTCGTCGACCAACTCCTTCAGCGCGGCGCGACGGTGCGTGTGCTGACCCGCGACCCCGCGAAAGCCAGCTTCCCGACCGGTGTCGACGTCGCCAAGGGCGATTTCCTCGACATCGATGCACTGCGCAGCGCCTTCAAAGACGTGAGTACGCTCTTCCTACTCAATGCCGTCACGGGTGACGAATTTGCCCAGGCGATCATCGCGCTCAATGTTGCTCGCGAAGCGGGCATCGACCGTGTCGTCTATCTTTCGGTGTTCGAAGCCGATCGGGCGGTGAACGTCCCGCATTTCGCCGTGAAGTTCGGCGCCGAGCGCATGCTGGTGCAGATGAACTTCAGCGCCACCATCTTGCGTCCGACCTACTTCATCGACAACGAGTCGATGGTAAGGGACGTCATTATGGAGCACGGCGTCTATCCGATGCCGATTGGCAGCAAGGGCGTAGCCATGGTGGACGCCCGTGACATCGCCGAACTAGCAGCGATCGAGCTGATGCGCCGCGACTCCGCACCCGGCAAGCTGCCGATCGAGACCATCAACGTGGTTGGGCCCGACACGCTGAGCGGCCCCGACGTGGCTAAGATCTGGTCGGAGCTTCTGGATCGCCCGGTGGTCTATGGGGGCGACGATCCCGGCGCGTTCGAGCAGAACATGGCGAGCTTCATGCCGAAATGGACGGCCTACGAG
>NZ_VFVX01000026.1:0-76498 GCF_006442395.1 Mesorhizobium sp. B2-3-5 | reverse complement strand
GTGCTTTTTGCCGTTCGCTGGGCCAGGACGCGGCGCGGCATTGCCCGCGGCGTTCTGGAATCGCTGCGAGCCGGTGGGTCCGTCAGCGTTCCCGTGGGAAGTGTGCTCACCCAGGTGAATCTCAAGAAGCATGCTGGCTACAGGCTTGGAGACAGCGCCGACCTCCTGCTGGCGAGGGTTTGATGAAGGCCGTCGTCTCCAGCCGCGAAGGAATATTACCGGGAACCAAGTGCGTTCCCATGATGGGACCTGACCCGGAATGATCATCGAATTTTTCGGGTCCCCAGGATCCGGCAAAACAACGGCCACCGAACAGACGCCGGCGGAAAGCTCCGGTATCAGTCCGAGATCAGGCGACTTACGATAGCGAAACCTCTGTTTTTTAGACGAAATTCTGCCCTGTGGCCGGCTTCTTGTGAGGTCAAATTTGCATGCTTCGGGAAACCTTCCGACCCTTTCTACGTTCAATGTAGTTGGCGGATTGAGATGCGTATGCTTCAGAAAATCCTTGGCTTCGTGCTGGTTCTACTCCTCCTCATGGCCCATTCCTGGGCACAGGCGGGCGGTGAAAAGCGCTTGGCGTTGGTTGTCGGCAATGGTGCCTACAAAACCGGCGAACTGGCGACGGCGGCGAACGACGGCGGTCTGATCGCGCAGACCTTGCAGGCGGCGGGCTTCGACGTGATCGGCGCGCGCGACCTGGACCAGGATTCGCTGCGAGGGGCGTTCCGCGATTTTGTCGCCAAGGTGTCCGCGGCCGGCCCCGACGCGGTTGTTTTTGTCTATCTTGCCGGCCAAGGCGTACAACTCGAAGGCGACAACTACTTCCTGCCGGTCGATGCACAGATCGCCAATCCCAACGACATCCCGCTTCAGGCAATGCGGATTTCTGATGTCACCAGATCGCTTTCCGGGCTGTCGGCGAAGGTCAACGTCGTCGTGCTCGATGCGGCCCGACCGACGCCGATGCCGCCGTCAAACCAGCCGCTGGCTGGCGGCCTTGCATTGGTCGACCCCAGCCCTAACATGCTGATTGCCTTCAACGCTGCTCCGGGAACCATCGCGCCCGAGGGCAAGGGGCCTTACGGCGCCTACGCCCAAGCGCTGGCCGAAATGATGCGCGAGGGCGGCTTGTCGCTTGACGATGTATTCAACCGCACGCGCCTGCGGGTCAACGAGGTGACCCAGGGTGCCGAAGTTCCATGGCATGCTTCCAAGGTCAGCGCGCCGTTCGTCTTCTTCGACCGCGCGCCCGATGCGCCCGCGCCCAGAGTTTCCGAAGCCGAATCCCGGGCCAACCGGACAAGGGCGATCCGCGATTTCGACGCACATGAGGCCTATACCGCTGCGCTCGACCGCGACACGATGCGCGGCTATGAGGATTTCCTCGTCGCTTATCCGCACGATCCGATGGCCAAGCGGGTGCGCGCGATCGTTGCGGTGCGGCGCGAGGCGATCACTTGGCGCGAGACCTGGCTGCGGGATTCGCCCAATGCCTATTGGTCCTATCTCCGGCGGTACCCGCATGGCCCGCATGCCTGGGATGCGCGCCGGCGCCTTGAGGATTTCGACGCTGCCCTGGAGCCTCCCGAGCAATTCACCGTCTACGCCTATGATGTGCCGCCGCCTCCGGAGGAGGAAATTGTCTATGTCGATCGCCCGGTGCTTTATTTCGACAATCCGGATTTCGACTTCTCGCCGCCGCCGCCGGTTCCGGTGATTTTCCTGCCGCCGCCGCCCCCGGACTTCGTGGAACTGGAGCCGCCGCCGCCGCCGGTCGATGTCTTTGTCCTGCCGACACCGGTGTTCGTGCCGATACCTGTGTTCATCAACCCGCCGCGTGATATCGTGGCGCCGCCGAACGACATCATCTTCAACAACATCCACAACACGACCGTCATCAACAACATCAACAACACGACGATCAACGAAGGCTCCAGGCAGGCCGGGCAGCCGAACGGCAGCAGCCACGGCACCCTCACCACAGGCCAGAAGTTGGCCGTCGGTGTCGGAGCCACCGCGCTGGCGGCCAAGGTGGCGCTGCCGCCACTGCTGCAGAAGAGAGCGGCATCGGCAAAGGCTCCCAACGCTCAGGTCCCCACCAATCAGGCTCCGGCCAATCAGGGACAAAGCGGGTTGCCGCCGAAGCTCGGCCAAGGTGTCACGCAAAGCCAGCAGCCCGGCACCGCGACGCCGAAGCAGAAGCAGACGCCCGGCAGGCTTTCGACCGACCACGCCCTGCCGGGCGCGAACGGCAAGACGCTGCCGCTCGTCAATGGGAAGCCCGTCCTCAATGGCCAGAACGCACCCAACGAAAAGTTCAGGAGGGCGCAGGGCAAGCAGGACATGTCGGTCGGCAACGGCCGCAGGGCCACCGGAGACAAGCAACCGGATACCGGGAACGCCGGCGCCGCTGGCACGGGACAGCAGGGGAGGGAGAAATTCCGTAAACTGCCGACTGCAAATGGCGCCTCTGCCGAAAGCGGGCAAAACGCGCAAGACAGGTTGAGGAAGAACAATCCGAGTGCGCTCTCCGGGCAGAACGCGCCCGAGGGCAGGCAGAAGAAGCTGCCCCACAACCAGGGCTCCTCGTCCGGCCAGGCCACGGTCATGGGGCCAAGTGGGAAGGGTGTCGGTTTGCCTAACGCAACCGAGAAGAACAAGAGGTTGCGCAAGCTTCCCGACGCCAATGGCCTGCCTCAGGGCGGTGACGTGAACGTTCAGCGCAACTCCAGGCAGAACAAGCCCAACGGAGGTGCGCAGAGGCGGTTCGAGCAGCAAAATCCGCATACCCAGGCGCTGCGGCCGCAGAAACCACAGTTCAACGCGCAGCCGAAGCCTCAGACGCAGGAACGCCGCCTGCCGCATGTGCAGCAGCCAAGGCCTCAGATCCAGGAGCGGCGTCTGCCGCAGGTGCAGCAGCCGAGGGTTCAGATGCAGGAGCGGCATCTACAGCAGGAGCAACAGCCAAGGCCTCAGATCCAAGAGCGTCGCTTGCCGCAGGTGCAGCAGCCGAGGCCTCAGATGCAGGAGCGGCGTCTGCAGCAGGAGCAGCCGAAACCTCAGATGCAGGGGCGCCGCCTGCCCCAGGAGCAGCAGCAGCCAAGGCCTCAAATCCAAGAGCGCCGCGTACCGCAGGGGCAGCAGCCGCAGCAACCCAAACCGCAACAGCAAGAGGTCAAGAAGAGGCCTCCTTGCGGACAGCAGGGCGTACCTGCCTGCGGCAAGTAGGCGTGTAGGAACTAGGCGAAGGGCGTCTGAACGCGACAAAAGTCAAGCGTCCACGCCACGTCCAGCTTTCTTGGACCTATTCTTAGTACTACTGCGTCACAAATTGCGAGCCTGGCGCGGACTGTCCATTGCCCTTATGCAGCACGGTCATCGTTGCAGACGTTTGGCCAGCGCCACAGTCAGGCGTCGCCTGAGGGTGGGGATCGAGGTCGGGACGTGCCGCTCTGGTCGGATCTCGACCGGTCAGTTGACCGGCTTACTGGCGTTACGGCAGAATTTTCCCGCATCGGAATTCAATTTGAACGTGTTGCCGGGGTCGATGCGGCCACTGGGGCTCCTTTCATCGCGCCACCGCTCACCGAGGCAGAAGTCTGTTGCTTTCTCAGTCATCGTCGATGCTGGCAAATTATCGTAGACGGCCCTGATCAGTATGGCGCCGTGTTCGAGGATGACGTTGTTTTCAGCCATGACGCCGGGTCGCTGCTGGCCGATGACATCTGGATCCCGCGCGGCGCAGACGTGGTCAAGCTCGAAGGGTGAGGATTGGAAGCCGACACATCCTCGTTAAGAACGGATACTCCGCAAGGCGACTGTTCGGACCGCACCTGGGCTCGTGTGAAAGGCGCCGCCGAAAGACTGCCCAAGAAGACGGGACGTCTTAGAGCTGCGGTGGATGTCGCGTAAGCGATGTTCTCAGGCCACGGCCCTGAGTTCAGAGGCGGGGATGTAAGCCCAGGGCAGGAGATCGTCGATCTGGCTGTTTGGGTGGCCGTTGACGATCCTGGTGAGGATGTCGGCGAGGTAGCCGAGGGGCTCGACGCCGTTGAGCTTGCAGGTTTCGATCAGCGAGGCGATGACGGCCCAATGCTCGGCGCCGCCATCCGAGCCGGCGAAGAGCGCGTTCTTGCGGTTGAGCGCGATCGGAGCCGTCGACCTGAAGGATTCCGGTGAAGCCTGCGAGATGCGCGATCGGACGCTCGGCCTTCCGGTCCGGCGCATAGACATAGGCCACGCCTGGCGGGTCGCTCCCCTCCCACGGTCGGTCATCGCGGGCATAGGCCCAGAGTTGCCCCGTCTTCGTCTTGCCGAAGCCGCTCACACCGAAGGCGGCGTATGAGGCAGCCAAAGAACATTTTGACGATCGATTTCCAGGCGCGCAGGATTTCCTGGATACCTTTCGATACTCCCTGACCAAAGGCAGGAACAAGAACGCTGCTTTCCAGCTTCACCAAGCGATTGAGCACACCTACTCGGCACTGTTGCTAGTGCTAACCAATTACAGCCCTCCATCCCACAAGCTGACCTTTTTGCGAGCCCTAGCGGAGGATCAGGATCGGAGGTTGTTCGAGGCATGGCCGCGTGAACAGCAGCGGTACCGCGCTTGGTTCAACACTCTTAATGAGGGCTACGTGAAGGCGCGCTATTCAAAGCACTACGAGATAGGCGAGGAAGCGCTAGCGTGGTTGGGTGCGCAGGCTGCGGAATTGCAAGAGTACGTCGAGCGGGTTTGCCTGGAGCATCTGGCCCGGATGAGGAAAGCCCCCGGTGATTAGCCTACTGAGACGAGTTATCGTCGAAATGTCCGCTTCACGTCTTTAGGTGCGCTCCTTGATTCGGACTGGATGCGACGGGTCAGATGGCAGAGCAGTAGTTTTGTAAACTATTGGTGGGGGGTTCGAATCTCACCGGGCCCACCATATTATAAATATCAATGGGTTACACCAAAATCTTCAGATTTTGGTGTGCCATTCCAGGTGGTTAGCTCGGCAGGCCTGATCAATTGTCGTTCCGGTTGTCCAGTTTCCTCCTTCTGTTATCGCATCAGCAACACTTAACTCAGAGCTTGTGGGTCGCAAAGTGCTTTGACCAATAGGTGCGGTGGGGTGCGGCGAAGGCGTACGAATAGGTCCGTGAGGCGTCGGGCTGACAGGGGAAGAGATTTCGATGACACGGCTGGCTCACGCCGCTTCCCAAACCTGGTTCAGAATTCGCGCAGCGAGTGCTGCCTTGTCTTGGGGTAGAAAGCGCCCGTAGTGATGGGCGACCATGTCGGGCGTGTCTTGGATGGCATAGCTGGCCTGCTCGTAGGAGCCCGTCTGCTTCAGGATATGGGTCGCCAGGACGTCACGCACATTGTGCGGTCCGTGGGGTAGAAGACCGGCAACGAAGCCGTTTCCAGCGGCTTTCGCTAAGAACGATTCCTTGACTAACGGTCATTGTTAGTAAAGAGATTGTATCTAGCGGATTAGGCAAGGAACATGGCCGTGCCTTGTGCTTCCGGATCGTTTCTTCATGTAGGTTACGTGATGCCAACGCGTAAGACGGGTAGATATGAAAGCGTAATTGTCGGCGGGGAGAAGGTCGATGCCTTTGTTCCCTTCGACCTGCCGCCCGCGCGCCCGGCGCTGGTCATCAACGACAAGCTCGAACGTCGTCTCCGCGAAGCCGAGCAGGCGCTCGTTCGGCTCGATCTCGCAGGCGAGATGGTGCCCTCACTCGATTGGTTCATCTATGCCTTCGTTCGCAAGGAAGCAGTGATTTCGTCACAGATCGAAGGCACCCAGGCATCGCTAGTCGACCTCCTCGCCTTCGAGGCCGAGGAACATCCCGCAGCCAATGCGGACATCGAGGAGGTCACGAACTATCTCGACGCTCTGGCTTACGCGCGTGGCCAACTGGCAGCGAAGCGTGGCCTTCCGCTTTCGATGCGGCTCCTGAACGAGGCTCACAAGCGGCTGATGCGCGGCGTGCGGGGCTCGAACAAGCAGCCAGGGGAGGTTCGCCGCAGCCAAAATTGGATCGGAGGAAGTCGGCCGGGGAACGCGACCTATGTGCCGCCGGTGCCGGACCAACTTCCTCAGTTGCTCAGCGAACTTGAGAAGTACATGCACGTCGACGACAAATTGCCGGCGCTGGTGCGTGCTGGGCTGTTGCATGTGCAATTCGAAACGATCCATCCTTATCTCGACGGCAACGGTCGCATCGGACGATTGTTGATTGCGCTGCTGCTGGAGCATTGGAAACTGCTGAAAGCTCCGCTTCTCTATCTCAGCCTATTCTTCAAGCTTCACCGCGAGGAATATTATCGCCGGCTCAACCGTGTGCGGCTGGAAGGGGATTGGGAGGGCTGGACAGACTTCTTTCTGGATGGGGTTGCTACGATTGCCGATGAAGCAGTCGCCTCGGCGCGCGAGTTGTTCAATCTTGTCAGCACGGACCGAGCCCGGCTGTTGAGTGCAGACTCCGCTTCCGTCTCGGCATTAAGGCTATTCGAGCAACTTCCCCGACATCCGATCGTGACGGTCGTCTCCGCCATGAAGATGATTGATGCCAGTAAGCCAACGGCAACCCGCGCGATCGAAGCGCTGGCTGAAGCTGGCATTCTCGGTGAAACGACCGGCAAGAAGCGTGACCGCAGCTTTGCCTACCGAGCCTATATGGAGCGTCTGCGGATAGGGACGGATTTGCCTGATCGCAAATGACACGAACGGGTCAGGGCTGGCGACATTGGACCTCACATTGCGTAACTTTGCAGCTTGCATTGCGACAACCATCAATTACTTCGATGCGCCAGAAGCGGACGTTTGCGCCACCCTAATCAGAGAATGTCCGCTTCGCGCCCAATTTCAGTCATTGGCGCGACCTGAGACAAATCCTGGAAGCAGCCAGTCCGCTTACCGGCCGGAATGTCCATGACGGGGTGGGAAGCGGATTGGCAGGTTCTCGGCGCAGATCCAGATGGCGGACGTTCGATTCTTCGGCGGGGTTCCGTGATGTGACGCTTGGGAGTTTTGAGAGGACACCCAGTCTACGTTATCCTCATCCTAATCAAGCAGGGATTGCCGCGCCGCTGGCCAGCAAACGGCGGGCGATAGCAGCTTTCTTCACTTCTTCGACCAGAGGTCGGGACTTCGCGCTGTCGCGAGCGACGGGAGCCCCCAAAGTCATAGCGCGTCCCTGACGATCACCACCGTCTCGTCGAAAGCGGTCTTGACCTTTGCAGTATCCACCAGCTGTGCTTCGAGTGTCTTGCAATACTCAGCGTTCTTCCGGTTTCCTACGAGAGCCACGACAACTCCGGACCCATCTCGCCGACTTCGTCGCCGCCTACAACTTCGCCCGCAGGCTCAAGACCCTCAAAGGTCTCACACCCTACGAGTTCATCTGCAAGGCGTGGGTCTCACAACCGGAACGTTTCAAACTCCGCTCCAGCAAATGCCGGGACCAAACACCTTCAGGGCTCGCCGAAAGTCGCCCGGAGTTCCCCGATCTGGTCAGCATTGAGGGGTCGAGTCTCTGACCCTCGCAAAAGCAAAAAAAGCTTGGCGGTCTCTTCGAGTTCCTCGATCGCATAAACCGCCGCTTCAAGACTTTTACCGGAGACCAGCGGACCATGGTTTGCGAGGAGAACCGCCGGGCCTCGCGTGGCGGCTGCCCGGATGTCAGGGGCTAGTGCGGGATCACCAGGTCTGCGATACCTGAGCAATGGCAGCTTGCCGATTTTCATAAGAAAGTACGGTGTTAGCGGCGGTAAGCAGTCATCTTCCGGTAGACCGCACATGCACGACACCGCCGCGGAGTGTGTCGCATGAAGGTGAACGATCGCCACAGATTGCGGCCGCGCGCCGTACATGGCCAGATGGAGCACGGTCTCTTTGGAAGGAGCGTCGCCCTCCACCAGCTTACCTTCGAAGTCGACGACACTGAGCCGTGCCGGGTCCAAAGCTCCAAGAGAAGCATTGGTAGGCGTTACGACGTAGCCGCCCTCGACGCGAACGCTGAGATTGCCACTGCTGCCCGCAGTCAGGCCGCGTGTGAACAGGCTCTGGGCATGGCTCATGATGCCGTCGCGGGCGTTAGTGAGAGCCCGTTCGCGAGATGGCACAACACTGCTCACAACAGCTTCTCCCAAGCTGATAAGAAGAAATCAACCGGGCCGAAATTTCCGGACTTAAGCGCCAGCGCCACTTTTGAACCGTCAACGTCTGCGATCGTCCAGGGCACCCCAGGGGCAATCGTTGCGCCGATCGCCAAGGCGTCGATCCCCAGCGCCCCTACAACGGCGCCAGACGTTTCGCCACCTGCGACGATTAACCGGCGCACACCATGCTCCACAAGCTCCTTCGCGATGCGCGCCAACGTCGACTCGACTAGCTGTCCTGAAGCGGCAACTCCCAATTCCTGCTGGACCTGGCGAACCTTATCCGGCGTCGCAGTCGCATAGACCAGTATCGGCGCATCACCCAGCTGTGGCCCGGCCCAGTCCAGGAAATCGTAGACGACGGCATCAGAGTCCTTCGCCAAGGCCAGCGGGTCGATCCGATACGTCGGCAGGCCGTTGGCTTGCATGAGAGCCACTTGCCGATTGGTCGCCAGCGAGCAGCTGCCGGATATAACGGCAGCTGGTCCGGTAATCGCAGCCTTCGTCGCGGCTGAACCCTTGGACGACGACAGGTTGCGAGCGATACCGAGCCCAAGACCGGAACCGCCGCTGACGAGTTTCAACCCAGCGCAGGCGGCTCCAATTTCAACCAAGTCGGTGTCGACAATCGCATCGGTGACGGCGTACCGAACGCCGATGTCGGCCATGGCGTCGAGGCGAGCGCGAATGGCCCCTCTCCCCTGCCGCACCGTTCCGTGCTCGACGAGGTCAACTCTCGCAGGCGTTTGCGCCGCCAGGAGCCGTATCAGGCTACTATCGGTCATAGGCGTGAGTGGGTGATCGCGCATCCCCGACTCGTCAAGGAGCTGATCCCCGACGAACAGATGACCCTTGTAAACTGTCCGGCCGTTTGCGGGCAGAGCCGGGCTGACCACGGTAATCGACGCGCCGATCTCCGTGGACAGCATGTCCGCGACCGGGCCGATATTGCCGTCCGGCGTAGAGTCGAAGGTCGAGCAGTATTTGAAGAATATCTGCTCTGCACCTGCTTCGCGCAGCCAATCCAGGGCCTGCCGAGAGAGGGCGACCGCTTCGGCGACCGGCGAGGTGCGCGACTTCAGGGCGACAACAACTGCATCATAGCCTCTCGCGGCGTCGAGGTGCGCCTTGGTGGGCACGCCGATGAACTGGATCGTCTTCATCCCTTCCTCGACGAGCATGCTCGCCAAGTCGGTCGCACCGGTGAAATCGTCTGCTATACAGCCGAGAAGCATGAAATTTCCCAGATATCCGAAGTGAAGTCTGTTCAGTTTAAGGTGCCGCCGAGCTCGTCCTCGATATGAACGTGGATGATCTCGTCCATCGAGGTTTCGGCGGCGAAGCCCAGATCCTTCGCGCGGGTTGCAGTGAAACCCCGAGGCCATGACGACACGATCTCGAAGACGGCGGGGTCCGGCTCTTCTCGGATCAGGTCCACCGCGCCGTCCCCGGCGACGCGGCGCAACGCGTCGATCTGGTCGCCCACTGTCGCCGATACGCCGGGGAGATTTACGCTTCGACGTGCTCCGAGCGTCTTGAGGTCGATCGCTGCGGCATGGACCAAGGCGGTGATAGCGGAACGCGGGCTTGCGAACCAGTGCCGCAACGTTCTCGGCACAGGCAGCACTGAAGGCTTGCCAGCCAACGGCTCGCGGATGATTCCCGAGTAGAAGCCTGATGCCGCCTTGTTCGGCTTGCCGGGCCGGACGCAAATGGTCGGGAGACGAAGCGCGATGCCGTCGAAGAAGCCGCGCCGGGAATAATCCGCCAAAAGCAGCTCACAGATCGCCTTCTGTGTCCCGTAGCTGGAAAGCGGCGCAAGGACAAAGTCATCCGGAATCTCGTCAGGCAACGGTTGGCCAAAGACGGCGAGCGAAGATGTGAAGACGACCCGGGGTCGGTATGCACGCTTCTCGCCTTCAAGTCGGATCGCTTCGAAAAGGAACCGGGTGCCATCAAGGTTGATGCGATAGCCCTTCTCGAAATTCGCTTCCGCATCGCTAGAGACGATCGCTGCCAGATGGAAGATTACATCCGGGCGTGACGCAGCCAAGCTTGCGGCCGCGCCAACCTGCGAAAGATCCGAAGTGATGCAATCTACCGATGCGCCGGTGAGTTCCACGTTCACCGGCGGCACCACGTCAACCAACGAAAGCTGGGTGATTGCGGCTCCGCCCACCGCTCCTTCTTCAACCAACCGATCGCTCAACTTGCGACCGATCATGCCGGCCGCCCCGATGATCATTGCATGCATGGCATCATCCCGTATGGTTATCGCCCGGACCAGGTCGGACGGCGCTTTTCAGCGAATGCCGTCATGCCTTCGACCCGGTCTTCCGACTGAAAGACCCTAAGCAACCCATCGCGTTCCCAGCGAAGACCCTCGACCAATCCCCCTTCATCAACACGTCGGATCAGCGACTTGGTCACGGCGATTGAGAGCGGCGCGTTGGCAGCGATCGCAGTCGCAAGTTCGATCGCCGTCTGCACGACGAGGTCGTCCCCGACTACGTCACAGACCAATCCTGCTTGTTTGGCCTCTTGGGCTGAAAGCGGGGCGCCGGTCAGCAGCATCTTGGTGGCGACCTGCCGGCCCACGAGGCGAGGTAACCGCTGCGTACCCCCGTCACCAGCCATACCCCCGATCTTGACCTCTGGTTGGCCGAACTGCGCACTGGTTCCCGCGACCACAAGGTCACAGATCATGGCGAGTTCATTGCCGGCGCCGTAGGCAAAACCACGGACCGCCGCGATCAAGGGCTTCGGAAATGTCTCGATCGCCCGCCAAGCCGCCAACCTCTCTTCATCGAGAATGGCAGCAATGCCTCTTTCGTTCACTTCGAGGATGTCGGCTCCGGCCGAGAATGCACGCTCATCGCCGGTGATAATCACCGCGCGTGTGGCGCTGGAGGACGCGGCCTTCGCAAGCGCCTGGGCGATATCAAGCACGAGTTGCTTCGTGAGCGCGTTACGGCGCTGCGGCCGGTTGAGCCGCAGGAGCAATAGCCCATCGGTTGGTGTCTCTTCGAGCAGATGCTGGTCCATGTCAGAGCCTGTACAGGTGGAGGCCGCCGTCCACCCAGACCGCGTCGCCAGTTGAAAACTTGAATGCGCCGGACGCGAGGCTCGCCACCGCTTCCCCTACATCCTCCGGCTCGCCCCATCTGCGCATGGGAACCAAGCCCTCCTCGATCACGCGATCATATTTCTCTCGTGATGGTTGGGTCATTTCCGTCATCGTGATCCCCGGCCTTACCTCGTAAGCATGGATCTTTTCCTCCGCGAGGCGCGCCGCGAACAGGCGAGTCGCCATGGAGAGACCAGTCTTGGTGATACAGTAGTCGGGCCTGTTGACGCCGAGGATCTCGACGTTCACCGACGTGATGTTCACGATGGAGCAAAAGTGTGTGTCAGCGGCCTTGCTCCGGATCAGCCGCTTACTGAACGCCTGACTGAGCAGAAAAGGTGCCCGAACGTTGATGCGCAGCGCACGGTCGAGACTTTCGACGGGGAGGTCGAGCATGTCTCCCCGCACCGTGGAAGATACTCCCGCATTGTTCACTAGGGTCGTGAGCGTCCCCAATTCACCGGCCGCGTTCAGGATGGCCTCGTGGCGCGCTTCGTCGCCAACGTCGGCGGCCATGAACGCGGCCGGGACGCCGCTTTCCTTGAGTAGTGACACCGTCTCTTCGGCGGACGCGTCATTCTCAAGGTCGGCCACGAGTACGCCGTGTCCGCGTCGCGCAAGACACTGAGCGATCGCACGGCCGATCCCGCGCCGGCCGCCCGTTACAATTGCGATTCCTGCCATGTGGGCATCCTTCACGATTTTACCGAGCCGGACGTCAGGCCCTGCACAAAGTAGCGGCCAAGCACCAGGTAGATCAGGATCGTGGGCAGAGCCGCGACGATCGCACCCGCCATGACCACGTTCCAGTCGACCGAATAGTTACCGGACAGGTTCGACAGGGCGACGGTCACGGGTTGGGCCGCTGGGTTCGGTACCAGAATCACGCCGAACAGGAAGTCATTCCAGATGTTCGTGAATTGGAAGATGCCTGCCACGACGAAGCCAGGTGCCGAAAGTGGAAGAATGATCTTGAAGTAGGTCTTCAAGACGCCGGCGCCGTCGACCTTTGCAGCCTCGATAAGGGCTTTCGGGATGGTCCTGTAGTAGTTTCCGAACACGAGGATATTGACGGATTGCCCGTAGATGACGTGGACGACGATCAGTCCGGCAATGGTCCCGTAAAGGCCGAGCTTCTGCGCCAAGAAAGTCAGCGGGATGATGATGCTTTGGTAAGGGATAAACATACCAAAGATGATGAGCACCGTGATCCAGCGCGAGAACCTCACGCCCCATAGGGTTAGGATGTAAGCGGTAAGCGAGCCAATCAGGCAGGAGACGATCGTCGCGGTCCCGGTCATGATCAAGCTATTTTGGAACGACGGCCCGAGCTTCTCCCATGCCTCGGCAAATCCCCCGATGCCTATGGTGCGGGGCAGCGACCACATGTCGGACACGGACACATCGCGGGCAGATTTAAGGCCGTTCACGAACAACATGTAGACCGGCATTAGGAAGAACGCCGAGAGCGCAATGAGGACGGCATACGTGAGCCCACGGCGGACTACCTGCGCAATGTTGCTGTCTTGCCCTGTCTGAAGTGCGTGCGCTGACATCACTTGTCCTCCGGCATTGTGCGGATCAGGTACGGGACAACAATCACCGCCACCATTGCGAGCATGACCACCGAGCCGGCGGCTCCGACGCCATATCTCAAGGAACGGAAAGTGGTTTCGAAAACAAAGATGCCTGGCACATCCGTCGCAAAGCCCGGCCCAGGACCGGACATGACGTACACCAGATCGAATATTTTGAGGGAAACGTGGCCGAGGATCACCAGATTGATCACGGTGAATGGCGCAAGCATGGGCCAGGTTATCTTCCGGAAGTAGGTCCATCCACTAGCATTATCGATCGCCGCAGCCTCCTTGATATGCGAAGGGATGGTCGCAAGCCCCGCAAGAAATGTCGCCATGGCAAAGCCAGCGAGTTGCCATGATGCGGCGATCGCGACTGCGATCAAGGCCACGGGGATGCCGAGCTTAAGCTGGATGGTCCCAAGAAAAGGAAAGATGCCGCCCAGTGTGTCGTTCAGGGGGGCAAGGACAGTGGGGTCGGTCAGCCAGCCAGGCTTGAAGGGACCGATGCCCGCCGCAGCCAGCACCGAGTTGATGCCCGTCAGGTTGATTAGGACGTTCACGCCTGTCTCCGGATTGAAGATCCAGCGCCACGCCACCCCCGTGACAATGAACGAGATGGCATACGGGAACAGGAAGACCGAGCGGAAGAAACCTTTGCCGGGCAAGTTGCGGTTGATGAGGAGCGCCAAGATGAGCCCCAGGCCGACAGAGCCCGTTAGGAACAGCACCGTGAAGATGACGGTGTTGCGCAGATCAATCTGAAAACGCGGATTGGCGAAAAGCGCATGATAGTTCTTGAGCAACGGCGTGCTGAAGCCGCCGCCCAAATTCACCACGGACCAGTCCGACAGTGAGATCAGGACGGTCAGGATAATAAAGAGGTAAACGAAGACCAGCGTCGACACGATGACCGGAGCGATCAGCAGTGCGGTCTGCAGCTTCTCGCCAACGGCGGTCCACCGGTGCGCGGGTCTTCCCGGCGCAACCTGGAATTCGGACGTGAAGGTATCAAACGTGCTCATATGCAGGGTTCCGCGCTGTTCGCGTCGTTGCTGCTGGAATGCGGTGGGCCGAGTCCCGGTGGAGACAGGGACTCGGCCCGGCGACATTACGTCTTGGGAATAGCGTCGAACGCTGCCTGCATATTGTCAGCGAAGGCATCGATGTTCTTGTCCACCACGAAGGTAGTCAAAGCATCAAAGGAGCTCTGGTTGAACGATGACGGCACCTGCTCGCCGTTGACGCTCGAGCCCGTGAACTTATTCTTCGCGAATTTCTCGAACGACCACTGGAGATACGGAGGTAGGGTGGATTTGTCGACGTCAAGGCGCGTGGCGACAGAGCCCTTCTTCAGGCTGAAGGCCAGCTGGACCTTTGGGTCACCCATGACCTTCAGCCAATTGCGGGCCGACTCCGGATTCGGCGCGTCCTTGGCAATCGGGAAACCGTCGGTGACGATGATGAAGATGTCTTCCGTGCCGGGATGGCTGACCCAGCCGAAGTCCACACCGTCCTTGGCGCCAGCCTTGGCGAACTCGCCGTATGACCAGTCGCCCATCATGGTGAAGGCGGAACTGCCTTCGATCACCTTCTTGACGGCCTGGTCCCAGCTCAGTGCGGAGTGGTCCGGGTTCTGGTAATCGAGCATGCGAAGGTGGGTCTTGTAGGCCTCCTTCATCTGCGGCGAGTTGAAGGCCAGCTTCCCATCCCAAAGCTGCACGGTCTGGTCATAGCCGAGCACGCCGTTGAATGTGTTCTCGAGCATCCGCATGTTGGCCCAGATGCCGTTGTCGCCGACCGCGAGGGCATTCACGCCGGCCGCCTTCAGTTTCTCGGCCGCGGCAAAGAACTGGTCGAACGACAGGGAGTCGCCGATCTCGACGCCGTTCTTGGCCAGCAAAGGCTTGTTGAACCACACTTCGTTACAGCGATGAGCGCCGACCATCACAGCATAGTATTTTCCATTTTTTCGGACGAGGTCGAGGACGCCCGGCGACATGGTCTTTTCCCATCCCTCGGACTTATAAAGGTCCGTGACGTCGTCGATGTAGCCGGGATCGGCATAGGAGTTGAAGAAGGCTGTGCCGCTGTTGCCCTGCCAAGTGTCGGGTGGGGTACCGCCAGCCAGGCGCGCCTGGAGCACCGGCAGTGCATTTGTGCCACCGCCGCCGGCCACGGCAGCGTTCGTGATTTCCGTGGAAGGATAGTGCTCCTTGAAGCCGTCGATCAGGGCCTGGAGAGCCGCTGACTCGCCACCCGATGTCCACCAAGAGAAGATTTCGAGCTTGTCGGCGGCCATCGCAGACCGCCCGGCGAGTCCTGAGAATGCGGCCGTGGCCGCTAGTGCGGCGCTTGTCTTCAATAACGAACGTCTGTTGACATTCCAGTGCATGTTC
This sequence comes from Mesorhizobium sp. B2-3-5, assembly GCF_006442395.1. Classification (NCBI taxonomy): domain Bacteria; kingdom Pseudomonadati; phylum Pseudomonadota; class Alphaproteobacteria; order Hyphomicrobiales; family Phyllobacteriaceae; genus Mesorhizobium; species Mesorhizobium sp. B2-3-5. The sequence continues at coordinate 61,243 of NZ_VFVX01000026.1, read as the reverse complement.
ACTCCTCCTTTTTTCGCGCCGCAGCGCTCTTCATATTGAGTTAGCGTTGGAGACCCAACGATCGGTCAGCGGGCCGAATTGCAGTTGGACCGTCTTGAGTTCGGTGAACTCTTCGACCGCGAAGCGACCCTTCTCGTGCCCCACGCCGCTCTGACGGTGGCCCACCAGGGGTAGCTCAGGTGCACCGGCGATGTACGTGTTGACCTCGACGGTCCCCGATCGCAGTCCCCGCGCGCATCTGAAAGCCGTGTCGAGGTTCGAGGTCCACACGCCGGACGCAAGGCCGTAGATCGTGCTGTTTGCGATCTCGAGCGCCTCGTCGACGGTGTCGAACGGGATGATGGAAAGGACCGGCCCGAAGATCTCTTCCTGCGCGATGCGCATATCTGGGCTGACATCAGCAAAGATCGTGGGCTCGACGAAATAGCCATCTACGCCGCCGTAATGCAGGCTCTGAGTGCCACCCAACATCAAGGTCGCGTTTTCTTCCTTGCCGATCGCGATGTAGCTGCCGATAATTTCGTATTGCTGCTTGGAAATGACCGGGCCGACCTTCACGGCCGGGTCCAGCGGATCGCCGACACGAACGGACTTGATCTGAGCAGCCACGGCTTGGCTGAACTGCTCTGCTACGGAGCGCTGCACGAGCAGCCGAGTGCCGCTCACACAGCACTGGCCCGCGTTGTGAAGGATGCCGAACGCGACCTTGTCGGCAGCCGCCTCAAGATCAGCGTCAGCAAAGACGATGTGTGCGGCTTTCCCACCGAGCTCGAGCGAGACGCGCTTGAGCGTGTCCGCTGCGGCCTTGCTGATTGTCTTCCCGACCTCTGTAGAACCGGTGAACGAGACCATCGCAACGTCGGGATGCGAGCACAGCTGCATGCCAGTCGTAGAGCCGGCGCCGGCGAGGATGTTGACGACCCCGGCAGGCAGGCCGGCTTTTTGAAGAAGCTCGCCCAACAGGAGGGCCGTGCCCGATGTCAGCTCGCTCGGCTTGACCACAGCGGTGCATCCGAGAGCCAGCGCGAAAGGCAGCTTCTGGCTTAGGATAAGAAGCGGGAAGTTCCACGGAGTGATCATGGCCACGACGCCGATCGGCTGGCGCAAAACCAACCCCATCGTGTCCTTTCCGAGGGTATCGTAAGTGTCGCCATAGGCATGGCGCGCCAAGGTCGCAGCATACTCCCAAAGATCGACCGAGACGTCGATTTCGCCTTCGATCGCAGACACGGGCTTGCCGCCCTCCAAAGTCTCGATCTGAGCGAGCTCAGCTTTGTGCTCGCGGATCAGTTCTGCGACCTCGAGGATAAATCTTGCGCGTGCGGCGCCCGGCATGGTCGCCCAGTCGGTCTTCTGGAAGGCCGTTTTGGCCGCCTCTACAGCACGATCAGTGTCGGCAGTGGTTGCTCTGGGATACCGGCTGACCAGACGACGATGCGCCGGACTGGTCCGGTCAATCGGCTCGCGGTCGCATACGGGTATCAGCGATCCGTCTATCAGCAGGCTGAAATCGCGGGGCGAGTCGGGAAGAGCGTATAGCGTGGAAGGATGTGCATTCATGGACCAGGATCACCCGTTTCGTCGGCGGTATTTGTAATCGATTACATAGCATTGTCAATGAGAATCTTGATTGTCTAATGGAAGCCAGCTTCCGTTGGTGGAACTTGAGCGGATGGCGACGTCGCACAGCGCCACCCCACGCACACCTTCCTCCAACCCTGGTGCCGGAAATAGAGGGACTGAGACAGGTGCCTCGATGGCATCCGCAAAGTCGCTGTAAAGGATGGCGAGTGCCTCATGGTAGCCTTCAGGATTGCCGGCGGGGAGTGTGGTTTGCGTCGCCCCGGCTGCAGTCATGATCCGCTGACCCCTGTGAAGTGTACGGTCTGCTTGGCCGAGTTCGCCGATACGAAGCGTTTCCGGAGCTTCCTGTCGCCACTCGACCGACCCTGTGGACCCTACGACCTTGATACGAAGACCGTTGCGATGTCCGGGCGCAGCTTGAGTCGCCCATAGGAGCCCCGAAAAGCCAGCGTCGAAACGCAGCTGCACAATGTCGTTATCGTCGAGCGCACGACCTTCGACGATCGTCGTCATATTGGCCGACAGCTGGTTCACCTTCGCGCCGCAGACAAATTCCGCGAGGTTGAAGGCGTGGGTGCCAACATCGCCGAGCGTGCCTGTCGGTCCAGCTTTTTGTGGATCCGTTCGCCAGCCGCCGGCCTTTGCGCCGAGATTCTCCGGCTTGTCGGCGAGCCACTCCTGCAGATACTCGACGTACACGAACCTAACGCGCCCAATCCCGCCCTCCGCGACGAGTTGGCGAGCCTCGCGCACCATCGGGTAGCCGCAATAGGTGTATGTCATGCCGAAAAAGACGCCGGTCTGCGCGGCGAGCCGCTGCAATTCGCGTGCTTCCTCCAAAGAATTTACTAACGGCTTATCGCAGATCACGCCGATGCCGTTTTCCATCAGGGTCTTGCAGGCATCAAAATGCAGATGGTTAGGCGTGACGACGCACGCCGCCCGGATGCCATCGCTGCGCGCCGCTTCGGCTCGGGCGAGATCCGCGACTGTCTCATAGTTGCGATCGGAAGCCACGCCGAGCGCGGTGCCTGCTTCGAGCGACCTAGAACGCTCAGACGAGAACACCCCGGCGACAAGCTCCCAGCGGCCGCTGAGGCGAAGCGCCGCACGGTGATAGGGTGCAAAAAACGATCCCCGGCCGCCGCCGACCATTCCGATCGGCAAGCGCGGTCCCAGGTCCAAATCCGAGGCAAGTTTGTAGACCATCTGTAGTGCTCCTGATTAATTCGGTTTCGGGCGAGAGGTGGACCCGCGCATGATGAGTTCCGGTGCCGGCACCTCTCCCAGCTGCCCGCCCTTGCCGCGCAGAACGTCGATGAAGAATCGGCCAGCCATTTCACCGACCAGTTCGTCAGGAACCTTCATGGTCGTGATGCCAGGCTGCAGCAGGCGCGCCAAATCGATATCGTCAAATCCGGTGATCGAGACATCGCCAGGGATGTCGATACCCATCTCGCGCGCCTTGAGCATGCATCCAATAGCGAGATAGTCGTTGCCGCAGATGATGGCCGTGGGCGGATCATCAGTGCGCATTATCTTCTCGAAGGCCTTCATGCCGTCCTCGAATTTCCATTCGCCCTCAATGAAATGGCGTGGACGGATGGCAATGCCCTGCTCAGCAAGCGTCGTGCGGACACCTTCCTGACGGGCGCGCGCTCGATCGTTGAAAGAGGTATCTTGGGCTATAAGTCCGAAGGTGCGGTGGCCCAGTGACAGCAGGTGCTCGGTCATAGTCACAAAGGCTTGGTAGTTGTTGTAGCCGATGACATTGCGGCCTGGCGCGCTGCCCGGCGCCACATACAACAGCACGAACGGGATGCCTTTCTCCTCGAGCAGCTGCATCAGTTCATCAGGATGATCGGCGCCGACGAGGACGAGAGCCTCCACCCCCTTGTCGACCATCGCGCGGGCCTGCTGTGTCGCGACCTCTCGGTTGTAGTAGGTGACGCCCACCAGCAGCTCATATTTCTCGACCGCCATGGTTGTCTGGAGGGACTGGACGATCCGGGCGAAGTTCTGGTGATCCAGGGTGGGCATAATTGCCCCAACCGTGTGTGTGCGGCTCGTCCTGAGCGATTTGGCTGTCGCGTTCGGCACCCATTTGAGCTTCTGAATCGCGCTGTGCACCCGCTCCCTAATCTCTTCGGTCACCATCTCAGGCGTATTCATGACGCGCGAAACCGTGGCCGTGCTTACCCGCGCCGCCTTGGCGACGTCGGCCAAACGAGGTTGCTGTTGCCCCCCGTTGTTCCTTGGCGCCCTCTTGCGCACCATTTTCCCTGCGACACTCCCGCTCATAGCGACCTCATCACGTTTCGAACGATCGCCCACTCAAAGGCGACAGCGCCCGAAAGGTCAAATTTTTCGCATCTTCTCCGCCTCATCAAGACACTCCCGCGCCCGTTCGAGGCATCGCGAGGCAATAGCTGACGGCGCCATGGTCCATAGGTCGTTCTTGGAAAATATCTCGATTTCCATCCAGCCGGAGTAGCCCGCATCCATTACCGCGGCCGTGATCCCCGGGATGTCAGCAACTCCGTCGCCCATCACCGCTCGGTCGGCGACCGGATCGACGGCGTCCAGTTTCCAGTCACAGAGATGATGCCCGAATATGCGCGTGCCGGCACGGCTAATGGCTTGATAGACACCAGGATCCCACCACAGGTGGAAAATGTCGGTGACGACCCCGACGTGGCCGCCGTGAACCTCACACAGGTTCATCGCTAGGTCGAGTGTGTTCACTACGCCGCGCAGCGCCGACAAAGCTGGATGGAATGGCTCGATTGCTAGACGGACGCCATGATCCCGCGCGAATGGCGCGACGCGGGCTATTCCATCCTTCACCTGATCCCTCGCGACCCGAATATCCTTCAGATCGGGCTGCAGACCGCCGGGAACTATGACCAGAGTGTCGGCGTGCAATTCCGCCGTCGCCTCGATCTGGCGCAGAGTTTGGTCAATGGCGGCGTCGCGTTGTTCCTTTGTCGAACCTGTAAAGAAGCCTCCGCGGTTCACGCCACTGATCGCGAGCCCGTGGTCTCGGATGAGCTCACCCGCCGCAGTAGGCGACAGGCCGTCAAGCCGTTCAGTCCATACACCGACGCCTCGTGCGCCTGTCTCAGCAACGGTCTCCAAAAACGTTCGGAACGACGCCTCTGGTCCGAATGTTGCGTGGTTGAAAGAAATACGATCGAGAAATGGCAATGGACGGCCTCTGGACAAGCAGCTTGTAATCGATTACAACCCCCGCCCTATGTAGTCAAGCGCAATTGAATTTGCGAAGGAGGAAGCCGATGCAGGGCGTGGAACTCGTCGGAATAAACAAATCATACGGCGCCGTTCAAGTCGTGAAGGATGTCGACCTCTCGCTTGGGCACGACGAATTCGTCGTGTTGGTCGGGCCGTCTGGTTGCGGCAAAACGACTACCCTTCGCATGGTCGCGGGCCTCGAGACCATCACGTCCGGCAAGCTGTCTATTAGGGGGCAGCATGCCAACCACCTCAGTCCCGCCCAGCGGGACGTCGCCATGGTGTTCCAGAACTACGCCCTGTATCCGAACATGAACGTGTACGACAACATGGCCTTCGGACTGCGAAACCGCGGCATGCCGAAAGCGCAGGTGGACAGCGAGATCAGACGCGCCGCCGATGTACTGGCCCTCGGAAAATTGCTGGACCGCAAACCCCGCCAGTTATCAGGTGGACAGCAACAGCGCGTTGCGCTCGGCCGCTGCCTTGTCCGGAATCCGAAACTCTTTTTGTTCGACGAACCGCTTTCAAATCTGGACGCGAAGCTGCGTTTGGAAATGAGGCAGGAGCTGAAAAGGCTCAAAAGCCGTATCACCGCGACGTCCATCTACGTCACCCACGACCAGATCGAGGCCATGACGCTCGGCGATCGCGTCGTTGTGATGGCCAACGGCGAGGTCCAGCAGGCCGGAACACCCGAAGACATTTACCACCGCCCGAGGAACATTTTTGTCGCTACCTTTATCGGTTCGCCACCTATGAACATCATCGAGGTAGGAATTACCTCGATCGGCGACCGCTCGTTCTTCACGGCCGGTGACCTTAAGATGCCTGTGCCGGATCGTTTGAAAGCGGCAGTTCTGTCACTACGTGGCAACGCGCTTCTCGGCCTGCGTCCTGAACATATCGTTATCGATGGGGCCTGCTCGAGCAGTTTCGCATCCGGCAACGTCGATATCACCGAGCTTCTTGGCTCGGAACAACTCGTTCAGGTGCGTCTCGGCGAGAAGCAGGTGACAGTGACCCGTGTCGACCCATTCCGGCGCCTGTCACCGGGTCAAGCCGTCAACCTGTCGATCGCTACTGAAGAGATCCACGTGTTTGACCCCGCGACCCAACAGAACATCGCCGACCATCAAGATCGACGCGCTGCGACCCCTGTCATTGCGGCCTAAAGCTACCGTTTACTGCACAAGGAAATGCACAGATGCTTCTGCAAGGAATGAAAATCGTCAGTTTCTGCCACTTTCTGCAGGGGCCGGCTGCGACCCAGTACCTGGCGGACATGGGGGCCGACGTCATCAAGATCGAACCTGCTAAGGGCCCATTCGAGAGGAGCTGGTCCGGCGCCAAGGTGTTCGTCGGCGGCGTCAGCGGGTTCTTCCTGGCGGCCAACCGCAACAAGCGAAGCTTTTCCGTTGACCTGAAGTCGGCCGAGGGCAAGGAGCTGGTTCTCAAGCTCATCGATCAGGCGGACGCCGTGGTAGAGAATTTCCGCACCGGCGTCATGGACAAACTCGGCCTGTCCTATGAGGACCTGAAGAAGCGCAAGCCGGATATCATCTTCGCAAGCGGCACGGGCTGGGGCCTGAATGGACCCATGGTCGGCCGCACGGCTCAAGACCTGATCATTCAGGCCCGTTCAGGTTTCATTTCCGCCACTGGCCCACACGATCGTCCGACGGCGGCTGGGTGCGCTATCGTTGATCAGCACGGGGGCGCTTTGCTCGCCATGGGCGTTCTGGCCGCCTACATCAAGAAGCTGAAGACTGGCAAAGGTACCCATGTCCAAGGTAGCCTCCTGAATTCCGGCCTGGACCTTCAGACTGAGCCACTCACGAACTATATGTCCAGCAGGCCCGGAACAGAGGCATTCGACCGCCAGGAGAATCTGATCACCTGGTTCCACGAAGCCCCGACCGGCGTCTATCGCATCGCCGACGCCCAGGTCGTGATCCCGACCAATGACATTGCTAACGTCGCCGAGGCGCTGGACAGCGATGCCCTGCGGGCGCTGCAACACCTTGATCGCTACGACGACCGTGACGTGCTGGCGGCGGCGGTTGCCGAAGCCGTTCGCAGCTGGACGTATGACGATCTGTCAAAAGCCTTCGATGCGCGCGGCGTATGGTACGGGATCGTTCAGGACTATGAGGCCGTTGCCGCCGATCCGCAGATCGCCGCGAATAACGTCTTCCGCGAGGTCGAGGTCAACGGGAAAACGGCAACGCTCGTCAACCATCCCCTACGTTACGATGGCCAGGTGCCGGAACTTCATACGCTCTCGACCGAAGTCGGCTCACATACCTCCGAAATCCTGCATGAAATGGGTTTGTCGGACGCCGATATAGAACGCCTTTTTGCCAAGAAGATTGTCTCGGGTCCGGCCGAAGTTGTCGGCGCCCTCACGGAATAGGAGGAAACCATGAAGCTCGATGGTGGCGTGCTGATCGCGAATATAACGCCTTTCAAGGACAACCTTGAGGTCGACTGGGACGAAATGGCCAAGCGCACGCGTGACCTGGCATCGGTGCCCGGGATCCAGGGGTTTGTCGTCAACGCATTCGCCGCGGAGTCCCCTGCGCTGACCACAGAGGAGCGTCAGCGCGCAGTCGCCGTCCACAAGGAGAACATCCGCCCCGGTCAGCCGGTTGTCGCGGCGATATTTGATTGGGCGCCACCGGCAACGATACGTCGCGGCGAGGAGGCACGGGAAGCGGGCGCCGACGCGGTCATGGCCTGCTCGCCCTACCTCTCGGCTTACAACGCTAACCATAGCCCCGAATACGCCTTCCACTTCCACAAGGAGGTCGCGGAAGGCTTGGACATGCCCATTCTGCTGTTCCAGCTGGCCTCCGGCGACCAGCTTTCCTATCCCCATGAAGCGTTGATCAAGATGGCGTCTGAGATCGACCAAGTGGTCGGAGTGAAGATGGCGCAAGCCGCGGACTGCGTACGTTACGATCGCGACTACTACGCCTTGAAATCCCTCAACAAGAAGATCATCTGCCTGCCTTCGGTCGGGTCCTCTTTCTTCCACAACCTCTCGACAGGCGCCGACGGCATCCTGTCCGGGCTCGCGGCACTCGCTCCTTACGAGTGCGTGGAAATGCTGCGTCTTGTTGAAAAGGGCGACCTGCTAAATGCGCAGGCCCTTCATCGTCGTCTCGCGCCGCTCAACCATGCGATCTATGGCTTCCCATATGCGGACCTGCACACCCGTTACAAGGAAGTGGCCTACATGGTGGGCGCGATTTCCCGCCCGGTGGTGCGTTCGCCGCAACTGCGCATGCAGGCGGCTGAACTGGATCGCCTCTGGCGTGCAGCCCAGATCGCCGACCTACGTCCGATCCCAGGTGCGGATACAGCGCGGCCTCGGCTGGTAACAGCCTGAAGGGACCACACTCTCCAGGCCAGCTCCAAACGGGGTTGGCCGTCTCTTCATCGCGCAATGGCGCTAAGCCATTGCCACCTCCTCGCCCGAACGATTGGTGCGCAAGATGCGTAAAGACTATGACTACATCATCATCGGCGCAGGCTCCGCAGGCTGTGTGCTCGCAAGCGAGTTAGGCCAGGATCCAGATGTCCGGGTCCTGATCCTGGAGGCCGGTCGCCGAGACTTGTCGCCGATGATCCACATGCCTGCCGGCATCCAAAGCCTGATCGAAGGCACCAAGTACAACTGGGCGTTTCGTACGGCCCCTCAGAAGCACCTGAACAATCGGGAAATGTTCATCCCACAGGGCAAAGCGATCGGGGGTAGCAGTTCAATCAACGGCATGATTTATATACGCGGCAGCCATCAGGACTATGACCGTTGGGCAGAGGATGGCTGCATAGGTTGGAGCTACCAAGACGTTCTGCCGGTCTATAAACGCCTTGAAGCCAATACCCGTTTGCACGACGAATATCACGGCAACGACGGCCCGCTAAACGTCACCGACTTCACCTACCTTAATCCTCTGACCGCGACCTTTATCGAAGCCTGTACGGAGGTCGGCATACCGCGCAGCAAGGATTTCAACGGTGCTACCCAGCACGGTGTCGGTCACTTCCAATACACCGTGAAAGACGGACGGCGCATGAGCTCTGCCCGCGCGTTCCTACATCCGGCGCGCAAGTCCCGCTCGAATCTCGACGTTTACGCGAACACCCTCGTTTCGCGGATCATCATTGAGAAAGGGCGTGCCGTGGGAATCGAACTGGTCGGGAATGACAACCGCACCACAAGGGTGAGTGCGACGCGCGAGGTTATCGTCAGCTCGGGAGCTTTTAATTCTCCCAAGCTCCTCCTTCTTTCCGGCATCGGTCCGGCAAGTGAGCTTAAGCAAGCCGGCGTGACAGTAGTGCACGACCTGCCCGGTGTCGGCAAAGGCCTGCAGGACCATCTCGACGCGGCGGCCATCTGGCACGCGACCACTAAACTCACCTACGATGACGCGGCGCGTTTCCCCTACAAATATATTCACGGCGCCCGCTACCTCCTCTTCAGGTCAGGACCGGTCACATCGTCGGGATGCGAGGCTGTCGCTTACACCAAGAGCGAAGCTGGGCTCGAGGAGCCAGATATCTCTGTCCACTTCCTGCCGGCGTGGGTCATCGACCACGGGTTCACCAAATTGCCCGGCAATGGCATCACGCTGCACAATAATAACATGCGGCCGGTCAGCCGCGGCGAGGTCAGACTTACCTCGTCGAACCCGTTAGATGCTCCCCTGATCGACCCAAACTTCATGGCCGACCCTATTGACGCCAACAAGATGATCGCTTGCGTTAGGATTGGAAGGGAAATCATGGAGTCCAAGGCATTCAGGCCCTATGTGTCTCGCCCCTACGCCCCCTTAGCCGACGTCAAGACCGACGCGCAGATCCTCGACTTCGTCCGGCAGACTGCTGAGACCGACTACCATCCGGTTGGCAGTTGCAGGATGGGAGTTGACGAGCTCGCGACAGTCGATCCGAGGCTCAAGGTTCGTGGCCTCGAGGGATTGCGGGTTATCGACTCGTCCATCATGCCGAGGCTGATTGGCGGTAATACCAATGCTGCATCGATTATGATCGGTGCCAAGGGCAGCGACCTCATTCGTGAAGACAACGGGGGAAGCGTTGGGGCGTGGTCCACGGGAAACCGCGCTTCCAATTGGTCGACGCAAGATGCCTGATGATGGCGGATCCGGTGGCCGCCACGAACGCCATCCTAATCAGCGACCATGAAACCCTGATCAACAAGACAGTGTTCGGATTCAAAAACCCAGGACACTTCGTCCAATGATGGATCGACTATGCTCCGCTTCTCCGCAAACCTAGGATTCTTGTGGCCCGACCGCCCGCTCGTGGATCGCATCGACGCGGCAGCGGCGGCTGGATTCAAAGCCATCGAATTGCATTGGCCCTACGAGACGCCAGCGGGATTGGTGAAGCAGCGCTGCATCAATCACGGCCTAACTCTTCTCGGGATCAACACGCCGCTGGGCGATACCGACAAGGGCGATTTCGGACTGGGCGCCATCGATGGACGCCAGAGCGAATTTCGCACGGGATTCGCGATGTCCGCCGGCTATGCGCGCCAAGCCGGCGCGAACTCGATCCACGCGATGGCTGGCGTCGTTCCGCTGGACCAACGAGCGCGAGGAAAGCAAGTGTTCATCGAGAATCTTGTCTTCGCCACCAATGCTGCCCCAGACCTGACGATCCTGCTGGAGCCAATCAACCAGCGCGACAAACCGAACTACTTTTACTCCACGATCGAGGAAGCCGCTGACATGCTTGATCAAGTCGGAGCGCCGAACCTAAAGATCATGTTTGACATATACCATGTCGGGATTAGCCAAGGCGATGTGCTGACTCGACTTTCCCGTCACTTGCCGAAGATCGGCCACGTCCAGATTGCGGCGGTGCCGAGCCGTGCCGAGCCCGATGAAGGCGAGATCAGCTATCTTGCCGTGTTTGCAGCGCTTGAACGGCTTGGCTATCGGAACTGGGTTGGATGCGAATACAAGCCCAGGGCCGCAACCGACCATGGCTTGAAATGGATTAAGACGCTCAGCCTTGAATTATGAGACTTGCGGGCAATTCGACACGCGATGTCCGAGAAAGGGTTCGAGCATCTCGCAGATCGCATCGGGGTCGGTCACGACCGCCACCTCCAGATGCACCTCGCGCTGCGTCGCGTCGCTCACGAGACCGGATCGCTGTTGCCCTGGCTGCATCCGGAGCTCAAGAAACTCGGCCTGGAGACACGACACCGTGCGTGCTGCGATGTCGGCGCAGCGCACAAGACGCCCTCATCATGCGCACCGGCTGGTTCCGCCAAGCTGATAATCAACTCGGACAACGATTTGGATCATTTTTCCGGCGCGGGCTTCGGGTCAGCGATGTGTCCAGGCTTGTAAGAAGAGTTCGGCCGCGGACCATCTTTTGGGTGGAGAGGCCAGCGGCCGACCCGTATTGGAGGATTGTCGCATACCTGAGAAATCCCTAATATAGCGATCTAGCGCCCGGAGGGCCGCCGATGTCGATCCACGAGGAACTGCAGGTTTTCTGGAATGCCTATGTGGCTGCCTATCGTGCCGGCGACACCAAGACATGCGGCGCGATGTTTACGGCTGATGCCGAATTACATTCGCCCTACGCGCCTCCGGCTAGAGGCCGCGACGCGATCGAAGCTCTCCACGCAACCTGGACGAATGGGCACAGCGAGGCGACCGACAAGAAAATGAAATTGATATATGCGGGCAGATCCGGTGACCTGGCTTGGTGCCTGGCGACGTATACCGAGGGCCTTGAGGTCGGCAACGGTACGTCGGTCGACGTCTTCGAGCGACAGGCCGACGGGTCATGGCTAATACGCATGTGCAGCCTTAACAGCACCGACTGAGGAATAGGTTTGTTGCCGACTTGGCGCGGCCGCGGAGGAGGAGGGAATGAAGCAGATCGACTTCTTCTATTTTTTCGGGAGCGGCTACGCATATCTGTCGGTGATGCGCATTGACGCCATGGCGAAACAGTCGGGCGTTGCCGTTCGATGGCGCCCATTCAATGTCCGCACCGTGATGGCCGAGAACAACATTGCCCTCCGCACCCAGGCGGCAAAGGTAAAGTACATGTGGCGCGATGTGGAGCGGCGCGCGGCGACGCACGGCGTCCCTTACATCAGGGCTCCCATCTGGCCGACCGACCCGGACCTTCTGGCTAACCGGGTCGCCATGGTGGCGGCCGAAGAGGGCTGGTGCGAGGTCTACACCGTCGCAAGCTTCAGGGCGTGGTACCTGGAAGGCATGGAACTGGGCAGCCGCGTCCATCTGGGGCATGTGCTGGCTCCCCTGGGTCAGGACATCGACGATGTGGTTGCCAAGGCTGACGGCGCCCGCGCCCATGAGCGTCTCAAGCAGGAGACCGACGCGGCTCGCAGCTATGGCATTTTCGGCTCCCCGGCCTTCGTCGTCGATGGCGAAACATTCTGGGGGGACGATCGGTTGGAAGAGGGGCTTGCCTGGGCCGCTGGGCGACATGAACTGCAACGTTGAATCATGACGAAGAGGACGCATTTGGTGAAGCCATGCGCTGATCGTCAATCCCAGGGGGGATCAAGTGCGAAGCCGCTGGATCATTCTTGCTGTGTTGTTCGTCGCTCGTGCCGCCTTCGCCTTCCAGTTCGGCAGCGTGGGGGCCGTAGCGCCGCAGCTTAGCGAAGGTCTCGGCGCCAGCCTGACCGACATCGGCATCCTTATCGGAGTCTATTTTGCGCCGGGCGTCCTGCTCGCCTTCCCCGCTGGCACCATCGGACGCCGCTATGGCGATAAGGCGACGGTTCTCGCCGCACTCCTGGCGATGCTGGCTGGCGAATTACTGATGGCTGCATCGGCGTCATGGAGCGTGCAAATCGCAGGCCGACTGATCGCCGGCACTGGCGGTATTCTCCTCAGCGTTCTGATGACCAAGATGGTCGCCGACTGGTTTGCCGGCCGGGAAATCGCAACCGCGATGGCCATTTTCGTCAACTCGTGGCCGGTAGGCATCGCAATCTCGCTCATGCTCTTGCCATGGATTGGAGCGAGATTCGGCCTTTTTGCCGTCAACCTAGCCGTCGCAGGGTGGATCCTGATCGGCTTCGGCCTGATGGCGTTTTTCTATCGCGCTCAGGAGGCGCCCGTCCCCGTTAAAGGCGAACGAGGCAGTGTGACCTCGGAAAACGTCTATGCGATGATTGCCGTTAGCTCGATCTGGTGTCTCTACAATCTCGGTTTGGTGATGATCTTCAGTTTCGGCCCAACGATGCTCGTCGAGCGAGGCTGGTCCATGGCTGCAGCTGGATCAACGATCAGCATCGTCCTCTGGCTCACGGCGCTTTCGGTTCCCTTAGGAGGCTTGCTCGCTGATATGACCAAACGCGGCGAAGCCATCGTTGTCGCAGGCTGCATCGGCTTTGCGCTGCTGACGGTTCTCCTGTCGCGAAGCGGCCAGGTGCTTCCCGCCGTCATTGCTGTTGGGACCGTTTGCGGCCTGCCCGCCGGCGCCATCATGAGCCTACCGGCGCGCGTGCTCGAGCCGAAGACGCGGGCGATCGGAATGGGAATATTCTATACGGCTTTCTATGCTGGAAGCCCGGTTGGCTCCGCGATCGGCGGAAAGCTTTCCACGTCGCTCGGCTCCGCGCGCGCCGCGCTCGACTTCGGCGCCCTCATGCTCCTGGCCTGCCCAGCAATTCTGTGGGTCTTCCACCGTATCGTTGCTGGCCAAGATCGCCCGGCACTTCCCTAGGGGCGGCGGATGCCAAAGCTCATAGCCAACCTACTGCTCCTGTTCGCCACCGTGATTGTCGGCGCCGAAAGCGGCTCGGTCCTGTAGGTTGCGATATCGAACGAAGCACCGGTGCGCCTCACCTCTGAAACCGACGCTGGCGCTTCCGACGCACCGATCCACGGCTTTGCCGGCGCACCGGCAGGCTGGGGGCTCTTGTCGGCAACGCGCACCGCCGCGCCTAGCCGATTGCACGGCTTCGAAAACGATCCGTCAGTGAGATGATGATTCCCGATCAAGCACTGCATCCCCGCAGGTCCGCGGCAGTTTGCCGACGCCGAGAGATCGGCCAGACGAAGGGCCGGGAAAGCGGTCCAGTCCTTGGCTGAGACTGGCGGTCTTTTCAACCAGGCCGACGCTACCTGGCCGCGCCTGGCGGGGGTTCCCCAGCAATCGACACAGTGGGGAGGATCGACCCTGCTGCCCAAATGAACACGAGACACGTGTCACATCACTTCCGATCCACCAGTCGACCGATTTGCTCTAATGGCGTCAGTTTGTTCATCAGGCCAGCATCAGAAAGCCTGGCCGCATGATCGAGACGCAGCCCACCGAGCGTTTCCTCAAGCGTGCGGGCAACGCCGTCGGCACCAAGCAGAAGCATAGGCAGACGGTAGGCCTCGGCCCAGGCACGCCAGTCGGCGGCAACAAGTTCGAGATCGTCGGACACCAGCAGTGGCACCGTCAGCATCGGATCGTTGTGCAGAAGCTTGAGCTCCGATGTGAATTTTCCATCCGGATCCTCCATCGCGCAGGCGGCCACGCCGCGGAAAACCTTGGCGGGAAGGGCAATGATTGCCGGTACGCTGCTTAAATCCTGCATGCGTCGGACCACCACACCACGCTGGTTGAGCGTGAAGGTCACGTCGCCATAGGTGTCGCGCGTGGTATAGCTCACCATCTCCGGCAGGCGCGATGGGTCGAGACGCCTGTTGCGGCCGGTCCAAGAACTCGTCTCCGGTTCAGTACGAGCCCGCTCACTATCGTCCATCACTGGCACCTGGAGAGAGAAGGCTCCCGAAGCACAGCGCGCAACCAGTGCCCCGAGTGAGCCCCAATCCTTTGCGGCGCCGTCTTCGGCTTGAGTCCAGCAACAGCTGCGTGCCTTCGCAATCTCTACTCCTTATTGAGGTCGAACGATGTACCCGCCCTCGAACTCTCACTCATGTCCTACTGTCACATAAAGTAGCAGTGTATTCTGTATTAGCGATTACTAATTTATGTCAATTTTTCGGTAACTTTGGCAAAATGGGCGTCGGCTGAGCTATGCAACCCGACAGACGCGGCTGGACCCAGTCAGCGCATTTGTTGCGCGCCGATTCCGAGTAGGCTTCATCGGTTTTCAGCTGGTCGTCGGTGATGAGGATATCGGCCGGTTAGCTGTCCCCCGGTTGAGGTAGCCAAGCGTCCGCCGCCAAGCGCAGTTCGTTTTCGGTACTCTTGCCCGGACTGAGCTTAAAAGTCGGAACGGCGATGGGTACCATGGGCGTCGATAAGGCGTACATTGTCATAGAGACTTCGATTTGGGCCACGGGGCCAGCTCGCTGTCGCCGTGGATGCACCCGGAACTGAAGAAACTCGGCCTGCCGGCCATCTGCCTGGAGTCGCAGCATGTGCGCGCCGCAATGTCGACGCAGCGCAACAAGACCGACAAGCCCGATGCGCTGGGCATCGCCCACATCATGCGCGCCGGCTGGTTCCGATAGGCCTATATCAAGTCGGAAAGCTGCTACCGAACGCGGTTTCTGCTGACGCACCGGCCCAATCTGAAGGCCAAAGTTCCTTGACCTGGAGAACGCCATCCGCCACTCGCTGAAGTCGTTCGGCATCCGCTTGAGCAAGGTCGGACGCTCGGCATTCGAGCACGCGGTGCGCTAGGCTGTGGCGGAGGATCCGCTATGGGTCGAGCTGATGGTAAGCGATGCTGTCGGCCGCGCGCGGCGCTGTGGCGACAGTATTGCCGACTGCATGACATGGTCGTGAAGATCGTCACCCGCAACGAACCATGCCGGCGCTTCATGGCCGTCCCCCGCGGGCCCGGTGACCGCGCGCTCCTTCCTGACCGCGACCGACGATCGGTCGCGCTTCCGCCGCTCGCGTGATATCGCGGCCTCACATTGAAGGTCAGCTGTCGTGCTTCCCTGGTCACAAGCGAACTGACCGCTAGCGGCCCCATCTCAGACTACCAGTCCGAAGTCCGATGGCGTCGGCGGCAGCAGGCTGCCTTCTCGCCAAAAGATTGGTCGCTTGCGGCCAACGCGCCGCCGCCAGCCAGCGACGCAAGGTCGGCTTCCGACGCGAAATACTCTTTCTGAGCGCCGGTTGACTGCGGTGAGTTCTTGCGCAGTGGAGACGCTGTGGGCACCGGCCGATCTCATTTGGGCTAAATTCTACATTCTACGAGGATCGTGTACCCCTCCGTTCCATTGCAGGCCAACAGGCCCCTTCGACGTCGGCCGATCGGGAAACCCGATCTGGCAATGATGCCTGTCGATCTCGCACGCTGGTTGCCTTGGCGCGAGAGCTCTGCAATAAATTGCCTCTGCGCCAGCTTCCGAGGTCCTCCTGCGAAGCTGTAGATGGCCAGGGACGACACGACGAATGTCCTAGGCGTAATGCCTCAGGATCGTGGCTCACCCCGTGAGTTTCCAACGTCCGGCCTTGCAGCGCATAGCTGCCGCTCGCCGGATCCACCGCGGGAGGCTTTTGCATGCCAGAAATTCATATTGACCGGCTTGGTTCCGGCCACGCCGAATTGACGCTGTGGGAGTTGCTGGACCCAGCAGCGACGGTACGGGCGACGATAGAGCTCTATGGTCCAGATGCGGCGACAGCCGCGGCATGGTGCGCGCTGACCGCTAATTTCGACGGACGCGATGACGACTATCGCTTTTGGTGTCGGGTCTTCTCGAAATTGCGCAAGGAGCCGCAGGCCTGAAGTGATCGACTGACGCTCTAAAACCAATACCGCGGCGATGACAGGCTGCAGTTCGCAAGGACGAATATTTCGAACCCTTAACCTAAGCGCATTATATTTCAGTCGCTTCACATCATTTCATCCAACTTTAGCACGGTGGCTGCCGCAATTGCGCTATGCTTCCCCTATTCTGGCGTTCTGCTGGTTTTGCATTGGTGGCCTCGCTACCGAAACCAACACTGGCAGCATCCAAGGACGACGCTTCGGCCACGATGTACCCTTTGGGGCCATCTGCGCAGCTTGGTAAGGAAGGATGACGGGACAGAAACACACTGCGAATGCGGCCAGGCCGCAGAGGCCAAGCGAAGTCGTTGATCAAGGATTATCCACCGAGCATGACAGCTCCAATTCCCGACCGTTGGGACGCGGCCACGACAGCTGCCCCGCTCGGCGCAGGGCCGCAAGTTCCACGGCCATGGCGCGCGGCATAGCCCGGCACCGCCGCCTGCTCGATGCCATCGAAATGTTCTCCCGCAAGACAGGCTCCGGTCGCTGGACGGTTCGCTCCACCCCTGTCCGGTTGTGCCTGGTCCTAAGCAATCTTCTCGAAGCTTCAGCGCGTCGGCGACTGATCAAACTCCAGGCCGGGAACCGGCTGGAGGCTGAGCAGAAGGTCCGCTACCTGATCGCTACAATGCTGGCACGGAAGGTGAAGCTGCAGCCAAGCGAGGTCGACACCGTGAAAGCCAGCGTCGGAGAATTCCATCCGGATATTGCCGGGTTTCTGCGAAAACAAAGCGGCTAAGTTTCGGAACGAATTTAGATGTGGTCGGGCGGGATGGGATTATACGGCTTCTTCAGGTAATGCGTGTCGACATAGGTCAACCCACGAAGTCATCGACCTTGTGCTCCGGTGTCAGTTTCAGCTTTCTGATCTCATCAGCGGTCAAGTCTTGCGAAGTCTGTGGGGCCAACAACCCGGGCCAACCCGGGCGCTACCAATCACTGCGATATCTCTACCGGTCGGAGCGGACAGGGCGCTCTCGGGCGTCAAGGAATGGTGGCGAGATTTCCTGCTCACGCTCGCCCAGCAGATTCAGGTCGGCAAGCGGCTTCCGCCCCAGGGTTCTGTCCACTGCCTTGGCGCGCCATTCATCCGGATCGATCACATATGTCGCCCACATCCCATAGCGCGCTGACATGGCGTAGCGCTGCCATTTCCAATACTGCGAGCTCACGGGGGAGGGGCCTTGGACTCGAGCCCAGCCAGCACGCAGCATGCCGACCGCGAGATCGCGTCCACCCGCGATGCATCGGCCCGTCAGGGCTCCGTCGACGGAATAGGCTGAAATGCGGCAGACGACCGGGCTGTCGCCGACCAGCCGCTTCAGCCAGGCTTTGGACAAGGCTCCGCAGGGCACCGGCTTCAGGACCAGGCTGTCGCCATGCTGTTTTGGATCAAATGCCCATTGCGGCAGGTCGCATGCGTCGATGCCGTCGAGCCGAACCGTCTCGGACACATCGGGAAACCACAACGTGCGGCCGTCGACCACTGTCACGCGACCTGCAAGCCTTGCCATACTGGAACCGGAAAAACCCGTCGGCACGGTGTTCGCGCGCCAGCCGCGTGTAATGTCGGCCGCGAACACGGGGGAGGGAAGGCTGCAGACAATCAGCGCCGTCAGGGCGCAAGGCAGGATTTTGCTTTTCATGGCTGGACGCCATGGAGGTGGTCGGCCAACCCTGCATCGATCGAGAAGACGTCTGCCTTGGAAGTGCGCCCGCGGTCTCGCATCGAAACGGTCCGACGGGGCGCTGTCCCGATCGCGCGCCCAACCACAAAAGCCATGGTCCTCATTGATCCTTGATCCTTGGATCGGCCCACATGCCGAATCCGCCGCGGCCAATCTTCTCGGCTTCTGCGAGATCCTTGCGGGCGGGCGTGCCATCGGGCTTTTTGGCGATGCGGTGCGTGCCGATCGACACCAATTGCTCCTCCAACATGTCGATCGTGTCCAGGCTACCGGGGTAGTTGTAGTAGCCATAGCAGGTGGCATCCTGGGCCTGAGCATTCGTCTCGCTGAGAAAGGCCCGGCAGAAGATCACTTTCGGTGACTGCAGCATCGTCTGCAGCCCGCGCCTGGCGTAATCGGCGCAGGTGCCTGAGAAGTTCTCGCGCTGCTTGACCAGATCACCGTCGCACGGCTCGATGCCATAAAGATGCACCGTCAGCTTGTCATCGACTTGAAAGTCGGTTGGTGAAACGGCATCGAAGCCCCTGGCCGAGGCAAAGCCCTTGCGATCCACGATGGCGCCCTGGCCATCGTAATATTCCATGACCAGTACCGTCTTGCCCGGCGCCGCGAGCGACCTGACATAGGCCTGGTCGATGGGTGGGGCGCCGCTCGCCGGCAACGCCAACGCAAGGCCAGCAACGAGGCTGCCCAATATCCTGGCTTTCATCGCAACGCTCCTCTCGACATCCAATCACGTGGCCAATGTGCCTAGTTCTGATTTGCCGCGCAATAAAAACAATATCTGTTTGACATCTTTTTTCAAGTCGCTTACCGATACCCGGCATTCTTCGAACCGGCCACCCAAGGGCTTCCGATGACTGACCCCCTGTCCAGACCGACGAACCGGCATCTGCTTCTCGCCCTCACCAGCACGGCTCTGGTCGCGGTCTGGACCCCATCATCGGCCGCCGCGGAAGATGCCCG
This sequence comes from Mesorhizobium sp. B2-3-5, assembly GCF_006442395.1. NCBI lineage: Bacteria > Pseudomonadati > Pseudomonadota > Alphaproteobacteria > Hyphomicrobiales > Phyllobacteriaceae > Mesorhizobium > Mesorhizobium sp. B2-3-5. Next base: position 41,971 of record NZ_VFVX01000026.1, on the reverse strand, counting down.
GTCAGGAACGGAACTAACCTCAAACCACGCGGCGATCCGGCCTTTTCAAGCGTCCGATGAAAGTGTTGCAGCCGTCTTCGACGCCCGCTGGGGAACTGACGCCAGGGAGTATGAACTTAGGCAGGATGGACAGCTTCATCGAACGAGCACGGCCACCGCAAGCCTGCCCAGACCGGGCTCCTCCGGACCGGGCGCTTCACCGGCACCCGAAAAATACAGTCAATTTGACAGTTCACCTGTTCCGCACCGGAATCCGCACGCAAAACCATGTGGCGCCTCGCCGATCAGCGCTGCGGAGATCGCCCGGCTCGTGAGGGCCGCGGCTTACAAATACGATGTCGATCCGGATTTCGCGCTTGCGATCGCCACGGTCGAAAGCCAACTCGACAGGGTCCGCAATTCCCCCAAGGGTGCGCGCGGGCCCATGCAGCTGATGCCGGCGACAGCAGGCGAGCTTGGCGTGAGCGACATATGTGACCCCGCCGACAACATCGACGGCGGCGTCAGATTTCTGCGGCAGCTGTTTGCGACCTATCGCGATCCGCTGATCGTTGCCGCCGCCTACAACGCCGGCGCCGCTCGCGTGGACGACTATGGCGGCGGCATTCCGCCTTTGCCGGAAACCGTGCGCTTCGTCGCCGAAGTCATCAAGCTGCGGCCTGGTCCGTCAAGCGCGGATCCGCAGGCTCGCGCCGCCGATGCCGCCGTCGATCTCCCCACGGCCGATACCGAAACGATTTCGCCTACCACACGCCGCCAATGGGTTGGCGGCGTCATGCAGTTCTAACGGAGCCAGACATGACCCGGATCTTGCCGACCTTAACGCCAACAGCCAAGACACGAACCGTCATCGCGGGCCTGGTTCTTGGGGTATCGCTGAGCGCGATCGCAGACCCGGCATTTGCCCAGACGTCGGGAGCCTTCGCCCCGCTCGAGACGGCGGTGCAGATGATCGTCGATTTCATCACCGGTCCCTTCGGCCGGCTGCTCGCCATCATCGCCGTCATCGGCCTCGGCTTCCTCGCCTTCGCCGGCCGGCTGTCCTGGTTCACCGCCGGCGCCGTGGTGATCGGCATCGGGCTGGTATTCGGCGCGCCGGCCATCGTCGACCAGATGATCTCGGCCGTCGGCAAGTGACCGATGGACGAGGCAACCAACGACAAGCCACAGCTGACGCCACTGGTAATCGGGCTGACGCGGCCGCCGATGATGTGGGGCGTTCCGCTCAGCGCATTCTACATCATCATTGGCATCACGCTGATCGCATTCCTGGTGACCGGCAGCTTCTGGTCCGTTGCGATCGCCCCGGCGACCTATCTCGCACTGTTTGCGCTGTGCAGCCGCGATATTCGCATTCTCGACCTTGCTCAGGTCGCCGGGCGCCGCACGCCACGCACGCCCAACAGGATCTTTTGGCAAACCAACTCCTACGGGGCCTGACCATGCTGAACGTCGTCATGGATGAATTGGGCTTTGGCCGCGAGCGCCGCCGCGACAGACCGGTGGCGACGCATGTGCCCTATATGCGCCACCTGGCAAACGGCATCGTCGGTCTGGAGAGCGGCGCGCTGGTCTGCGTGATCAAGCTCGATGGCCTGTTTTTCCAGACCGAGGACCAGGCCGAGCTCAATATGCGCGCCAGCGTCCAGAACACGATGATCCGTGCGCTTGGCTCAAGCCGGTATTCGCTGTGGTCGACGATCATCCGCAAGGAGGTCACGCCATCGATCGGCGGCTCGTTCGCCAATCCGTTCTGCGACGCCCTCCACACGCGCTACATGAGCGGGCTCAAACAACGGCGCATGTTCACCAACGATCTCTACCTGACCGTGGTGCGTGCCCGGATGCGGGGCGCGTTGGGAGCCGCTGAATCGCTCGCCAGGCTGTTCGACTGGTCGTCCGATCGCGAAGCGCGGCTGCTGCAAAGCCGAGAGCGCATCGGCGAGCTGGAGGAAGTGGCGGCCAACGTCACGCGCGAGCTGCAAAGATATGGCGCCCGCGTCCTTGGCATCGTCTACCGGGACGGCGATCCCTATTCCGAGCCTTGCGAGTTCTTCAACACGCTTTTGACCTGCGCAACATCGCGGCCGATGCGCCTGCCGCGCATGGCCATTCGCAATTTTGTCGGCACATCACGCCTGCATTTCTCCAGACGCACGCTGCAGGCGCAGGCACCGACCGAGGCCGACAGCCGCTTCGGTGCGATCCTGTCGATCAAGGAGTACCCGCCGTTCTCGGGCCCGGGAATGCTGGACGGACTCCTCCAGCTCAATCACGAATTCATCCTGACCCAGTCGTTCACGATCGCCGACAAGCCGATCGCACAGGAACGGATCGCAAGGCTCCAGCGGCAGATCCAGGCCTCCGACGAGGCCGGCAGCACGGTCGAGACCGACATCGATTTCGCCTTCAACAGTCTCGTCAACCAGGAGGCCGTGTTTGGATATCATCACCTGAGCCTGCTTTGCCTGGCCCGTGATCTCGGCGGCGTGGACAGATCGGTGTCGGAGCTCGGCGCCTGCCTGACCGACATGAACATCACCTGGCTGCGCGAAGACCTCAACATGGAGGCTTCGTTCTGGGCGCAGCTGCCGGGCAATCACAGCTACATCGCCCGCTCCTCGATGCTGTCGAGCGCCAATTTCGCCGGTTTCTCCTCGATGCACAATTTTGCGACCGGAAGGGCGCAGGGCAATCATTGGGGCCTGCCGATCTCCATCCTGGAGACGACGTCGCAGACGCCCTACTGGTTCAACTTTCATCAGCGCGACATCGGACATTTCCTGGTCACCGGTCCGACGGGATCGGGCAAGACGGTGGTGCTCACCTTCCTGCTTGCGCAGGCGTTTCGGATCTCGCCGCAACCACGGGCGGTCTTCTTCGACAAGGATCGCGGCGCCGAGATCTTCATTCGCGCCGTCGGTGGCACCTATGAGGTGCTGCGGCCGGGCATCAGCACCGGCTTCAATCCGCTCCAGATGGACAACAGCGCGCCAAACCGCGAATTCCTGCTGCGCCTGCTCAAGGTGATGCTGAAGCCCGCCGGCGGGCACGGCTTCTCGCAGGAAGAAGAGGACATTTTGGAACAGGCGATCGGCCGCATCTGCCGCGAGCCGATCGAGCAGCGCACGCTTGCCAATTTGTCCGGGCTGCTGATGGGGCGATCGCGCTCGGACGCCAACGATCTCCAGTCGCGCCTGCGGCCATGGTTCGAGGGCGAGAAGGCATGGCTGTTCAACGCGCCGCGCGACGCATTGTCGTTGTCCAACAGCCGCGTCTTCGGCTTCGACATGACGCATGTGCTCGACAATGCCGAGCTGCGGACGCCGGCCTTGATGTATCTCTATCACCGCCTCGATGAGTTGCTTGACGGCGATCCCGTCCTGATCTTCATGGACGAGGGCTGGAAGCTGCTCCAGGACGCGACCTTTTCCAACTACATCGTCGACAAGATGAAGACGATCCGCAAGCTGAACGGCATCGTCGGCTTCGGAACCCAGTCGGCGGCCGACATCGCCAGGGCGCCGCAATCCAACACGCTGATCGAGCAATCGTCGACAAACCTGCATTTCCCGAACCCGCGCGCCGACGCGGAAAGCTATGTTGGCCGCTTTGGCCTCACCGCCAAGGAGTTTGCGTTCATCCGCAACACGCCGCCCGAGCGGCGGACATTCCTGATCAAGCATGGCAACGATTCCGTCATTGCCCGGCTCGATCTTTCGTCGATGCCCGACATGCTCAAGGTCCTGTCGGGCCGCAAGGAAACCGTCGAGGCCTGTGCTGCCTTGCGCGCCCGCCTTGGCGATGATCCGGCCGACTGGTTAGCCGAATTTTGCCGGGAAGGGGCCTCGACATGATCCGGCGTTTCCCGCTCCTGCTGGTGCTGCTTGCCTCGCCCGCGGCCGCCGACATTCCAACTTTCGATGGCGCGGTGCTTGATCAACGCAGGCACGCGAGCGACAAGATCGCCGCGATCGAAGACATAGATCGCCAGCGCCTTGGCAACAATCAGGGTGTCACCTGCGCGCTCTACCGGCCAGCCCGCACGGACGATCCTGTCGCCGCCGCCAAGGCCAACGCGTCGATTGCCGGGCTGGTCCGGCGCATTGCGCGCGAGGAGGGCGTCGACGAGAACCAGTTCCTGGCGCTTGTCTACCAGGAAAGCCGCTTCAACCCTTGCGCCAGATCGGGCGCCGGCGCGATCGGACTGGCGCAGCTGATGCCGGCGACCGCCGCCGAGCTTGGCGTCAATCCCTACAGCATCGAGCAGAACCTGCGCGGCGGGGCGCGCTATTTCAAGCAGCAGCTGGAGAACTTCAACGGTGATGTTGCGCTGGCGTTCGCGGCCTACAATGCCGGTGCCGGCAATGTCGAAAAATACGGCGGCATTCCGCCCTTTCGCGAAACCCAGGGCTATGTCGCCAACATCACGCAAAGATGGATGCCGGCATTTGGCGGCTCCGACAAGTCCGGCATACCGTTGAATTTCGGCGGCACCGGCGAGGCCTATGCCGGTATGCGCACGGCGACGCTGGACACCATGGCGCTGACCGGCGCCTTCGGCGACGGATCGGACGGCGTCGCGTCCTGGTTTCAGCAACGCGCCAGACAGCCAAGCGGCACCATCCAGGAGAGCTGGGATCAGAACTCCGGCGCCCGCAACGCCAACATCGAGATGCTGAACCGCATGATTGAGTTGAGCGCGAGCCTTGCCGACCTCGTCAATTCCCGCAATGCCCTGGCGCTGAGCGACATTTCGGGGGCGCGCCGCTCGGGCCATTACACCAACGGCGATCGGCAAGGCGGCACGGAAACGACCGGCCGCTGTGACGAGCCGGGCCTCAAGTGGAGCCCCGACGCGCAAGGTTGCGTGCAAAAGCTCGACGCCAAGCCCGAGCTGCTTTTGACCGCGCAATGACATCTCACCCCGCAATGAACAGGAGAACCCTCGTGAAACATGTTTTTGCCCTCATCGCCGGCGCCGCAATCACCGTCAGTTCGGCCAGGGCCGACATCCCGGTGATCGACAAGACCAACTACGCGGTCGCCAAGGACACCGCCGACAAGGCGGCCAGGATCCTCGACACGAACAAGGATATCCTGGCCACGGTCGAAAAGACCCTTGAGGCCGTCACCGGCGAGCGCGGCAGCGATGCGGGCGCGCTCAAGGACCTGGCGGTCGGCAATGGCTTCAGTGTCTCTTCGGTGCCCTCCCTCGATGGCCTGCTCAAGGGCGGGATGCCGGATTTCGGATCGATGGATCCGCGGCTTGCCAAGGCGGCAAGCGCCTTCATCAACGGCCTGAAGCTGGTGAAATCGCTTTCGGGCAAGGAAAACTCGTCGCTGGCCAGCGACAAATCCTATGAGGAGCTGGTCAAGACGGTGCTTGGCGTCTCCGCCTTGATCAACGGCTCGCGGCAGGCGGTCGAGACGCGGCGGACAGCGCTCGAAAATGCCGGCCAGGACATCGGCCAGGCCAAGGACATCAAGGGCTCCATTGACCAGAACACCCAGCTCCAGGTCCAGACCGGCCTGACGCTCAACGAGATGATCGGCGTCATGAACAGCGCCGTCCAGTCGCTGCAGGCCGAGAACCAGCGGCGGCTGACCGACATCTCGAACACCAAGAAGGCGCTGACCTACGAATGAGACGGCCGGGGCGCGCAATAATTGCGATGTGCGGCGTGTTGCTGCTGACGGGGTGCGAGACGGCCAGGGAAAAATCGGCACCTTGCAAACGGCCGGACACCCTCACCAGTTTCGCGCCCGATCCTCGTGCGGAGTGTGGCCCGATGAGGGCGGTGAACGCCGACAGACAGGCAGCGCAGGCGCGATCGCGGCGCTCGGAAATCATGTGGAATAGGGCAGGGCGGTGGACAATTTCATAGGCGAGCTTCTGCAGCGCATCGATGCGTCCGGCAAGAACTTCTCAGAGCGCGCGTTCGAGGTCCTGAGCCGTGACATCGAGCCGCTGCTTCGCCTGCTCTTCATCCTGGTCGTCCTCTTTTACGGCGCGCAGCTGGTGCTGGGAACGTCGCGGCTGAGCGCGGGCGAGATCGTCGGCCGGATCACCCGGGTGTTCCTCATCCTCGTCCTGGTGAGCAGCTGGTCGAATTTCGACAGCCTCGTCTATCTGTGGCTCACCAAGGTTCCCGAGGCCGCGGGCCGCGCGGTGCTCGCCGCATCGGCCACGGGCGTCACCGAACCGAGCAACGGGCTTTCGCAGATATGGCAGACAGCCAATCTGGCTGCCTCGACATTCTCCGAACAGGCGGGCTACTTCTCGGTGCTTCCTGCCCTGATCGGCATGGTCATCATGGCGTTTGCCGGCCTCTTCGTGGCCGTTGCGCTGGGCATCCTGGTGCTCGCCAAGGTGATCTTGTGGGTCCTGCTTGGCACCGCGCCGGTGTTCATTGCCTGCATGTTCTTCAATGCCACGCGCGGCTACGCGGTTGGGTGGTTCAACCAGTCGCTGCTCTATGCGCTCATTCCGCTGTTCGTCTACGTGATCGCCGCCTTCCTGATCGCGGCCATGGCGCCCGAGCTCACCAAGATCGACCAGATCTCGGGCAATCGCGAACTGAGGCTCAGCGATCTCGGCGCCTTCATCATGTTGTGCCTGGCCGGCAGCTTCGTGCTCATCCACATCCCCTCGCTCGCCCAGGGCATCGTCGGCGGCCTGCCAATGCCGGTCGGCCATCGCTCGCGCGCGCTCACCCAACAAGGCGTCGTGTTGGGCCGCAGGGTCCTCGGCGGCTCGGCCGGTCAGATGCGCGCCGCGGTTCAGCGCGTCCAGGCAAGGCTGCATACGCCGCGGACCTTGTCGCGCGATGCCATGCAGCGCGCCATCGCGGCCAATGGCACTCCGCGATAGCGCGCGCCGAGGTTTCCGAGATCTGGCCTCCCAACGAATGGAATTGATGCATGGCAGCAGACACCCAGGACGGACTTCGATCCTACTTCCAGGATGGCGATGTCTGGGAACATGAGATCCTCAAGCGCGCCAGGCATTCGAGCCGCATTGCCTGGTTCTTCACCCTGGTCTTTGCCGCGTTCGCCTTGCTTGGCCTGCTGGCGGTGGTGCTGATGCTGCCGCTGAAGAGTTTCGAGCCATACGTCGTCGAAGTCGACAAGAACACCGGATACATCGAGGTGAAGTCGGGCCTGACCAAGGCCTCGACGCTCTCCGGCCAGGAAGCCGTCACACAGGCCAACATCGTTCGCTACATCCGCAATCGCGAGGGTTATGATCCCTTTGCGATCGAGGAGTATTTCGGGATCGCGGCGCTGTTGTCGACGGGCGAAGCCGCACGCGACCTGCAGACGCTGTTCAGCGCGGCAAATCCGAAAAACCCGGCCAAGGTGAACGGCGTGCTGAAACGGGTTCTGGTCGATATCAAATCGGTGTCGTTTCCCAATGACAGCACCGCCATCGTTCGCTTCTCCACCACCGAAAAGAGCGAGACGGAATCGATCGACAGGCATTGGATCTCGGTGGTCAGGTTTCGCTATACCGAGACGCCGCTCAAGAACGAATGGCGCTTTGAAAACCCGCTCGGCTTCCAGGTCTACAGCTACCGCCGCGACCAGGAGACGGTCACGCCAGGGTCAGCCGGATGAGACCAGGCGCGATCGTCATGGCGGCGCTGGTGGTTTGCGAGCTGACCACGCCGGCAAGCGGCGCACAGGCGCCGAAAGCCGGCGCCCTGGATGCGCGCGTGACCAGTGTCGCCTACCAGGAGAACAACGTCGTGCGGGTCTCGGCCACCTACGGCATATCGACAATGATTGTCTTTGATGAAGACGAGAGGTTCGAAACCATCTCGCTGGGCGACAGCGAGAGCTGGCAGGTGGTGCCGGCCGACAAGGGCAACATCCTGTTCGTCAAGCCGATCGCCAGGAATGTCGCCACCAACATGAACGTCGTCACCAACAGACGCATCTACTTTCTCGAGCTCGCTGACAGTGCGCCCGACAGCGGCCGGCAGGTTTTCGGTATCCGCTTCTCCTACCCCGACAAGAGCCTCAACGCCGGGCTGCGGCAGGAGGCGGAGCGGCGCCTGGCCTGGCCAAACATTGCCGGCATCGACAAGGCCAACGTCAACATCGACTATTCCTATTCTGGCGATGCCCGGCTGAAGCCGTCCCTGGTTTTCGACGACGGTCACAAGACCTTTTTCACCTTCAGCGGACGCGTCCCGGCGATCTTCGGCGTCAATTCGGATTTCTCCGAAACGCTGAAGAATTTCCGCAAGGAGGGCGAGTACATCGTGCTTGACGGCGTCTCGACCCAGTTCACGCTCCGCGATGGCGATCAGTGGATCTGCATCTTCAACCTGCGAAAGCCCGACTTCGGCGCGCCCGATGCCGATGTCATGGCTCCCGCAAGGGACGTGCAGGCAAAGATACGCAGGAGGAGCGGCAATTGATCCAGCGCAGTCCGGAACTGGAGGCCTTGGCCAACAGCGGCGGCTCGGCAATCGCCGATACATCCATGCGCCGCAAGAACCTGTTTGGCGGCGCCGTCCTGATGCTGTCGGGGCTGCTCGCCGGGTACTTGGTGCTGGCCGGGCGTCAACCGCCGCAGCGCGACATCCTCGCCGGCGACGAGGAATTCTCGACCACGACTTTTCGTCCGCCGTCCTTTGTCCGCGACGGCGACCCGCAGCCCAAAACGGCCGAACCCGCGGTCATCGAGTTGCCGCCGCCGCCATCCCCGCCGCCGGCAAAGACCAATCCCGACACCACGCAGTTTGATGTCCCGCCACCCCCTGGCGCCACGCCTGCGACGCCAGACGTCTCGGTGGTGGGGCCAGCCGACGAGTTTCCCAAGCGCTATCGCTCCAACATGGTGGTGTTCGACAACAAAGGTTCCGCTGACGGACAGGATGGCCAGCCGAATGCAAGCGGGCAAGGCGCGGTGGTTGCCGGCGACGACCGAAACAGCAAATTTCTTGCAGCCGCGTCCGGACTTGGTGATCGCTCCGCCGTCGCCAGGAAGCTTCGGCGCATGGACGCGCTCGTGCCCGAAGGCACGCTCCTTGCCGGAATCCTGGAGACCGCGATCGTCAGCGATCTGCCTGGCCAAATTCGCGCGATCGTGTCGCAGGACGTTTATTCCTTCGATGGCCGGCGCGTTCTGATCCCGGCCGGCACGCGCCTGATCGGCGAATACCAGTCCGAAATGACCCAGGGACAGAAACTGATCTTCGTCATCTGGACACGCCTGCTTCGCGACGATGGCGTCAGCGTGCGCCTGAACTCGATCGGTGCCGACAGCCTCGGTCGCTCCGGCCTTGGCGGCCATGTCGACAAGAAGTTCCGCGAACGCTTCGGGGCAGCGATCCTGCTGTCGATCGTCGGCGGCGGCGCCAGCTATCTCACCGGCTATGGCAGCCAGGCGGCTACCGGAGGCAGCGACGAGGGCCAGCGCGCGCAAGAGATCGCCCGCGCCACGCTTGCCCAGACTTTTTCGGACATGGCCAATCAGGTGCTCGGCGAAAGCCTCAAGATTGCGCCAACGATCAGCGTACCGCAGGGCGAACGTATCTTCGTCTTCGTCCGTCAGGACCTCGACTTCTCGGCAATTTATGAAGATCCCCTCTCGCAAGCCATGAAGGACATCCGTCGTGAGCGCGGCCTCGACTGACAGTGCTGCAAGCCACCAGCATTACTTCCTCTATCGGGCGCTTGAGCCGGTGGCGGCATTCCTGGCCGATCCAGAGATCATCGAGATCTCGGTCAACAAGCCTGGCCATGTCTATGTCGAGCGGCTTGGGGCCGATCACATGGAGTTCCATTCGATCCCGAAGCTGACCAGCGCCGAGATCGCCAACATGGGCGAACGGGTCGCGGCCACCACCAACCAGTTCATCAGTCCCGCCAACCCGGTCCTGAGCGCGGCCCTTCCTTCGGGTGAACGCATTCAGTTCGTCCTCCCGCCGGCCTCGCCCTGTGGTGGTGCGGTCTCTATCCGCAAGCAGGTGGTCGCCGATTTCAGCCTCGAGGACTATCGCGACAGGGGCGGCTTCGATCGGGTTTCGGTGGCGATCGGCGGGATCAGCGATGGCATCCGATCGCTGATCGAGCTTCTGCTTGGCGACGACATCCATGGCTTTGTTCGCGGTGCGATCGCCAACCGCTTGTCGATCCTGATCAGCGGCGGAACCTCGAGCGGCAAGACCACCTTTCTCAATGCGTGCCTGAAAGCGGTGGATATGCACGAACGCATCATAACGCTGGAGGACACGCGCGAACTCTATCCGCCACAGCCCAATACCGTTCATCTGCTTGCTTCCAAAGGCGATCAGGGCACGGCCAGCGCCACGGTTCAGACCCTGCTGGAGGCTTCGCTTCGCATGCGCCCGGACCGGCTGTTCGTCGGCGAGGTTAGGGGCGGGGAAGCCTTTTCGTTCCTGCGCGCCATAAACACGGGCCATCCAGGATCCATGTCGACTGTCCATGCCGACACCCCCCAAGGGGCCTATGAGCAGCTCGCCATGATGGTGATGCAATCGGGTCTCTCCGCGGCCTATCCCAAGGCCGACCTGATCTCATACATCCGCAGCGTCATCCCGATCGTCATCCAGCTTCGGCGCCACGGCGGCAAACGCGGCGTGTCGCAAATCTATTTCTCCGCGATGGACAAGCCATGAGCGGCCCTTACCGCATCGCCTACATCGCATTTTGCCTCGCGCTGGCGATCGTGGTCTGGCTGCTCGCCTATGGTCTGGGCTTGAGGCTGCTGCATGGCGACGGCCGCATCCTTGACGTGACGATCACCACGAACCCGTTCGCACCGTTTCAGCAGCTGATCCGATATGCCGACAGCCCTGTGCTGCGTCGTGTCGGCCTGGGCGCCCTCATTCCCGCACTGATGTGTGCGAGCCTGGTCGCCTATGCCGGTCTGAAACCGGTTTCCAACCCTCTGGGCGATGCGGAGTTCCAAACCCTGCAGTCGCTTCGCCGTGGCAATTGGTTCCGGCGAAAGGGTCACATATTGGGGCGCTTCGGCCGACGATTGTTGCGCGTCGAGGATGAACGCCACCATCTGGTGATCGGGCCGACGCGCTCGGGGAAGGGGGCTTGCTACGTCATCCCCAACGCACTGACCCATGAAGGTTCGATGATCGTCACCGATCTCAAGGCGGAGATCTTCCGGTCGACGGCGGGCTACCGGAAGGCGCAGGGCAATCAGGTCTTCCTGTTCGCCCCAGGATCGGAGAGGAGCCACCGTTACAACCCGCTCGATTTCATCAGAACCGACCGCGGCGAGCGCACGACGGACATCCAGAATATCGCAAACATCCTCGTGCCGGAAAACGCCGAGTCCGAGAATTCGATCTGGCAGGCGACGGCCCAGATCGCGATCGCAGGCGCGATCAGCTACATCGCCGAAAGCGATTTTTATCGAGACCGGCGTAACCTTGGCGAAGTGACATCCTTCTTCAACAGTGGGGCCGATCTCCAGGCCCTCATGAGCCGGATCAAGGAACGAGAACCTTACCTGTCGCGCTTCACGCGCGAGAGCTTCAATGCTTATCTCGCGCTGTCCGAACGCGCCGCCGCCTCCGCCTTGCTGGACATCCAGAGGGCCCTGCGACCGTTTCGCAACGAACGTGTGGTGGCGGCCACTTCGGTCAGCGACATGGATCTGCGCGCGCTGAAGCACAGGCCGATATCGATCTATCTGGCGCCCAACATCACCGATGTCGCGCTGCTGAAGCCGCTGCTTTCGCTCTTCATCCAGCAGACACTTGATGTGCTGCTGCGCGCGCATGATCCGAAGGCCGTGCCGGTCTACTTTTTGTTGGACGAGTTCCGCCAGCTGCGACGGCTGAGCGAGATTACGAGCAGGCTACCCTATGTCGCCGCCTACAACATAAAAATGGCCTTCGTCATTCAGGACCTCAAGAACCTTGACGAGATCTACGGCGAAACCACGCGTCATTCGCTTATGGGCAATTGCGGCTATCAACTTGTCCTTGGCGCCAACGATCAGGCGACGGCCGAGAGTGTATCGAAGGGACTGGGCAAGAAGACGGTGCGCTACAAGACCGAAACGCGCACCATCGAGTTGATGGGACTGCCCCGACGCACCAAGGTCGAACAGCTCCGCGATCGTGATCTGATGATGCCTCAGGAGGTCAGGCAGCTGCCGGCTGACAAGATGATCATCCTGGGCGAGGGACAAAGGCCAGTCCTGGGCCAAAAGCTGCGTTTCTTTGCAACGGCACCCTTTATCGCAATGGAAAAATACTCGCAGCTCAACGTCCCCGATGTCCCGCCAACAGAGTTTCTACCGCCCATGGGCGTGCCCGCGACCGCGGCTGGTTATGGCAGTGCTGACGTTGAGCCCGGGCCGATGGAGAGGCCCGGGGCAGCCCGGTCACAGACGGGCTCCGGCCGCCCGATGCCCGGCCAGCCAGTTGACCCGCAGGCAGGCCCGCGCATGGACACAGAGACCCGTTTTGCCGCCGCGGCCCGCAAACTCAAGCTGCTGACGGCCAAGGCGGCCTCGAATTCGACCGGCGCACGCGCCAGGGATTGGTCGGCCATCTTTGATGAGACCGTTCCCGATGAAGAAGATGCATAAGGCCGTGATGGCGGGTCAGCATGAATTTCGGTCTGCGACGATCGTCACGTGCACAAAGCAGCCGCCTGCGCTTATTCTAAATGCCCCCGCGGGCAGCCCAACCGAGCCAACTCAACGCTGGAAGACGAGATCGCGCTTTCGCCCGGACGAGGACGAAGGCGCCACGGCCTTCTCAAATCGCAACCGTCGCCGAGCGCGCCGAACCCCAGTATGCCTCCCCTTCCGGCCAGATCGGTCGCCGTTGCGATATTGTCCAAGCCTGTGTCCCTGCCTGAGGGATGGTCTCGATCAAGATGAGAGAGGATGGGAGAGAAGCGGGAGGCTATGGCCGCAGGAGCGCACCACCAAATTGCGCCCACAATCGATCGCAATCCGTTGCCCTAAGGCTAGGCGTTCCAGGTTCGCCATAAAAGACCATGGCCGAACGGACATCGTAGCCGAGCACGGAGGCATTGGCCACAAATTGGATGGCCATTCCCAAGTTGCTCGGTATGGGCCTGGACTCGGTTTTATTGGTGAGGTCGACGACGCCAACAATTTCGGCATTTCCGCTCCTGCCCGCCAGGACCGTCGTCGAGATCGCGTTCTCCATGGCAAGGAGCATTTTTGTTCGGTCCCCGGAAAGCCGGCTCCTTAACGCGCTTGAGCCAACTTTGTTCCCCGCGGAATGCTTGTCGCCGATCCGCCGAGCTTGTCGTCACATCCCGGCGGCAATTGGGGGAATGATCCCGTGGGTTACGCGGACGTGAAGATGGGCTGGTCGAGGTCGGATCCTATCGTCGTGGCGGATCGACAATCGTGCGGCTGGTGAGATTCCAGGAACCGTTCTAGCACCTGCTAATTGACTCAGCGCCTGCCGCGCTTGCCGTGCTTCGGTGCCTTGCTCTTGGAAGGCTTGGAACCGTAGGCACTTTCAATGATCCGCAACGCGTCTTCAAGAGGGATGCCGCACTTCCTGGCGTAGTAATTCGCCTCGGCCAATCGTTCTTCCGATACGGCCTCAGTGATCAGTCCAGTTTTCTTCCCCACGGCAGCCCCCACGGTGGACCATAGCCGATTCTCGGGAAATTTTCATCGGTGCCAGCGCGGTCGTTTTTGGTAGCCGGTGCCTCTCGTTGGCGATCGCCCGAATGGCGCCGGCCTGACAGTTGCGAGCATTGCTCACGGCGAAGTCCTGCCGGCCACAAAGCCAAATGAACTTCCTAATTGGTCTTCAACCGTCCAACCCGGTTCTCGGCGATCCAGCGGGCGGCGAGCACCAGCGCGCCCATGCTGAAATCCTTGCCGTGCTTGGCCACCATCTCTTCCGACAGTTTGGCGAGTTGTTCGAAGAACGCGTCCTTGCTCTCTTCCTCTGTGGTGATTTCGGTCTGCATTCCATCCTCCTGTTTTACGCGGGGCCGCGCGCCTTATTTGAACATCTGCACTGGGAAGGTGATGATCGCCGCGGTGCCGTCGACCATGCCTGCAGCCAGGTGCCGTCCGTCGCCCGACCAGGCCAGCGCCGTTATCCCGCTGCCCAGCGACCTGATGACAAGCTCGTCGCGTCCGCCGATCTGGGCGACCGTGATGCGGCCGTTGGCGTAACCCGCCGCGACAAGTTTCTTCTGCGGATGCGCGGCCACCGTCTCGACCAGAACGAGACCGGCGCGACCGGTTTCCAATGCTCCGGCGGTTTCGCCGTCAAGCGGCGGCGCGGTCATCGACCAGCCGGCAATCCGGAACGCACCCGAGGCAAGCAGCGCATTCGCCGGCGCGCTCCAGCACACCGCGCGTACCGGGGAGGGAAATCCCGCAACGATAGCCGTTAAACCGTCGGCAGGGCTGATCAGCCCAAAGCCACCCGTCTCGAGACCGCAAGCCAGCCATGTGCCGTCGCCGCTCCAGCGGATCGATATTGGGCGCGCCGGCAAGGAAAAGTCTCGTATCAGGCTGGCAGGCCCTTCGACCGCCCAGATCGACAGTCCATTGCCCAAGCCGCAGGCGAGACGGCGTCCGCCCGGCGAGAAGGCCACCGCGTGCGTCGACGATGTCACATTGCGTTCCAGTCTCGCCACATCGCCGCGGTTGCGCGACAAGAAGACGTCGTGCCCGTCGCTGACCGCTGTCACCGCTGTCCGTGCACTATGATCGATGGCCACGATGGGGCCTTCGATCTTGACCAGCGTCTCCGCAACTTCGCCGCCAGCCGTCAGATGCACTGCTTCGCCGGCCGCCGTTCCGACAAGGAAGCCGGAACGCAGGTAAGCGACGAGGGGAGGATCGCCATCGCCAAATGCGGCGGACGCGATCAACGGCACCGGGGGCTTCTCGCGCGGGCGGATCGTCGTCTGGCCGAGATCGCCGCTCACCCGGATCCGCGATTCCGGCGGTTCCTGATCGGCGACCGCGGCAATGGCGACGGTTCCGTCCACGGATGTGAAAGCAACGGTCGAATCATCGGCGCTGAAGCAGAGGGCGGCGACGGCCGACGGCCGTCGCCAGCTGCGAGCCAGGAGCTCGAACAGCGTCAGGTTCTGCATCATCTGCTGGTTCACTGAGTCTCTCCCATCAGTCCTCGTTCACTGTCGCCGCAAGCTCGCGATCGACATCCGCGACATCGCCTTCGGCTGCGGCGATACGGTCCTCGCATGCCGCGCATGCGTTCATGATCGCCTCGGCGCTCTCTTTCGCCTCATGCAAGTCCTGCACCAGTTGCGCGCTGGGGCCGTTCCTGCCGATCTCGAGTTCCACGCGCAGCACATCCATCTCAAGGCCGGCGAGCTTCTGCTTGAGCCGCAATGCCTCGGCGGTGAGCGCCGAGACGTTGCCGACAAGCGCCAGCCGGCGCTCGAGCAGCACCTCACGCGCAGCGGCTTGTCCCTTCACTGGACCCTTCATCATTTTTCCTCGCCGGCTGTCGGCCAGGCCGGGGGCTCGAAGGCCGAAAGCAGATTGGGCAGAGTGTGAGCCTGCGACTGGAATTGCTTTTCGGCCGTCTCGATGTGGCTCTTGAGTTGGTCCCAGATGTCGACGCGGATCATCGATGTCGTGTCGCCGGTCAGGCGCTCGATCTCGTCCACAGGGAACTGGCGCGCCAGCGAAACGCCGGAAAACACGAAGTCGCGCAAAAGGATCGCATGCCTCTCGATGAACAGATGGATCATCGGATGCGTTCGCGCGGTGACGCCGCCGGCGGCCAGCTCGGCGCGGATGAAGTCCTGGAAATGGCGCTGCAGCCGGTGCTGGCTTTCGCCCATGAAGCGCATGACGAAGACGAGGTCGCGCGGCATCAGCCTGACAAGATCGCCGGTGACGCCGTCGGCCTGACTGGACAGCGGTGTGGGTGGCCCCTGGCTGTGTTTACCGTTCGGCATGATCTTTCTCCAGCGTCAGGACAACACCGGCCGCCGTCTCCACGTAGTATAGAATGACGAAAAGTTAAATGGCTTGAGGTGAATTTTGATGTTTGCTGCGACCGCTAACTGAATATCTCGCAGTGCGAAATAACGCTAAATATTACAGGCGTAAGTTACATCTGTAAAATAACGTTACAGTTTGCACCTTGCCCATCTGCGCAAAGAGCGGGGATTTTGTTGTGAGTGCCAGTTATGGGCGCTGTCGCCAAACTGGCACGGCGTTTGCTTTGTCTCTTGCACAAGAAGCCCATCGCGCTTTGACGCAGGGCCAAAAGAACGAAGGACCGGAGGAAGCAGGACATCGGCTTTGATACGCCATCGCAGCTGCGATCGGCGCCTCGCAGCTCACGCCAGACGCCTCGAACACCTTTGCCCGATCCATTTGAACGGCCCGACCTTGTCGAGCGCGTTGCCGCGCAACCCTTTGTCATGCCGTTCGCACTCTCACTGCGGTGCTTTTGTGCCGCTTCATGCCGGGGTCAAGGACCCTCGGCTCAAACCTGGTGGAGGCTTATGACCATGACGTCTCTGACGCTCAACAAGATTACCTCGCAACGCGGCATCTCCGTGGGCGAAGCGACCAAGAAGATTGCCGACCTCGGCTGGAATCCTTCCTACGTCCAGGAAGCAATGACGTTTCCGACCGACTACAAGATCAACAAGACGCCGCGCGATCCGATGAAGCAGGTCCTGCGATCCTATTTCCCGATGCAGGAAGAAAAGGACAATCGCGTCTATGGCGCGTTGGATGCGGCGCTGCGCGGCGACATGTTCCGCAATGTGGAACCGCGCTGGGTCGAGTGGATGAAACTCTTCCTGGCCATCATTCCCTTCCCGGAGATCTCCGCTGCCCGCTCGATGGCAATGGTCGCACGCATCGCCCCCGGCGAGGAGCTCAGAACCGGCTTTACCATGCAGATGATCGACGAGTTCCGTCACTCGACGATCCAGATGAATCTGAAGAAATGGTACATGGAGAACTACCTCGATCCGGCGGGCTTCGACATCACCGAGGAAGCCTTCGGAAAATGCTACGCCACCACCATCGGGCGCCAGTTCGCCGAAGGCTTCATCACCGGCGACACCATGACCGCCGCCTGCATGTACCTGACCGTGGTGGCCGAGACCGCCTTCACCAACACGCTGTTCGTTGCCATGCCCTCGGAAGCGGCCCGCAACGGCGACTACGCGCTGCCGACGGTCTTCCTGTCGGTGCAGTCGGATGAAAGCCGGCACATCGGCAACGGCCACTCGCTGCTGATGGCGGCGCTCAAGGAGCCGGAAAACCACCTGCTGCTCGAGCGCGACCTGCGTTACGCCTTCTGGCAGAACCACGCCATCGTCGATGCGGCAATCGGCACTTTCATCGAATACGGCACCACCAACCGCGACAAGAACAAGGAGTCCTACGCGGAAATGTGGCACCGCTGGATCTATGAGGACTACTACCGCACCTACATGCTGCCGCTCGAGAAATACGGCATCAAGGTCCATCACGATGACGTCCAGGCTGCCTGGGAGCGCATCACCAAGAAGAATTACGTCCACAAGGTCGGGCAGTTCTTCGCGGTGGGCTGGCCGGTCAATTTCTGGCGCATCGAAGCCCAGACCGACAAGGATTTCGAATGGTTCGAGCACAAATATCCGGGTTGGTACGCCGAGTTCGGCGATTTCTGGAAATGGTACGCCAAGCTCAGCCACAAGGGCGAGAAGGTGCTGCTGTTCAACAGCGACGTCGGCTACGTCTATCCGCACCGCTGCTGGTCGTGCCTGGTTCCATGTCTGATCCGCGAGGACATTGTGGTCGACGAGATCGACGGCCAGTTGCACACCTTCGCCCACGAGCTCGACCGCTGGACCGCTGTCGAAGCTTTCGCGGACGAGTATCAGGGCCGCCCGACACCCGCCATGGGCCGTTTCAGCGGCAAGCGCGAGTGGGAGACGCTCTATGACGGCTGGGATCTGGCCGATGCGATCAAGGACCTGAACTTCGTCCGTTCCGACGGCAAGACGCTCGTTCCGCAGCCGCATATGCGCTTCGACGACAAGGAAATGTGGACGCTCGACGACGTGCGCGGCAACACGCTCGGCTCGCCGTTGAACGCGCTCCTCGCCATGACGCCGGCCGATCGCGACAAGCATCTCGCGGAATATCGCGCGGGCTTCACGATCAACCCTTGCAACTGATCAGGCCAAGGGGGGCGGGTTCGCCCCGCCCCCGGCTTATCCCAACTGGAGGTCCGCATGTCGGAAACCCACACGGTCAGGCTTAGCCCGGTCGGCGTCGATTTCGAGGTCGAGCATGGCGAAACGGTGCTCAACGCCGCGTTCCGTCAGGGCATCGCCTTGCCCCATGGCTGCAAGGAAGGGCAATGCTCGGCCTGCAAAAGCGTGTTGCTCGATGGCGAAGTCGACATGTTGAAATACTCGACCTTCGCCTTGAACGACATGGAGAAGGAGAGCGGCCACGTCCTTTTGTGCCGCTGCGTTGCCTACTCCGATTTGGAAGTCGAGCTTCTCAACTATGACGAGGAGATTTTGGCGAAAGCGATCGCCGTGAAGACGTTCAAGGGCCGGATTGCTCTCATCGAGCAGCTGACTCACGACATTCGCGGCATCGAGATCGAACTCGGCTCCCCGATAAAGTTCTGGGCGGGGCAATATGTCGACATCACGGTTACCACGCAAAAAGGGGAGACGATTACGCGCTCGTTCTCCATGGCAAATACGCCGGACCAAACCGAGAAACTCTGCTTCATCATCAAAAAATACCCTGAGGGAAAATTCTCCGGAGAACTCGATTCCGGAGGCATCGAGGTCGGAGCCGAGGTCACCGTCGTCGGACCCTACGGAACCTGTTTCCGTCGGGAAGAGCGGCAAGGACCTCTAGTCCTGGTCGGCGCCGGCTCGGGCATGTCGCCGATCTGGTCGATCCTCAACGACCACCTGAAGAGCGGCGAGAAGCGTCCGGTCTATTTCTTCTATGGTGCCCGCACCCGCAACGACCTGTTCTATCTCGACAGGATCGCCGAGCTGGTCGGCAATCATTCGGACGTCACCTTCATTCCCGTGCTGTCGCACGCGAACGACGACGCCGAATGGCGAGGCGAACGCGGCTTCGTACACCAGAGCGTCGATGCCAAGCTCAAGCAACTGGCGCTCGACGGGCAGGGCGATGTCCATGCCTGTGGCCCGCCGCCGATGATCGATGCCCTGCAGCCGGTCCTGTTCATGAACGGGTTCGAAACGGAGCGGATCTTCTTCGACAAGTTCACCACATCGGCGGGTGCGACGCCGGCCCATTGAGGGGCGGCCACGCAAAGCCAATCACAACTGCAACAAGGGAGAGAGAACTATGCCAGCAACCTCGAGTTCAGTCGGATCAGGAGCCGCCGGCGCGGCGATCTTCGCCGACTCCGACAGCCGGAAATACCGGTATTTCGACCCGAAAGGCCAGCGTGCCACCCACTACGAGGACATGACGGTCGACGTTCAACCCGACCCGGAACGCTACCTGATCCAGGACTGGATCATCTCGTTTGCCGACGGCAAGGGCGCCTACGTCAAGCAGAACACCGCCGCGCAGAGCTCCAACTGGCATGCCTTCCGCGCCCCCGACCAGGAATGGGAGCGCACCCACTATCAGCGCCAGTCGAAGATCGAGACGATGGTGCAGAGCGTCATCAACAACGCCCGCAAATCAGGCGCGCCGAAGACCTTCGACAAGGCCTGGATCAAGATCCTGCAGACGCAACTCGGCGCCTGGAAACACGCCGAATTCGGACTCGGCACCTCCCTGATGCAGGCCCAGCGTTACGGCTACACCCAGATGATCAACAACGCGACGCTGACCAACTCGTCCTACAAGCTCAGGCTTGCCCAGGACATCACGCTCTATCTTGCCGAGATCGGCATGGACCTGCCTGGCTGGGACGACGAACTCGGCAAGAAGGCCTGGCTCGAGGACCAGAACTGGCAAGGCGTGCGCGAAGCGGTCGAGACCATTATGGGTACGTCCGATTATCTCGAGCAGTATTTCGCCATCAACATCATCTTCGAGCCGCTGGTCGGTGAAGTGTTCCGCTCCGGCTTCCTGATGCAGATCGCGGCCGCCAATCATGACTTCATCACGCCGGCGGTGATCTCGGCGGCCGAGGCCGATTACGAGCGCAACCTAGCTAACACCATCGACCTCATGCATCTGCTCGCCAATGACGAGATGCATGGCGGCACCAACCGGAAGCTCTTCCAGGGCTGGGTCAAGAAGCACGCCGCGCTCGCTGACAAGGCGGCCATCGGCCTGCAGCCGATCTGGTCGATGCCGCATTCCAAACCGGTCGCCTTCGCCGATGTCCGTGCCAAATCCGAGGAACGGATTGGCCAGATCCTTGGCGAACTCGGTCTCAAGCGCTGAAACAGGAGAAATCGTCATGTCACTAGCAGCACGCGACGCAACGCACTCCAACATCTTCAAGGAGATGAAGGACATCACCTTCGAGCAGACGATTTCGCATCAGTGCGGCGTCACCATGAACGATTCGGTCGAAGCAAGGGCCATTGCTGAATTCATGGGCAAGAAGCCGGGGGTGACCATCACCTACCAGCCGGCGCTGATCCGCATCGACGGCGACGGCAAGCTGATCTTCAAGATGGATGCGATCGGAGAATATCTCGGCCGCGAAATATCGGCCGAGACCTTCGAGGTCAACACCTCCACCCATTACGGGCGCATGGTTCGCGTCGACGACAACACCGTGATCCTGTTCGGCAACATGGACGAGATGTTCGAGTACATCGAATAGGCCGCGCCCCAAAAATCCGGCGCGCCGCGTGGGTCGCGGCGCGCTCACCCGATCAACGCGATTTGCTGCGGAGGCAACAATGTACAGAACACCGGAAGGCAAGGACATTTTCGTGGTCGACGGCCACACCCATTTCTGGGACGGCAGCCCGGAGAACCAGAAGAACATCCACGGCAAGCAGTTCATCGAGTGCTTCTACGCCTATCACACGGGCTTGAGCCCGAAGGACCAGCTCTGGGAGAAGAGCAAGTTCGAGAAATACAGCGCCGACGATCTCTACCGCGACTTGTTCATCGACGGCCCTGATGATGTGGCGATCGTCCAGTCGACCTATCTCAGGGATTTCTACAAGAACGGCTTCAACACCATCGAGCGCAACGCCGAGGTTGCCAAGCGCTATCCCGAGCGTTTCATCGTCAACGGCGCCTTCGATCCGCGCGACGGCGAGAAGGCGCTCGAATACATCCACTTCCTCAAGGAGACGTACGACGTCAAGGGCGTGAAGATGTACACGGCCGAATGGAACGGCGCGTCCAAAGGATGGAAGCTCACCGATCCCGACGCCTACAAATGCTTCGAACTCTGCGACAAGCTCGGCATCCGCAACATTCACGTCCACAAGGGCCCGACGATCATTCCACTTTCGAAGGACGCCTTCGACGTGCATGACGTTGACCACGCCGCGACGGACTTCCAGGGCCTCAACTGGATCGTCGAGCATTGCGGCCTGCCGCGTCTCGACGATTTCTGCTGGATCGCCACGCAGGAGACCAATGTCTATGGCGGCCTGGCGGTGGCGCTGCCCTTCATCCATGCGCGTCCGCGCTATTTCGGCGAGGTCATCGCTGAACTGCTGTTCTGGCTTGGGCCGGAAAAGATCCTGTTCGGCTCCGATTATGCGATCTGGACGCCGCGCTGGCTGGTCGAGAAATTCTGGGCCTACCAGATTCCGCAGGACATCGCCGCCGAACGCGGTGTGCAACTGACCAACGAGATCAAGGAAAAGATCCTCGGCCTCAACGCCGCGCGGCTCTACAACATCGACATCGAAGCCAAGAAGAAGGCGCTGGCCAGTTCGCCCTTCAGCATCGCGGCGGAGTAGGGGCCATGGCAACCGCCAGCATTTCCGACGGCCGCGAGAAGGAACTCTGGCGGCGCCTTGGTGAGGTCAACGACCCGGAACTCGACGAGCCCGTCACCGAGATGGGCTTCGTCGAGCGGGCACAGGTGAAAGGCGGTGGCGGCGTGGAGGTCGATTTCCGCCTGCCGACCTACTGGTGCTCGCCCAACTTCGCTTTCCTCATGCTGGACGGCCTCCGTAAGGCGCTCGACCAGCTATCCTGGTCGCCCGCCTATCGCGTCAAGCTGCACGACCACATGTTCGCCGACGAGGTCAATCGCGGCATGGAAGCCGGCAAGACGTTCGGCGATATCTTCGCCGAACTTGCCGAGGATCAGGATCTCGGCGCCTTGCGCGAAACTTTCCGCATGAAGGCATTCAAGCGGCGCCAGGAGGCTGTCTTGCGCGGCCTGAAGGCGCACGGTCTGACCGATCGGGAGATTCTCGGCATGGGCTTGCCTGCATATGACATCGCGCGGTTCGAACCGAGCGAAGCAGCCAGGCAGAAGCCGAGATACAGGGCGGCCCTGCTTGAGCGTTTTCCCAGCCGCCGGGCAGATGATCCGGTCTTCGTCACATGGGATGGGCAGCAAGTTTCGCCCACGGGATTGCCTGCCTATCTCGGCGAACTGCGCGCGGTGCGCATCAACATGGAGTTCAACGGCGCGCTCTGCCGTGGACTGAAACACACACGATACAAGGAACTGGGTGAGATCGACGGCGAGCCGACGCTGGTCGATTTCATTCTGGATCGCGTGCCCGGTCGAGCCGCGCCGACAGCCTGAAGCAGAACTGACAGCAACGGCCTCCAGTGCACGAGGCCCCCAACCAACAAGCCGCCCGTAAGGCGGAAGGAGGAATCATGCCCAAAATAATGCTCCACAATTCCGATGCCCGTCGCGCCCTGGCCCGTGGCGTCTTCCGGCTGGCGGCGGCCGTCGAGCCGACGCTCGGCCCCAAAGGCATGAACGCCATGATCGACCGACCGATCGGCACGCCGATGGTGACTCGCGACGGCGTCAGCATCGCCTCCGAGATCGAATTGCACGACCGTTTCGAGAATATGGGCGCGCAGGTGGTGCGCGAAGTGTCGATGCAGACCAATGAGGTCGCCGGCGACGGCACCACGACCGCCATCGTGCTCGCCAACGCGCTCATCCAGGCCGGCATTGAAGCCAATGAGCGTGGCGCCAAATCCGTCGATCTCTGCAAAGGCATTGAACTCGCTGTGGCCTCGGTGGTGGCGGCGCTCAAGGCCTCGGCAAAACCCGCCAAGGGGAATGGCATCCTGGCCGCTGTCGCCAACATCGCTGCGACCAACAGTAAGCTTGGCGCGCTCGTGGCGGAAGCTCATCAGCGCGTCGGCGCCGAAGGCGTCATCACCACCGACTTCAGCGTCACGACCGAGACCACGCTCGATGTGGTCGAAGGCATGTCCTTCGAACGTGGCTATCTCTCGCATCACATGGTCACCGACCAGGAGAAGATGGAGGCAGTTCTCGAACGCCCCTACATCCTGATGACCGATCTCAAGATCAAGGATCCCGGAGCGCTCGATGCGGCGCGCCGCATCGCCGACGAGGACGGGCGGCCGCTGCTGATCGTGTCCGAGGAAATGTCCCCGGAAGTGGTGGTGACGCTGCTCGGCAAGCAGGGACCGGGAAAATACCTCGTCGTCCATCCGCCGGAATATGGCCACTGGCGCAAGGCGATGATGGAGGATCTGGCCATCATCACCGGCGGCAAGGTGATCGCGCGCGATCTCGGCGGCCGGCTGGAGAATGTTACCGCTGAAGACCTCGGCACCGCCGACCGGGTGAAAACCAGTTCTTCCTACACCTCGATCATTCGCGGTGGCGGCGACCACGCGGCAATCGCCTCGCGCCGCGCTCAGGTGCAGCGGCAATACGAAGCCTCGCCGCCGAACATAGACCAGGACAAGCTGCGCGAACGCCTAGCCAAGCTCTCCGGTGGCACCGCGATCCTTTATGCCGGCGGTGTCACGCCGGTCGAGCAGAAACGGACGATTCAGCTCATCGAGGATTCGCTCAACGCGGTGCGCGCCGCATCCGAAGAGGGCGTCGTCGCCGGGGGTGGCTCCGCACTCGCCCAGATCGCACCACTGCTGGACAAAGTGGCGGCCGGAGTAGCCGGCGATACCGCCGAAGGCGTGCGCCTGGTGCGGTCTGTTCTGTCGCGACCGCTATGGCGCATCGCCGCCAATGCGGGCGCCGATCCAGAGGCCGTCGTCGCCGAGGTGACGCGCGTCAACGGCGGCTACGGCTACAACGCATCCGCCGGCAGCTACCAGAACATGTTCGAGGCAGGAATCATCGATCCCGTGCGCGTCACCTACACGGCGCTGGCCAATGCGGCTTCCGTCGCGACGCTGATCCTGACCACTGAAACGCTGATCGGCGATCTCGCCGAGGATGAGGATCCGACTGCCGGACCCGCACGTGGCGGCGGGTCCGAAAAGCTCGGCCGCGCCTGAAGCAATCCCAGACACATTCGACGTTGAAAGGACACGACGATGAAAGCTGCCAGACTGTACGAATACGACCCGAAAATGAACGTCCAGCTACGGATCGAGGAGGTCAAGGCACCGACGATCACCGCGCCTGACGAGGTCATCGTGCGGGTGGGTGCCGCCGGCCTCTGCCGCACCGACCTGCACATTATCGAAGGTGTGTGGAAGCCGACGATGGATCCCGAAGGCACGCTTCTGCCTTACATCATGGGGCACGAGAATGCCGGCTGGGTCGAGGAGGTCGGCAGTGGCGTCCGATCGGTCAAGCGCGGTGACGCCGTGATCTGCCATCCGTTCCGCTCATGTGGCATCTGCCTCAACTGCCGCCATGGCGAGGACATGTATTGCGATAACGGCCAATTTCCTGGCCTTGGCATGAATGGAGGCTTCGCAGAGTATTTCATCACCAGCGAGCGTTCGCTGATCAAGCTGAACGCCAACATCACGCCGATCGAGGTGGCACCGTTGGCCGACGCCGGTATCACCGCCTACCGCGCCGCCAAGCGCGCGGCAAAGCTGCTGCGGCCAGGGAGCTATTGCGTGCTGCTCGGCATTGGCGGGCTTGGGCATATCGCGCTGCAATCGCTGCACGCGATCTCGGGCTGCCGCATCATCGCCGTCGACCGCGAGCCGGCGGCGCGGGTGCTGGCCAAGGATCTCGGCGCCGACTTCGTCCTCGATGGTGGACCCAATGTCGTCGAGGAAGTCAGCCAGATCACCGGCGGCGGCGCGCATGTGGTGATCGATTTCGTTGGCGAACTCGGTGTCGAGAACATCTGCTGGAAGATGGTGCGCAAGGGCGGGCAACTGTTCGTCGTCGGCTATGGCGGCACCGTCAACGTGCCGACCGCCCATCTCGTCATCGAGGAGATCAACATCGGTGGCAGCCTGGTCGGCAATTTTACCGAGCTGGTCGAACTGATGGAGCTCAACGCCGATGGCAAGGTGAAGATGCACTACACGGAGTACAATCTTGCCAGCATCAACACGGCGCTCGACGACTTCAAGAACCGGCGGTTCACCGGCCGCGGCGTCATCGTTCCCTGAAGCACCCGGACTGGACACGTGCGGGAACCGGCGCGGCCTCCAGTCCTCATCACAAATCTGGAGAGGAAACAATGAACAAATACGTCTGTGAATTCGTCGGGACTTTCGCGCTGGTATTCTTCGGTTGCGCGGCGGTTCTTTTCATGCGCTCCGAAGTCGGTCTGCTGGGCGTGGCCATGGCATTCGGCCTTTCGGTGGTGGCGATGGCCTATTCGATCGGACCGGTGTCGGGGGCTCATCTCAATCCGGCCGTAAGTCTCGGCTTTTTCGTCGCCGGCCGCATGAAATCGAACGACCTCATCGGCTATATCCTCGCGCAATGCGCGGGTGCGATCGTCGCCTCGGCGGTGCTCTATGTGATCGCGCAAGGCAAGGTGGGCGGCTTTGACGTGGCGGCGAACGGTTTCGCCCAGAATGGCTGGTCAACCTATTCGGCGACCTCGGCGTTCCTGTTCGAGGCGGTCGCCACGTTCCTGTTCCTGCTGGTCATCCTGCGCGCCACCGCCGAAGGCGGCGCCGGTCCTCTGGCTGGCCTGGCGATCGGGCTGACGCTGGTCATGATTCATCTTGCCGGCATCGCCGTATCCGGCTCGTCGGTCAATCCGGCCCGCTCGCTCGGCCCGGCACTGTTCGCCGGCGGAGCGGCGCTGTCGCAGCTCTGGCTCTACATCGTCGCACCCTGCCTCGGCGCGGCTGCCGCAGGGCTGGTGTCGCGCGCTGGTGTGATCGGTGCGGGCCAAGCAGCAGCGCAGCCGGCCTGATCGCCTGCCGGACCGGGCAAGCTCTTTTCTTGAACCCACGTGGCTACCGCCACCGCGTTTTGGGTGTCGGGACGTCAGCGAAGCGCGATCCTGAAACGAGTTCTTTGCTTCGAGTTTGGAAAACGGGAGGACAACATGGATCTTATCACAGGGCTGGCCGTCGTCATCGGCATCATGGGTGGCATTGCAACATGGGCGGCGATCACGATCGGCAGTCCCTATCTGCTGATCTGGGCGGTATTTGTCGGCTGGGGGAGTTTTTACCACTGCAGCGGCAAGGAGGCCGGGTTCAGGAATTCGGCGGTTGCGAACCTATGGGGAGCGATCTGCGCGGCCGGCGCCCTGATCGCGCTGACGTCCATCGGGGTTACGGCGATCATGGCTGGTATTTGCGTCGGCGTTTCAATCGTGGTGCTGATTCTCGCTGCCAGATTGCCGCTGCTGAGCGCCATCCCGTCGGCGGTCTACGGCTACGCCACGACCGCCGCGCTTTTTCTGCTTGGTGCCGCCGCCTATGGCGAAGGCGCCAGCGGCATAGTCAAGGTCGCAGCCGCCGTGGTGATCTCGCTGATCATCGGCAACATCCTAGGCTACGCCTCAGAGAAAGTCACAGGAGCCCTCGTAAGGAGCTGATCATCCGCGCGACCGCTGCTGCCTGACTGCAGTTTCGATCGACAAACTTCCCCGCCCTGCGGCGCGAATGCCGCGGGGTTTTTTTGCAACGGATCTGAATCAGTGTGTTGTTGGCGGCTTTCGAGAGTACCGCAAGCCTAGAAAACTGCCGCTTGCAGGTCGGCATCACCTGAATTCAACACATCCTAGAGGAAGCCGCGCCGGATCCCGTACTGGCCAAGCTTGCGATAGAGCGTCGGCCGCGAAACCCCAAGCCGCAGTGCGACCTTGCTGAGATTGCCACTCTCGGCGGCAAGTGCATTCTTGATCGCCTGGCGTTCGGCATCCTCGAACGAGCACACCGGTGCCTCGAGCATGGCTGTGCGGTGATCACCGTGCGTGGCCTTGTCGTTGCGGTTACCCGCACTGATTTCGCCGGGAATATCCTGGAGCTCGACCGTGCCGCCGCGCGCCAGCACATGCAGACGCTCGACCAGGTTTTTCAGCTCGCGGACATTGCCCGGCCAGCGATAGGCCCGCAGCGCATCGAACGCTTCGTTCGAAAACTCCAGCGGATCATTGCCCGCCAGCCTTGCAATGTGGCGATTGAAATGCTCGATCAGCAACAGCACGTCGTCGCCGCGCTCACGCAAGGCCGGGACATGAATCGAGACCGCGCCGATGCGGTAGTAGAGATCGCTGCGGAAGCGGCCGGCGGCAACTTCCTGCTTGAGATCGCGATTGGTCGAGGCGACAAGCCGGACGTCCACCGGTCGCCCCCTCGAGTCACCGATGCGGTGAACCACGCGCTCTTCCAGTACACGCAACAGGAAGGGCTGGATTTCGAGCGGCAGTTCGCCGACTTCGTCAAGGCTGAGCACGCCGCCGTTGGCGAGTTCGAAGACACCCGGCTTGCCGTCGCGCGAGGCCCCGGTGAAGGCCCCGGCGACATGACCGAACAGTTCGCTGCCGAACAGTTCCTTGGTGATCGCCCCGCAATTCATGGCGATGAAAGGATCGTTTTCCGAGCGCCGGCTGCCGGCATGAACAAGCCGCGCGAACAGCTCCTTTCCGACACCCGTTTCGCCTTCTATCAGCAGCGAGGTGACGCCGTTCGATCTTGCGACGCGGGAGGCGACATCGATGGCGGCAAGCAGCTTGTCGCTCTCGCCGACAATCATCGCAGCCGCCGTCTGCAGCTGCTTGTTCGGCTGCCGGTCGATCACGGTCACGCCGGAGACGACCGGCACCGAAGGGAAAACCAGCGCCGCGCCTCGAAGGTCACCGTCGAGCTTCAGCGGCGTGACATGGCAGGATCGCAGATGCGCCGGCAGCGCGTTGGCGAGATCGCTCTCCGAGCCGGAGGCCGGCAGGTTCATCAGCCAGCGACCGCGGCCCGGTTCCATCGGGCCGTCCATCATCTCCGTCGTGTCGCCGTTGGGCACGTTGTTGCAGAAGATCGCGCGGCCGCGATGATCGACGATCACCAGCCCATCCTTGCGGCGATAGCTGGGGGCCGACGAGATGAAGGCCTCGAGCAAGCGCGTGCGCTGCTCCTGCTGCTGTTCGGCCAGCGCCTTTTCGATCTGCCTGGCGGTGGCGGCGACGAGTGCTGTGTTGTGCGGCCGAAAAATCGGCGAATAACCGGACAGGTCGACCACGCCGATGATCTTGCCGTCCAGCGGATCGCGGATTGGCGCTCCGGCGCAGGTCCAGGACTTGATGCCGGCGCAGAAATGTTCGGCCGCATGGACGAAGATCGGTTCGCCGGTCCACAGCGCGGTACCGATGCCATTGGTGCCGACGGCGTCCTCGTTCCATTTGCCGCCGATGCCCAGATGAATGTCCATGCCGTCATGCAAGGTCTTCTTGTCGCCGATGGCGTCGATCAGCACGCCGTCGCTGTCGGCGAGCACCAGCATCGCTCCCGTCCCTTCCAGCAACTGGCCAAGGGACTCGAACGATCGCCGCGCCGCCGAAAGCAGCTCGGCGTTGGCGCGGGTCAGGTATTCTATCTCGTCACGGTCACTGCTCAGCGGCGCTTCAATGCCTTGCGCATTGATGCCGCCGGTGGCGCTGCGATACCAGGAATCGTGGATCAGCGAGCGAACGTGGACCGGATCGCGTGCGCTTGTCGGCTCGTCGGAAAGAAAACTCTCCCACGCACGCATGGTGGCGCGCTCATCATAGTCGATCTTGTCCAGAACCAGTTGCCCGGTGGCCATCGACGCACGCGCCGGAAGAGCACCGGGTTTCATAGGATTGGGGCCGCTCGCGTGTTTCATTCAGTCATCACAGTACCTTTGAGGTATGCCATTTCTGTATGCTGTCGCGGCGGACGTGCACAGCCACGCCCGGATATCAGTCCTCAGTCGATGCCTAGTCTCGCCCCGATGTCGGCAGCAAGCTGCTCTTCGCTGTAAGCCGCCGTCAGCCGCGATCCATCCAGGCCGGCAAGCGCCTCGGCGATGGTGTCGTCGACTGGTGAGAAAAAGCCGTTCTTCTTCGTAGCCAGCACGAAGGTCTGGTCTCCGTTGCGGTTGCGGACATCGCCGATATGATGAAGCTGGCGGCCGGTATTCTGATCCTTTGAGATCACCCGGCCATTCATCGTCACCTGGATGGACGGCTTGGCGTCAGTCGCGGTTGTCGCGCTGCCGCCGACATGGATGATCAAGCCTTCCGCCTTGCGTTGCTGGCGCGGCTGCTTGGACGCCGAATAACCACCACCGCTGATCTGGTCGGCGAGGCGAACGATGGTGGAGCGGTTCTGCTCGATCAGCCGCTTGACCTGAACATCCTCGCGTCGCGGGCCGTCCCGCTTGGAGATGATCTCGACCATGAATCCTCCCAGATTCGTTTGCCGGCGTCCGTAGGCGCGGGGGCGCATTCTTTTTCTTTGCAGCGAACCTTACACTGCCACCGTCCTGGTCCGCCATTCACATTTAGTTAGCGCCGAAATGAGTGTCGTTGGTAGCAGGTGGCTGCTACACGGGAGAGCCGGTATTCGTACGTTTGATGAGTAGTGCCCGTGTCAGGCCGCCTTGTTCTTCGATTCCGAGGGTTCGCTGTGGAAAGGGTGCCTGTCGCGCAGATAGAGCGCGCATGTGGTGCGCAGCATCGAGGCAAAGTTCGGGATATGGCCGTTTATCTCGATCGCTTCATCGTAAAGCGTCGAGAGGAATTTCGGCGCCGTCATCCCCTGTCCATGAGCGATCTCGTCCAATAGCGTCCAAAAAGTGGCTTCGAGCTGGATGCTCGTCGAGTGGCCGCCTATTCGAACTGAGCGATTGATTAATCGATACCCTTCCGGATCCTGTCCGGCAAAGACCTTACACATGTGATGACCTCCCGTTTGATATTGCTTTTGGGCGAGGCGAAGAGCTTCTGGACGATACCAACCCAGCGCGCATTTTCCCTTCAATTTGCAGTGACCGCAATCGGACCTTGGTGCGTGATCCAGCCCAAACGCCTCTCGACGTGGTAACCGGCTGCTACCCGCTTTGTAACGGTGAGCGGTATCCCAGACCACATGCTAGGCGGGAGGCTTCTTTGGCGAAAGCAATACATTCGATGATCCGAGTGATCGACGAGAACCTGTCGGTCAGTTTCTACAAAAGCGCATTTGGATTCAACGTTGCGGACCGGTTGGATTTCGACGCGTTCACATTGGTTTATCTGCGTGGTGCAGAATCCGATTTCGAGCTTGAACTGACGATCAACAAGGGCAAGAGAGAACTCTATGCGCTTGGCGAAGGCTATGGCCATTTGGCTTTTTGCGTCGACGATCTCGAATCCGAATACAAGCGCTTGGCTGCGGCAGGCTTCAATCCGCGAAAAATTGTCGAGTTCAAGCGCGAAGGAGCGCTGCTCGCGCGGTTCTTTTTCGTGGCCGACCCAGATGGATACCAGATCGAAGTGCTGCAGCGCCACGGACGCTACCAATAGGGGCATTCGATGGGTGCATGCTCATGGCTTGCACAATCGCGACTTCTTGAATACCTGCGTGATCGCGTAGAGATAACCATCAGCCACGCGGGGAGAATGGCATTCAGCAAAGGGAAAGCGACATTCCTACTTTGCAGAAATGGGACATTTTAACTTAGCTGCTACATCCGATGTTAAAGCGATTTAGAGACGCGACACCGCCAGCCAGTTAGAAATGCGACAGCGATGCGCTTCTTGGTGCTGACGCGAGCGCCCGATCGGGCGTAGCTGGTCAGGGTTGCGCAGCCCGATCGGGTGCGATCAATCGTGGCTTCTTCGGCCTTAGCTTTGAGAGCCTGCCAATTACATGGATGCGGCAGCGTCCGACCGGCCTACGACACTGGCGCAATGTCGCTGTGGTCACGACATCTCATTCCGCAGCTTCCAGCCTCGTCAGTGCCTGCTCACGCCTTGCTATGACAGCGGGATCGTTCATGAAATCCGTCCGTCGACCAGGCTTGCGGCCACGCTTCTGGTAGCCATTGCTCTGGCTGCCATCGGGAATGCCGAACAAGTGGTTCGCCTGGCCTGTGCGCCGCGGTCCGTGTTGGCTGCGTGTCAGCTCACGGCCGGCCTGCATCTCGGCGACCATCGCCAGTGCTTCGTCTAGGCGCTTGTTCTCCACAACCTCGGACCTGTGAACCGAGCGCAGCTTGTCAAAAGTTCTATAGGGTAGGGACGTGCTGCCTTCCATGATCTCGAGGCGGCCATCGGGATAGTCGCACACGACGACCTTCTTACCGGCCAGGCGCTTAGCGAGGACGCTCGGATCGAGAATGAACAGCACCTTGTCGTAGCGCAGTGTCAAAGCCTGGGACAGCGTGCGGAATTCCTTGCGACACATCGCGCCGTCGAGGTTCTCATGCTTGGCGAGGAGGCGGTGCATATCCTTCGGATTGCGTGGTTCTTTGCCGAAACGGGCATTGAAATCGGCGGCGAACTCGGCCGCATAGGCATTGGCCGCCTCGATCGTGCTGAGACCGCGCAGGCGCAGTTCCTTCACGAGCCGGTCCTGTAGCGTCTGATTGGCGCGCTCGACGCGACCCTTTGCCTGTGGGGTGTTGGCGCAGATGATGTCGATGTTGAGCTCATAGAGCGCGCGGCCAAACTGCGTCAGGCCGCTGGTGCGGTCCTTCGCCGAACCATGGGTCGTTCGGAAGATGCCGTGCTTGTCGCTATAGAAAGCCAACGGCTTGCCCCATTCCCGCAGATACGCCTTGGCCGCGTGGAAGTAGTCGAACGTGTTCTCGGAGCCGGCAAAGCGCAAATGAAGCAGCTTGCCGGTCGCATCGTCGATGAAGACGAGCAGGGCGCATTTGGCGCCACGGTTCTCGAACCACCAATGGTGCGAGCCGTCGATCTGCACCATCTCACCCAAGCAGTCGCGCCGCCCGCGCGGCTGATGCAGCCGCCGCTTCCGCTCACGGCGTGACGTCCAGATTCCAGCTTCCGTCATCCATTTGCGCAGCCTCTCCTTACTGACCGCGAGCTGATGTCGTTCGATCAGCTTCTCGCGGGCAAGCGTAGGTCCGAAGTCGACGTAGTGTTCGCGGATCAGCTCCAGCGCAAAGTCGCGAACGCCATCGACGATGCGGTTGTTGGAATGCCGGCCGCGCGCCTTGTGCCGGAGAGCCGCACCGCCATCCGCCTGGAACGTCTTCAACAGCCGCCGGACCTGACGAACTGAAACGTCGAGCAGGCTTGCCGCCGCAACGCTTGTCATTCGCCGCTCAACAATCTTCGACAAAACCTCGATACGTCGCAGCTCGCGTTCGCTCATCAAAACACGTCCCAATCTGCAATCTCCCGCGCTCTCGAACGCGGGCACATTGGCAAGGCAGGAGCGACATTCCTACTTTGCCAGATCCGGACATTTTAACTTAGCTGCTACAAACCGAAGTCGCATAACCTGAATTATGGAACTCACTTAAGATATTGTTTTCGTTTGATTTCTAGTTGAGAAATCTCACGCGGCGAGCCATTTCGGTACGAGCGTGCGACCCATCGGGACCGTTCGGCCTTTGCAGCCCGTATGTCCTACCGGGCGGACGTGCAACAGGTGTAATATATCGATAGTGCTTGCCTTTTCCGAGGTGCGCAGGGTCAAAATCAGCTTCCGGATCGACGACATGACAGTTCGGCAACAATGAAGGCCGCCCACCTGCCTCTCAACCCGCTCGACAAGGGCGTGCCGGGAACGATTTCCAGGCAGTCAGCGACCAACGGGGCCTTGACCTCTTTTGCCTGGCGCGTCTTCAGCCAAAAACGCAGAAACTTGTCTACGGAATCGCCAGAGCAATTGCCGATATCGACGACGGTCTCGGCCAGATCGATTATTGGAATAGCAATGACGATACGCGATCCCGTATCTTGGCCAAATATACGCGCTTGCGTTTACTTACCATCTATACGCGGTCGCGTATATTGACAGTTCATACGCGAGCGCGTATACAGAATTCTGGAGACTTATCATGACCGACCAGATCGCTCGCAACGAAAAGCAACTCGGTGCCATCCTACGTCGCGCCCGCAGGCAAGCCGACCTCACACAAGAGACGCTTGGCAGTCAAATCCACCTGCGCCAGGCTACGGTGTCTCGCCTTGAAGCCGGCGAGCCGGCGGTGCAGCTCAGTACGTTGATGGCTGCCCTCTCTGCCCTCGACCTTGAACTTGTCGTTCGCCCGCGCAGCAAAAGCAACGCCACGGAGATTGAGGATCTGTTCTGATGGCGCGGCGGCCGGCTCACCCACCGCTCAACGTCTTCCTGAACGGGCGCCTGGTGGGTGTGCTGCGCAGGCAATCAACCGGCGCCGTGGACTTCCAATACGCCCGTGAATGGCTGGACTGGCAAAGCACTTTCCCGGTCTCGCTCTCGCTTCCTTTGCGGGAGGACCGCTATATCGGCGCGCCAGTGATCAATGTCTTCGACAACCTGCTTCCTGACGATGAAGCCATCCGCAAGCGGATTGCCGAACGCGTCGGCGCAGTTGGGACCGATGCCTACAGCCTGCTCGCCGTCCTCGGCCATGATTGCGTCGGAGCGCTGCAGTTCTTGCCTGATGGTATCGATCCTGGCAATCCGGGCAGCAGCGACGGCAAGCCGATCAGCAAAAAGGCCGTCGCGGACATGATCGAAAATCTCGCAGCCGCTCCTCTCGGCCTCGGTGAGGACGACGATTTCCGCATCTCGATCGCCGGCGCCCAAGAAAAGACGGCGCTGCTACGCAAGGACGGACGCTGGTTCAAGCCGGTCGGCACGGCGGCGACCACCCATATCCTGAAACCGCAGATCGGCAGGTTGCCGAATGGCATCGATCTCTCCGATAGTGTTGAGAACGAATATCTGTGCCTTAAGCTGATCGAGGCGTTCGGGGTTCCTGCCGCCAAGACGGAGATCGCTGATTTCGGGGAGCGCCGCACGCTGATCGTCGAGCGCTTCGACCGGTTGTGGGCCAGGGACGGCCGCCTCCTGCGCCTGCCGCAGGAGGATATGTGTCAGGCACTGTCGGTCCCGCCAACACGCAAGTACCAGTCAGAGGGCGGTCCCGGCATGCGGGAGATCATCGAGCTTCTGAAGGGCAGTGACAGGCCGGAAAACGACATAGCGGTCTTTCTGCGCGCATGCATCGTATTCTGGCTGATCGGCGCGACCGATGGCCACGCCAAGAATTTCAGCATTTTTCTCGCGCCTGGTGGGCGGTTTCGGATGACGCCGCTTTATGATGTAATTAGTGCGCAACCCAGCCTTGATGCTGGACAGATTCCCCGCAAGAAATTCAAACTGGCAATGTCAGTCGGCAAGAGTCGGCACTATTCCGTACATGAGATCATGCCGCGTCACTTCATGCAGACCGCTGAGATTGCTGGGGTGGGCACACCTGTCATGCGCAGAATATTCGAAGAAATCGCCGGAGACGCCGAGAGGCGGGTCGAGGTCGTGATTTCTTCGTTGCCGCATCGCTTTCCCGCGCGCGTCGTCGAGTCGGTCAGGTCGGCAATAACCAAGCGCGCGATGCTTCTCGCCGAGGCACACCGATCAAGCTGAAAGCAAGGTCCGACAAGAAATCCAGGCTAGGGTTGAAGCGCCTCGTAATGATAAGGCAAAGCGGGCAACTCAAAAGCCATAGGGTCCTCCTGCTTGAACTCGTTTTCCCTCGCCGCAGGTAGCGCCTAGTCTAGACATGGGTGTGTTCCAAATGACGCTTACTCGTCACCGTACTGTTGACGGTTTTATCCTTGATGGCCTGGATTGCCGCTTTGAGTTGCCGCGCTCCGGCCGTGTCTGTGTCGATCGGCGTGCGGGCATTCACAAGTCTAGTGATGAAGGCATTGATCGCATCGACGCTGAACCGGTCGCGGGTCATCGAATCTCCGCCTCGGCAGATGGTCAGAAATCCATTTGTGAAGGAAATCGGCGCCGCATGTGCTCATATTCCATCCTCCCTCAGTCCGAGGCAAACTCAGCGAGTTCGTCGGCAGCTTCCTGAAAACCTTGCACCGCCGCTCGCTCGAGCCAAAGGCGGCCGGCTGCCGGGTTGTGCTCTCCGGCAAGGCCTTTCGAGAGATATCGGCCGAGCATGAGTTGGGCCTGCCCGTGCCCCCGCTCGGCCGCGGCTGCAAACCATTTCTGCGCCGCCATGTGGTCGACCGACACTCCCTCGCCGGAGCTGTGCAGCGCGCCGAGCGCAAACATTGCCCCGGCATGACCGTCGGCGGCGGCCCGTTCGAACAGCTGCACTGCGTGTTCCGGGGAACGCTTGCCGCCGCCCCCGTTGAGCAGCATCTCCGCAAGTGCCACTTGCGCGTCGAGCACGCCACCGTCAGCCGCCTCGGCAAACCAGGCGCGGGCCTGTTGTCCGTCCGCCGCCACGCCGCGACCATCCCTGAGAATGCGCGCATACATGTATTGGGCCTCGGCCACGCCTTCGGCGGCGCGCCTCAGCCATTGCGCCGCCTGACCTTCATCCTGACGCACGCCGACGCCCTTGGCGAAACAGAGCCCGAGATTGAAGGCAGCGATAAGGTCGCCCGAGAACGCGGCTGCCTCGAACCATCCGGCTACGCTCGCCGTATCGTCCGGCTCACCGGCTCCTTGGAGAACGAGATTGGCCAGATCGACTTGTGCTGCCCGGTTCCCGCAGCTTGCGGCAGTGCGCAGCCAGCGCGTCCCCTCTTGCTCGTCCCTGGCAACACCGTTTCCCGTCAGGTAGAGAGAGGCCAGGGCGCGGGCAGCGGTCTGGTGACCTGCCTCGGCCGCCCGGCGATACCAGGTTGCAGCCTCTGAAAAATCCGGCGGCCGGCTCTTCACGTTACGATCGCCGAGGAGATACGCTGCCTCGCTATTGCCCGCCAGTGCGGCGCGCCGCATCCACGCCTCGCCAGCCATCAGATCCTGATCGACGAAGGTCCCGTCGATAAGCGCCAACCCCAATCGGAATTGGGCCGCGGGAAGGCCTTTCTCCGCAGCTGTCTGGTATAGCCGAGCTGCACCAGCAAGGTCGCCTATGACGCCGAGGCCATGTTCGGTGAGGATCGCGAGAAGATAAATTGCTGTTGGCAAGCCATCGTCCGCCGCCCGCCGGACCTCATCGGCAATCCTGGCTCGGTCTGCCGGCAAACCCCGCCGCGCTAGCGAAAGAGCAAAACCAAGGTTTCCTTCGGCGCAGCCGGCCGCGGCCGACCGCTCGTACCACTTATGGGCAGCATCCGCGTCGCGCATTGGTTCGGGACCGCTGGTTAGGATGTAGCCGAGGAGTGCCTGGCCGGTCGCGGAGCCGGCCTCGGCCGCCTTCGTGGCAAGGCCGAGCGCTGACGCAAAGTCTGGCTCGCTCGTGGTGTCCTCCACGAACAGGCGATCCGATTCGGAGCCCTTGTCAGCTTCGGCTGTCGCCATCCCGGTCACGTAGAGTGCGGCGAGGAGCGCCTGCGCATCAGCGCTCCCGTGATCCGCTGCTCGCCGCAGCCATCTTGTCCCCTCTGCCCGGCTCGGCGGCACGCCCGAACCTTCGAGATAGCAACGCGCGACCCGATACTCGGCATTGCCGATGCCCGCACGCGCAGCCGTCGCGAAGAGCGGAAAGGCCTCTGTGGGCTTGCCATTTTCAGAAAGTTGGATCGCCCGCCGCAGCGCTACGGACGGGCTAGCCAAACCAGTCAGGCGATCCAGAATTGCCATCGATGCCGGCCTTTGAATGCTCCGGTTCCTCTTTAGCTGCAGACTACGGCTCGCGCATCGCTTCCTGGCCGATCGGGAGCATCACCCCAAGAATGTATTTGAGCACCGTGCGCCGGCCAACCTTGACGTCGGCGGTCACAGGCATGCCAGGGCTGAGGGTGAACCCCGCGGGAACCCCGTGCAACGCGATCTGGTCGATGGAAATGCGCGTCCGATAGAACGGCTCGGCATTCGAGGGCAGCATGGCGAGGGAACTGTTTGGGTCGCGTGCTTGCTCCTGGGCCGAAAAAGAATCGGGGCTGAGCGTTCGCACAGTGCCGTGGGCGAGGCCGTATTGTGAATAGGGGAAAGTGTCGAACTTGATGGCCACGGGATCGCCGATGTGCACGAAACCGCTGCTGCGGCCGACGACGTTTGTCTCGATCTCGAGCGACGCGTCGGCCGGCACCAGCGTGATCAAGCGTTCGCCCGACTGCAGGACTGAGCCAACCGAGACCTTTGCCACCGATTGGACGATGGCATCTCCTTCGCTTTTCAGCTCTACCAACTGCTTGCGGAGCTTTGCCTTGTTGAAGAGCTCGCGGGCGTCGGAGATGCGAGAGCTTGCTTCCGACAGACCTTGCGAGACTTCCGCTCTCCAGCCTTGAATGTAGCCGGCGCGGTCGGCGGCTACCGCCGCCTGCTGGCGCTTGGCAGCTTCTGCCGTCTGCTCGGCGTTGCCGAGCGCCCTGGACATTTCGGCCGAATTGTCCTCGGCGAGAAGGGTATTGAGGCGGCTCCCGACCTCTCTTTCTTCCAGCTGCTTGCGCATCTGTTCTATCGAGGCCGCGACGGAGAGCCGCTGCCGGTAGCCGGCGGCATCGGATTGCGCGCGCGAGATCACAGAACTAAGTTCGTCGCTCTGCCGGTCGAAATTCTCCAGCTTGGCCTCGTAGACCGCCTTGCGGCGCTCGAAGATGGACGCCTGCAGGGTCCAACTCGGGTCGAGGCCGTCATAGTTGAAAGCCTGGCCGTTGGCCTCCGCCTTCAACCGCGCCACTTCGGCTTCAAGCGTGGAGACCTGCATAGCCAACGCCTGCAGGTCTGCTGAGGCAAAGGTCGAATCGAGGCGGGCAAGCAATTGACCGGCCTGCACATGCTGTCCTTCGCGCACTTCGATCGAGCGGACAATCGCCGTCTCCAGCGGCTGTACGATGATGTTGGGCGATTGTGAGACCACCAGCCCTCTGGTCGTCACCACCTGATCGACCGGTATCAGTCCTGCCAAGGCGATCAAGGCGATCACCAGGCTTGAAATAATCCATACGATGCCGCGCGCAGCTCGCGGAATAGGCGCATTGGCGACCGCCGTCGACGGCCACTGGAATTCGAGGATGGCTGGTGTCGTCGGATCGCTCGTTTTCGTCCGAGGCCAGCGGGCGGGGCGGATCGTGAGGGAGGTGCTACTCATGGCTTACCAGAGCTGAAGTGCAGATGGTCTTTGTTGAACCGGGCCATTTGATCTCATCCAATCCACCCTCAGCCATGCCCCGAAGCGCTTTTCGGCCGCGCGACATCGTCAAACCAACCGCGACGGTACGGCTACCGGGCGACCGTGGTGGCCATCGAGGTGCCGGTTCTGCTGCGACCACAGCTGGCGATAGAGCGCACATCGGTCGAGCAGGATCGCGTGCGGCGCGACGTCGAGGACCCTGCCCTGCTCCATGACCAGGATCTGGTCGCACTCGGTAAGCGAGGACAGCCGATGCGAAACGATTATCATCGTGCGCCCGCTGGCTATGCGCATGAGATTGGCGCTGACAACCGCCTCGCTCTCCGGGTCGAGTGCGCTAGTCGCTTCGTCGAGGATAAGGACGGTCGGATTGTGGATGAGAGCGCGCGCGATCGCCAGCCGCTGCTTTTGACCACCCGACAAATTGGGCGAACCTTCCTCGATGTATGTATCGTAGCCATTCGGCATTCGTTCGATGAATTCTTCGGCGCCGGCCAGATGCGCGGCACGCATGGCATCGGAAAGCGTCAGGCCTGCGCGCCCGGCGATAATGTTGTCGCGGATCGATCCGCGGAACAGGAAATTGTCCTGGAGGACCACGCCGAGCCCCTGGCGAAGGTGACGCAGGTTGATTTCCTTGAGGTCGACACCGTCCAGCTTGAGGAAACCGCTATAGTCGCGGTTGATCCCCTGCAGGAGACGCGCGATCGTCGATTTTCCCGACCCGCTCCGCCCGACAATGCCGAACATGGTCCCCGCTGGAATATTGAAGCTGACCCGGTCGAGCGCCGGCGTCTTGGTGCCGATATAGCTGAATGTCAGATCGCTGAACGTGACCTCGCCGACGAGCCTTGGTCTGAGGCCGAGGGAATTCGAACTGCTTTCCAGCGGCCGGTTAAGGACCGACGCCGCCTCGCCGATCGCCGCGCCGACCTCCTCGTAGTCTTCGATCAGTCGGACCAACCCGACCAGTGGTTGGGCGACGCGTTGGGAGATCATCATGAAGGCGAACAGGCCACCGACCATATAGCCGGAAGTGTCGCTCATCGCGAGATAGGCGCCAAGCAACATGGTGCCAAGCACCATTACGCGTTCAATTGGCGTAACCAGGGTCTGCGGCCAGCTGGCGAACTGCCCGAAGGAGAGACGTGCCCTCCCCGCCTCCGCCACCCGCTCGTCCCAAAGGGCCTTGCGTTGCGGCTCGAGGCCTAGCGCTTTCACCGTCTTTATGCCGACAACAGTTTCACCCAAGGCTGCCGACTTCCAGGTCTCGGCGTCGATCACGCGCTGGTACCTTCGGCGCAACGGCTTGAGGAAGGCGAGGATGATCAGCATGATCACCGCTGCGCAGGAAACGACGATCCAGGCGAGCTTGACGTTGATGTAGAACATCACCGGTAGCAGCACGCAGAGTGTGATCAGATCGAGGAACGTGCTGAGCAGTTTGCCGGTTAGGAATTCGCGGATGCGATAGACCTGGGCGAGGTGGTACATTGTCTCGCCGGCAGGATGACGCTCGAAATAGTCGAGCGGCAGGCGCAGCAACCGGCTGAAAACGTGCAGCTGCAGCTTGGTGTCCAGACGGGCTCCAACGACATTGATGATCAAGCGTCTCGCGTGGCCCAGGAGCGTTTCGTAGGCGAAGACGACAGCGACTATGGCCGACAAGAGCAACAGCGTCGAGACACTGTTGAACTGCAATACCTTGTTGACCACCGTCATGACGATGAGCGGCGGTAGGATGGTAAGGACGCTGAGTGTAAACGATGCGATGGCAACGTCCCGAAGCGGCCGGCTTTCGAGCCGCACCAG
This sequence comes from Mesorhizobium sp. B2-3-5, assembly GCF_006442395.1. Taxonomy (NCBI): domain Bacteria; kingdom Pseudomonadati; phylum Pseudomonadota; class Alphaproteobacteria; order Hyphomicrobiales; family Phyllobacteriaceae; genus Mesorhizobium; species Mesorhizobium sp. B2-3-5. The sequence continues at coordinate 1,640 of NZ_VFVX01000026.1, read as the reverse complement.
TTCGAGGAGCCAGCGAAGCGTGAAAGGCGCATCCGCAGCAACATAGGATCGCGCGTTTCGCAGCAGCACCGCCTCACCCGTCCACACCTGCGAGAGCCGCAATTCGTCGATGGCGGTGGGTTCACCATCGTCAGGCGCGTCCGCGCTTTTGAGGAAGACCACGTTGCGATCGGCACTCGCCCCGGTGAGGAGACCCGCGCCGCCATCGCTGAACAACAGAACGACCGGTCCGGTGTCCTGAAAGCGCAACAGGTGAGACCAGCGAACGCGGACGGCGCGAGACCACATGCCGCCGTTCCGCGCCCATTCAGACAAGTCGGTAGCGGTTGGAAACGGGCTTGCGCTCGCCGCCCTAAACTCATTCGGGTCGAGTTCGACACCGTGATAGCGGGCAACCGCGAGTATCGCCTTAAGGCGCGGCCCGACCCGGTCAAACTCGGCTGGACCACCAGGAATCCGCCCTACTTCGCTCTCGCCGCCGGCGTGGCCGATCGCCTCAGTGCCATCGCGGATTTGGACCGGCTGTATTTCAGCATTCAGAGGGATGCTCACCGTGGACTTCCCTTCCGGCACGCAGGCGTGAGTTCAACAATGCCCCGGACCGACCATCCCCGCTGGGATTTCTGCCCGCGCTGATTATACGCCGAGCTGGTCGGCAGCACGAGCCCCTTGCCCATTCGGACGCGCAGGCCTTGCTTTTCCGCAAAGCCCGCGCGCCCATTTCTCAGCCTTGGACCGGTTTCTATCGTGGTCTGTCCGGTCACCACTACTGCTCACTCATGTGGCTTCAGAATATCCTTCAGAGCCTTCTTCACTGTGTCGTCGCTGTTGGCGTAGCCCGCACCATGCTTGGTCTGGTCCGAGGTCAGGTCGGTGCTCGCACCCAACGGCTTGTTCTGGTTCTGACCAGATCCCCTGATCGTGTTGAGGACATTCAGGAGGTCGGTCGTCACCGTACTGGCCGCCAGGCCGATGAGCTGGCGGAACGACGCATGGCTGACAGGATCACTGTCTGTCGAGCCGGATTGCAGGAACTGCGTCATGTCCTTGAGCCCGAGCGAACTGGACGTGACGTTGGCCGTGAGACCACCCCCAGGAGTTCCGTTTCCTTTGTCCTGACCACCGGCGGAGTTGCCCTGTCCGGAGTGCACACCGTTCTCGCCATTGTTGTGGTTGCCGGAATTACCTGGCGCGTCCTGATCTCCGTTGCCGTGGCCGTTATTGTCATGGTCACGACCATGATCACCGGTCTCACCGCCTGGGCCGGTCGCTCCGGTCGACCCTGTCGGACCAGGCGAGCCTGTTGCTCCGGTTGAGCCGCTGGCGCCCGTCGAGCCGGTAGCTCCGGTCGAACCCGTCGCTCCGGTCGAACCAGTTGCTCCGGTCGAACCAGTGGCGCCAGTCGAGCCCGTCGCACCAGTCGAACCTGTAGCTCCGGTCGAGCCTGTCGCTCCGGTCGAGCCGGTAGCGCCGGTCGAACCAGTAGCTCCAGTCGAGCCGGTAGCGCCGGTCGAACCAGTAGCTCCGGTGGAGCCTGTCGCTCCGGTCGAACCAGTGGCACCAGTCGAGCCGGTAGCGCCGGTCGAACCAGTAGCTCCAGTCGAGCCGGTAGCGCCGGTCGAACCAGTAGCTCCGGTGGA
>NZ_VFVX01000025.1:0-77635 GCF_006442395.1 Mesorhizobium sp. B2-3-5 | reverse complement strand
CTGCTCGCCAATCCCGAAGTGCGCGCCGCCTATCTCGAAGGCGGCCACCACTGAGTTCAGGAGTCTCCACCATGCAAGGCATTCTCTACGAGGAACCGTCGATCTGGCAGTTCTTCTTCGTCACCTGCCTGCTCGGCGGCTGGGCGGCCTGGATGACGGGCAAGGCCAGCGCCCAGACATGGCGCAGCTTCATCCAGCTGTTCGCCTATCTGCTGGGGCTCGGCATCGGCATCCGCTTCATCCATCACGCGTTGTTCGACGGCACGATGTTCTCGCTGCATTACTATATCGTCGACACCATCGTGCTGATGATACTGGGCTTCATCGGCTATCAATACACACGAACCAACCAGATGGTGACACAATATAATTGGCTCTACGAAAGAGCTTCAATCTTGAGCTGGAAACCGAAAGGTTGAGGTTCATCATTAACGCCGCCTCAAGGATGAATCGGCGTGACAAGTGCCTGAAAATCGGCAAACTATGCTTTCTGCGATAAGGGTGGGCATCGCATGAAAGCTTCATTCACGCCCACTCCGTTAATGGGAGCGTTTCAATGAAAAAGTCACTATTGTCCGCCGTCGCCCTGACCGCGCTGGTCGCGTTCGGCGGCAACGCGTGGGCTGATGTAATGTTCGGCGTCGCCGGTCCGATCACCGGTCCGAACGCGGCCTTCGGCGCGCAGCTGCAGAAGGGCGCAGAGGCAGCTGTCGCCGAGATCAACGCCAAGGGCGGCATCAACGGCGAGCAGATCAAGCTCGAAGTCGGCGACGACGTCTCGGATCCGAAGCAGGGCATCTCGGTCGCCAACAAGTTCGTCGGCGACGGCGTCAAGTTCGTGATCGGTCACTTCAACTCGGGCGTGTCGATCCCGGCCTCGGAAGTCTACGCCGAAAACAATATCGTCGAAATCACGCCGGCCGCGACCAACCCGAAGTTCACCGAGCGCGGTCTGTGGAACGTGTTCCGCACCTGCGGACGCGACGACCAGCAAGGCAGCATCGCCGGCGCCTATATCGCCGCGAATTTCAAGGATGCCAAAGTCGCTATCGTGCACGACAAGACCCCTTATGGCCAGGGCCTCGCCGATGAAACCAAGAAGGCGATGAACGCCGCTGGCGTCAAGGAAGTCATGTATGAAGGCGTCAATGTCGGCGACAAGGACTTCTCGGCGCTCATCGCCAAGATGAAGGAAGCCGGCGTCACCCTGATCTACTGGGGCGGCCTACATACCGAAGCCGGCCTGATCATCCGCCAGTCCGCGGACCAGGGCCTCAAGGCACCGATGATGTCGGGTGACGGCATCGTGACGGACGAACTCGCCGCGATCGCGGGCGACGCCGTCGCCGGCACGCTCAACACGTTCGGCCCCGACCCGCGCCTGATCCCGGCCAACAAGGAACTCGTCGAGAAGTTCCGCGCGCAGGGCTTCGAGCCGGAAGCCTACACGCTCTACGCCTATGCCGCCGTGCAGGTTGTCGCCGAGGCGGCCGCCGCCGCCAAGACGAACGACCCGCAGGCCGTTGCCAAGGCGATGCATGAGAACGGCCCGTTCCCCACGGTTCTGGGCGATCTCGCCTATGATGCCAAGGGCGACCCCAAGCTGCCGGGCTACATCATGTACGAGTGGAAGAAGAAGGACGACGGGAAGTATTCCTGGTTCCCGAAATAAGCCGCTCAGGCAGGTTTGACATCAGTGATGCCCGGCGCTCCGCGCCGGGCATTTCCTTTGGCGCGTTCCGGCGGCGGATGGCCTTCTTTGCCAATTCCTCCCAGCCGGGAAAGATCGCATCCAGGATCGAAATTGTCGCCATTGTTCCGTCCGTTCGAACGAATGCGTGCGAATGTTGGCCGGATGATCCATTTAAATCGGTTTAGATGAGCGTCGATTTTGTTTGCACTGCAGCATTTTCACGCTAATCATTGCGCCGATTTCTCTTCCCTTCCGTTACTGGAGCCCAGTCCTTGGCAATCACGAAGATCCTCGTCGCCAACCGGTCAGAAATCGCCATCCGCGTCTTTCGCGCGGCCAACGAACTGGGCCTCAAAACCGTGGCGATCTGGGCCGAGGAAGACAAATATTCGTTGCACCGCTTCAAGGCCGACGAAAGCTATCAGGTCGGACGCGGCCCACATCTCAACAAGGACATGGGGCCGATCGAGAGTTATCTGTCGATTGAGGAAGTGATCCGCGTCGCCAGGCTTTCGGGCGCCGATGCCATCCACCCGGGCTACGGGCTTCTGTCCGAAAGCCCTGAATTCGCAGAAGCCTGCGCGCAGGCGGGCATCACCTTCATCGGCCCGAAGCCGGACACGATGCGCCGCCTCGGCAACAAGGTCGCGGCGCGCAATCTCGCCATCGAGGTCGGCGTGCCGGTGATCCCCGCCACCGATCCGCTGCCGGACGACATGGAGGCGGTCAAGAAACTGGCAAAGGAGATCGGCTATCCCGTCATGCTGAAAGCCTCCTGGGGCGGTGGCGGACGCGGCATGCGCGCCATCCGCTCCGAGGCCGATCTTGCCCGTGAGGTCACGGAGGGCAAGCGCGAGGCGAAGGCCGCTTTCGGCAAGGACGAGGTCTATCTCGAAAAGCTGATCGAGCGCGCGCGCCATGTCGAGGTGCAGGTGCTTGGCGACACCCATGGCAATGCCGTGCACCTGTTCGAGCGCGATTGCTCGATCCAGCGCCGCAACCAGAAGGTCGTCGAGCGGGCGCCGGCGCCATACCTTGAAATGTCGCAGCGCGAGGAGCTCTGCGGCCATGCGCTGAAGATCGCGCGCGAGACCAGCTATATCGGCGCCGGCACGGTCGAGTTCCTGCAGGACGCCGATACCGGAAAATTCTATTTCATCGAGGTCAACCCTCGCATCCAGGTCGAGCATACCGTCACCGAGATGGTAACAGGCATCGATATCGTCAAAGCCCAGATACACATCCTCGACGGCTTCGCCATCGGCACGCCGCAATCGGGCGTGCCGGCGCAGCGCGACATAAGGCTGAACGGCCACGCCTTGCAGTGCCGCATCACAACCGAGGATCCCGAGCACAATTTCATTCCGGATTACGGCCGCATCACCGCCTATCGCGGCGCCACCGGCTTCGGCATCCGGCTGGACGGAGGCACCGCCTATTCCGGCGCGGTCATCACCCGCTTCTACGATCCGCTGCTGGAGAAGGTGACGGCATGGGCGCCGACGCCGGCCGAGACCATTGCCCGCATGAACCGCGCCTTGCGCGAGTTCCGTATCCGCGGCGTCGCCACCAACCTCACCTTCCTCGAAGCGATCATCAACCACCCGAGCTTCGCCGACAATTCCTATACGACCAAGTTCATCGACACGACGCCCGAGCTGTTCCAGCAGGTCAAGCGCCAGGATCGCGCGACCAAGCTGCTCAACTATCTAGCCGACGTCAGCGTCAACGGCCATCCCGAGACGCGCGGCCGGCCGATGCCGAAGGCCGATGCGGCCGCACCCGTCGTGCCCTACCTCAACGGCAACGTGCCCGGCGGCAGCAAGCAGAAGCTCGATGTGCTCGGCCCAGAGAAATTCGCGGCCTGGATGCGCGAGCAGAAGGAAGTGCTGGTCACCGACACGACGATGCGTGACGGCCACCAGTCGCTGCTCGCGACCCGCGTGCGCACCCACGACATTGCCGGCATCGCCGGCACCTATGCGCGCGCCCTGCCGCGGCTTCTGTCGCTCGAATGCTGGGGCGGCGCGACCTTCGATGTCGCCATGCGCTTCCTCACCGAGGACCCGTGGGAGCGGCTGTCGCGGGTGCGCGAGGCAGCCCCCAATCTGTTGCTGCAGATGCTGCTGCGCGGTGCCAACGGCGTCGGCTACACCAATTATCCCGACAATGTCGTGCAGCATTTCGTCAAGCAGGCGGCTGCAGGCGGCATCGACCTGTTCCGCGTCTTCGACTGCCTGAACTGGGTCGAAAACATGCGTGTCGCCATGGACTCTGTCGGTGCCGAGGGCAAGCTGATCGAAGCGGCGATGTGCTACACCGGCGACATTCTCGATCCCGCGCGGGCCAAGTACGACCTGAAATATTATGTCGGTCTGGCCAGCGAATTGCAGGCTGCCGGCGCCCATGTCATCGCGGTCAAGGACATGGCCGGACTATTGAAGCCGGCGGCCGCCCGCGTGCTGTTCAAGGCGCTGCGCGAGGCGACCGACCTGCCGATCCATTTCCATACCCACGACACGTCGGGCCTGTCGGCGGCAACGGTTCTGGCTGCGGTGGAGAGCGGCGTCGACGCCATAGACGCGGCGATGGATGCCTTCTCCGGCAACACGTCGCAGCCTTGCCTGGGGTCGATCGTCGAGGCGCTGAAGGGAACCGAGCGCGACCCGGGCCTCGATCCGCAATGGATCCGCAAAATCTCGTTCTACTGGGAAGCGGTGCGCAACCAGTATGCCGCCTTCGAAAGCGACCTGAAAGGGCCGGCTTCGGAAGTCTACCTGCACGAGATGCCGGGCGGGCAATTCACCAATCTCAAGGAGCAGGCGCGCTCGCTCGGGCTGGAGACACGCTGGCACGAGGTGGCGCAGGCCTATCACGACGTCAACCTGATGTTCGGCGACATCGTCAAGGTGACGCCGTCGTCCAAGGTCGTCGGCGATATGGCGCTGATGATGGTCAGCCAGGACCTGACCGTTGCCGATGTCGAGAACCCGGCCAGGGATATCGCCTTCCCGGACTCGGTCGTGTCGATGCTGCGCGGCGATCTTGGCCAGTCGCCCGGCGGCTGGCCCGAGAGACTGCAGAAGAAGGCGCTGAAGGGCGACAAGCCGATCACCGTGCGGCCCGGTTCGCTGTTGAAGCCGGCCAATCTCAAGGCCAGCCGTAAGGAGATCGAGGAGAAACTGGAGCGCAAGCTCTCGGAATACGAGTTCGCTTCGTGGCTGATGTATCCGAAGGTGTTTTCCGACTTCGTCGCCGCGCAGGAAACCTATGGACCGGTCAGCGTGCTGCCGACACCGACCTATTTCTATGGCATGAAATCCGAAGACGAGATCTTCGTCGACATCGAGAAGGGCAAGACGCTTGTGGTGCGGTGCCTGGCCATCGGCGATGTCGATGACAAGGGCATGGTCACCGTGTTCTTCGAACTCAATGGCCAGCCGCGACGTGTGAAGGTGCCAGACCGTGCGCATGGCGCTTCCGCGGCCAAGGCACGCCGCAAGGCAGAGCCCGGCAACGAGGCGCATGTCGGGGCGCCGATGCCGGGCGTGGTTTCGGCGCTCGCGGTCGCCGCCGGCCAGGCAGTGAAGGCCGGCGATGTGCTGCTCTCCATCGAGGCGATGAAGATGGAGACGGCGCTGCATGCCGAACGCGACGGCACGGTCGCCGAGGTGCTGGTCAAGGCCGGTGATCAGATCGATGCGAAGGATCTGCTGATCGCCTTTGTCTGAGGGTTCGCGCAAGCGGTCAGGCTGTCCGCTTCTGGCGGCAGTCTTGATTCGACCGCCGATGACGGCTTGACCCGGTGGCCCTGGTCAGGCATCGAACCGCTGAAATTCGCCGCGGCACGTTTCCCGAGTCGCGGCGCGGGGTCGATTTTTGGAGAAAAACATGGCCGACGATATTACCGAGACCAGCCAGACTGTTGCCGCCGGCCAGCTGCGTGCCTTCATCGAGCGCATCGAGCGGCTCGAGGAAGAAAAGAAGACGATCTCCGACGACATCAAGGAAGTGTTCGCCGAGGCCAAGGGCACCGGCTTCGACACCAAGGCGATGCGCACCATCATCCGCCTGCGCAAGAAGGATCAGGCGGAGCGCCAGGAGGAGGACGCCATCCTCGACCTGTACATGGCCGCGCTCGGCATGGTGTAGGGAGACCGTTTGGAAACTCTACTCCGGCGGCTGCCTGATGGTGTTTTCCGCGCTTCCGTTGCTCACGGACCCAAGTGTCCGCTGCGCTGCGGTTCTCGAAACCACCACCATACGACTCGCCGGAGCGAATTTCGAAACAGTCTCGGCCAGGATGTGCGGGGCTCCCGGCCATGAGTGAGTTCGACTTCGGTGGCCGACGGGCCTCGGAGTTCCGCCATCGCGGCTTCTGGGCGCTGTTCGCCGAGCGTCACCCGGAAGAGAGAGCCCGGCTGGCGCGGCGCGGGCCCTGGTTCTGGCAGCGCGGGCTGCCCGACTTCGCCTTGGTCCTTTCCATGTATGTCGCGCCGGCGCAAAACCATGTCGGAGTGTTCTTCGGCCGCAACGAGAAATTCGGCGCCACGGAAAGCTGGTCGCGGCTGAAACCGTTCCAGCAGGCGATCGAAGACAGGCTGAAGCTCAGGCCGGAGCAGAGTTGCTCGGGCCTCGGCATCAACTCGATGTGGCGGGTCAACTGCCTTGCCGAGGACAACTGGCCGGCAATGGCCGACTGGCTGGTGACGGAATGCTCGCGCGTCGAGCGCGCCGTCATCGAGGTGCTGGGACACGAAGGGTGGCCGCAAATCTGACGACTCCGCTCCGGCGTTGCCACCCAGCTTCAGTCTGGCCGCTGATCGTGGCCAATTTCGTCCAGATGCTGTTGCAGAGCCAGTCGATCGAGCGATCCTATCGGCAGGTTTACGAACAGCGCGATGCGGTTGCTCATCATGCGAAAGGCCTCGGCGAAAGCAAAATGCCGCTCCGCTTCGGTGCCTTCGGCCTTGGCTGGATCAGGCACCGCCCAAAGTGCCGTCATCGGATGGCCGGGCCACACCGGACAGCTTTCATTGGCCGTGCTGTCGCATACCGTGAAGACGAAATTCATCTCCGGTGCGCCGGGTTTGGAAAACTCGTCCCAGCTCTTCGACCTGGCGAAGGACGTGTCGTAGTTGAGGTTCTCCAGCAGCTGCAGCGTACGAGGGTTGACGGTTCCCTTTGGCCGAGAGCCGGCGGAATAAGCCTTGAAGCGGCCGGCGCCGAGACGATTGAGAATGGCCTCGCCCATGATCGACCGGGCCGAGTTGGCGTTGCAGAGAAAGAGAACATTGTAGACATGGTCGCCCATTGCGAACTCCTCCGTGTTTGCGCTGCAAATGACAGAACATGATGAGCGTCACAGTTCTGTGATCGTACACGCTTTGACGGCAGATTTCTGCATTGTCCGCGCCGAATTCGTGGCGTCCTGCCATCGACACGCGCCCGAAACCATCGGCGCTGCACTTAAGCGAGGCTCGATTGATGAACGACTTTGATCCATCGGGCGCGGTGCACGGAGAGATCGGCGACAAAACCGGTTTCTTCCGGTCGCGCTGGCGCGGCACCGTGCCGCTCGACCGCTTGTTCTGGCGCGACATGGTCTTCGTAGCCACCACTATCAGCATCGCGTCATCGGTGGCGGCACTCGTCCTGCTCAGCCTGAAGCTGCCGCTTGTCCTGGTGCTGGCGGTGCATTTCGCGCCGGTGCCTTACAACATCTTCCTGACATGGGCCGTATGGCGGACGGCCGAGAAAGTAGGCGGTGCCAAGGCTACGCTCGTCATGCTGGGATCGACGCTCTGGCTGATCGCGACAGTCGTCGTCTGACGCGGGCTGCCTGCCTATGAAAAAGGGCGGCCGGAGCCGCCCTTCGCAGGAAGTGTCGATCGGGCCCTGTTCAGGACGCCGGCTCGAATTTCAGCGCCACGCCGTTGATGCAGTAGCGCAGGCCGGTCGGCGGCGGGCCATCCTCGAAGACATGGCCGAGATGGCTGCCGCAACGGGCGCAGTGGCATTCGGTGCGCACCATGCCGTAGCTGCGGTCGACGGTGGTCTCGACCGAGCCCGGAACAGGGTCGTTGAAGCTCGGCCAGCCCGTGCCGCTCTCGAACTTCAACTTGGATTCAAACAGCGGCTGGTCGCAGCCGGCACAGGAAAAGGTGCCGGCGCGCTTCTCGTAGAGCAGGGCGCAGCTTCCCGGCCGCTCGGTGCCGTGGCCGCGCATGACCGCATATTGCTCCGGCGTCAGCCGGGCGCGCCATTCGGCATCGGTGCGGGTGACGGGGTAGGTGTGAGTGTCCATTTGATCTCCTCAGCCTTGGCGGCTCGTTCTTTGTTGCAAGCCATATTCGCACAAACATAGGCATTTGTTACAGCGATATTCAGGTGAGGCCGGCCTGCAAATGGCGGCGTCCTCCGCTTCCGGTGCTCACGTACCTCAAGTACGTTCCGCTCCGGTTCTCGAACGACACCATTTTCGACTCGGCCTGACCTGAATCTCAGCCGCTCAGCCGGCAGATCAATGTTTCCTCGAAAGCTGCCTCGTCGCGGCCTCAAGCCCGGCCAGCGTCAGCGGGAACATGCGACCGCCGAAGATATCGCGGATCATGGCGATGGAATGGGTGTAGCCCCAGTTCTTTTCGGTCTCCGGATTGAGCCAAACCGCGTTCGGCCATTGCCGCAAGAGGCGGCCGAGCCAGACGGCGCCGGCCTCCGGATTCCAGTGCTCCACCGAACCGCCGGGGTGCGCGATCTCGTATGGGCTCATCGAGGCATCGCCGACGACGATCACCTTGTAGTCCGGCCCGTATTTATGGATCAGGTCGAAGGTAGGGATCGTCTCGGCATGGCGGCGTCGGTTGTCCTTCCACACGCCCTCGTAGAGGCAATTGTGGAAGTAGAAATATTCGAGCTGGCGGAATTCGGCACGCGCGGCCGAAAACAGCTCTTCGACGCTCTTGATATGATCATCCATGGAGCCGCCGACATCGAAGAACATCAGCAGCTTCACCGCGTTGCGGCGCTCGGGCCGCGTCTTCACATCGAGATAGCCGTGCTCGGCGGTGGCATGGAGGGTACCGGGCAGGTCGAATTCTTCATCAGCACCCTCGCGAACCCAGCGGCGCAGCCGCTTCAAGGCGATCTTGATGTTGCGGGTGCCAAGCTCGACCGCATCGTCGAAATTGCGGAACTCGCGCTTGTCCCACACCTTCACGGCACGCCGGTTGCGGCTTTCGTGCTGGCCGATGCGCACGCCTTCGGGATTGTAGCCATAGGCGCCGAACGGTGAGGTGCCGCCGGTGCCGATCCATTTCGAGCCGCCCTGATGACGCCCCTTCTGTTCCTCGAGCCGCTGCTTCAGCGTCTCCATCAGCCTGTCGAAACCGCCAAGCGCTGCGACCAGTTTTTTCTCTTCCTCGGTCAGATGCTTTTCGGCGAGGCGGCGCAGCCATTCCTCGGGAATGTCGGCGACATCGATGGCATCCGGGCCGCCCAATGCCTCGACGCCCTTGAAGACATGCGCAAACACCTGGTCGAAGCGGTCGATGTGGCGCTCATCCTTCACCAGCGCGGCGCGGGCAAGGTAATAAAAACCCTCGACGTCATAGTCGACCAACCCGGCTTCCAGTCCCTCCAGCAGCGACAGATATTCCCTGAGCGAAACGGGAACGCGCGCTGCCTTCAGTTCGAGGAAGAAGGGGATGAACATTGGTTATCTATAGCAGATCATACTCGATGAAACCGGTGCGGCGCGCGACACGGTCGTAGAGCTTGCGCGCTGTGGCGTTGGTCTCATGCGTCATCCAGTAGACGTTCTTGACGCCGATCTTGCCGGCCTCCTGCTTCACGGCTTCGATCAGGGCCGCCCCTATGCCCTTGCCGCGCACATCCGGGTCGGCGAACAGATCCTGCAGATAGCAGTTGTTTTTCTCCGACCAGCCGGAGCGGTGGTAGAGATAGTGGGTGAGGCCGACGGCTTTGCCGTCGAGCGTGGCGATAAAACCCTTCGGCTCGAATTCGCCTTCCGTGAACAGCCGTCTCCAGGTGACGGCGTAGACTTCTTCCGGCAGCTTCGTCTCATAGAAGGTGAGATAGTCGGTCCACAGGCGACGCCAGTCGGCGTGGTCGGATTGCGCGAGCGGCCGGACGATGATTTCAGACATTTCTGGTTCCCTTCGATGCTTCGGTCCGAAGCTGCGTCAATGGCCGGTCGCCGGCAACGGTCCACAGCGTGGGAAAGCGCTGTTGCTGGCAGCCTAGCCCTGCCGTCTCGCCATGAAGGCAACGCGCTCGAACAGATGCACGTCCTGCTCGTTCTTGAGCAGCGCGCCGTGCAGTTTCGGCAGGGCATTCTTCGGGTCGGCGCGCAGATCCTCGGGCGCGATGTCGTCGGCGACCAGAAGCCGGATCCAGTCCAGCGCCTCGGAGGTCGACGGCTTCTTCTTCAGCCCAGGCACGTCGCGGATTTCATAGAACTGGGTGAGCGCCGCGCGCACCAGGTTCTGCTTGATGCCGGGATAGTGCACGTCGACGATTCTGTGCAGCGTTTCGAGGTCGGGAAAGCGGATGTAGTGGAAGAAGCAGCGGCGCAGGAAGGCGTCCGGCAGTTCCTTCTCGTTGTTGGAGGTGATGATGACAATGGGGCGGACAGCGGCGCGGATGGTCTCGCCGGTCTCGTAGACGAAGAACTCCATCCGATCGAGTTCCTGCAGCAGGTCGTTGGGAAACTCGATGTCGGCCTTGTCGATCTCGTCGATCAAAAGCACGACCTTCTTGCCGGCGGCAAAAGCCTCCCAAAGCTTGCCGCGCTTGATGTAGTTCTTGATGTCGTTGAACCTGCTATCGCCGAGCTGGCTGTCGCGCAAGCGTGAGACCGCGTCATATTCGTAGAGGCCTTGCTGCGCCCTGGTGGTCGATTTGATGTGCCATTCGATGAGCTCCAGCCCAAGGGCCGCCGCAACCTGGCGAGCAAGTTCCGTCTTGCCGGTGCCGGGCTCGCCCTTGACCAGCAAGGGTCGCTCCAGCGCGATCGCCGCGTTCACCGCCACCATCAGGTCCTTGTCGGCGACATAGGTCGCCGTGCCTTCGAAACGCATTTTTGCTCCTTGGTTCGTTCCGGGCGACCGTAAGGAGGCGGCCCGGTTGGCGCAAGGGAGGCAGGTGATGGCGAGGCCGTGACAACCGCAGGGAAAGAATGCCAATTCCCTGGCGCTCAGGGTATCATCGGCCTATATTGTTGGGGACGGTCTGCGCTTCCCGGCAGGAGACACTTTTCCCCGGGGCCTTAACGATCCTTAGGGAGCTGTCCCTGGGAAGACCCGTGGGTTTTCTCACACGGCGCCCACCTACTTTGTAGGCACCCGGGATCGACCTCTCCACCGGTTGTGTGGATCGTCACCTGCCGAAAAGGCACATTGGGCGGATTTTGTCGTCGCGCCGCTTTGTGCGGGCTCACGAACGAAAAGTTCGCTCCACTGTTTGTCATTTGCGCATGATCTTTTCACCGAACCGCTGACACTTCGGTGGATCATGCGGTAGAAAACGTCGCTCCTAAAACTCCATCCAAATCTGACCTTTTCTACCGTGGTTACATGACATCCTCAAAAGACCTGAAAAAACAGCTGCGCAAGGAAGCGCTTGGCCGCCGCGATGCGCTCGACGAGTTCTGGCGGGTGGAAGTCGCGCTCGAGATGGCCGAGACCGCGCGCGATCACCTCGCCTTGGAGCCCGGCCAGATCGTGTCCGGCTTCTGGCCGATGCGTTCGGAGGTTGACGTGCGGCCGCTGATGTTCGCCATGCGCGAGAAGGGCGCGAGGCTTTGCCTGCCTGCCATTCTCGACAAGACCACCATCGTCTTTCGCGAACTGGTGCGCGGCGCGCCGATGGTCGAGATGGGCTTTGGCACGGTCGGCCCGCACGAAGAGGCCGAGGTGCTCGACCCCTCGGTAATGCTGGTGCCGCTCGCCGCTTTCGACAAGCGTGGCCATCGCATCGGCTACGGCGCCGGCTATTATGACCGTGCCATTGCCAGGCTGGTCGACAAGGGAAAGCCGCCACGGCTGATTGGAATCGCCTTCGATTGCCAGGAGGTCGCTCTGGTGCCGGACGAAGACCATGATGTCATCATCCCGGAAATACTCACCGAGAGCGGGTTGCGCCGCTTCGCGCCGGAATTGTAGATAGTTCTTTGGAACGCATGATCTTTGCCGAAAAGTCATGCAACTTTTCGGGATCAAGCGCAGATGAGACTTCTCTTTCTCGGTGACATGGTCGGCAAGACGGGCCGCACCGCGGTGTGGGAACAGTTGCCCGGCCTGATCTCCGACTTCAAGCTCGATTTCGTCATCGTCAATGGCGAGAACGCCGCCGGCGGTTTCGGCATCACCGAAGAGATCTTTCGCGAGACGATCGCGGCCGGCGCCGATGTCGTGACCACCGGCAACCATGTCTGGGATCAGCGCGACGCGCTCGCCTTCGCGCCGCGTGAAGAGCGTTTCCTGCGGCCGTCCAATTTTCCCAAAGGCACGCCCGGACGCGGCTCCGGCGTTTACATCGCCAGAAGCGGCGCGCGCGTGCTGGTCGCCAACATCATGGGCCGGGTGTTCATGCATCCCGAACTCGACGATCCGTTCCAGGCTGGCGAGCGCGAGCTTGCCGCCTGTCCCCTCGGCGAACAGGCCGATGCGGTGGTCATCGACTTCCATGCCGAGGCGACCTCGGAAAAGATGTGCTTCGCCCATTTCGTCGATGGCCGCGCCAGCCTCGTCGTCGGCACCCACACGCACCAGCCGACCGGAGATCACCAGATCCTGAACGGCGGCACGGGCTACATCTCCGATGCCGGCATGTGCGGCGACTACGATTCCTCGCTCGGTATGGACAAGGAGGAGCCGCTCAACCGATTCCTGTCGAAAGTGCCGAAAGGGCGTTTCGAGGCAGCGACCGGCCCGGCGACATTGTGTGGTGTCGGCGTCGATATTTCCGACCGCACGGGTTTGACCGAGCGGATCGCGCCGTTTCGTCGCGGGCCGCGGCTCGAAGAAACGGCTCCGTCCTTCTGGTCGTGACATTGATATGCTGGAGTATAGTACCTAACTGGCCACGAAACTGCTCTAGATCGTAGGGGAACGACCTCCATGCAGCTCGTTGAATTCCTGGCGCCGCATTTTCAATTCGTTTCTGATCCAACCGCCTGGGTCGCGTTGTTGACGCTCGTGGTGCTCGAGATTGTGCTCGGCATCGACAATCTGATTTTCATCTCGATCCTGACCAACAAGCTGCCCGAGGGGCAGAGGGCCCGTGCCCGCCGGCTCGGCATCTCGGCGGCGCTGATCATGCGGCTGGTGCTGCTCGCAACCATCTCGATCATCGTCCAACTGACGACGCCGGTGTTCACGGCGTTCGGCCATGGTTTCTCCTGGCGCGACCTGATCCTGATCGCCGGCGGCCTGTTCCTGGTGTGGAAGGCGACCAAGGAAATCCATCACACCGTCGATCCCGACGATCACCAGGACGCGATGCTGGGCGAGACGCTCAAGATCTCGCTTGCCGGCGCGATCTTCCAGATCCTGCTGCTCGACCTCGTCTTCTCCATCGATTCCATCATCACCGCCGTCGGCATGACCGACGAGATCGTCATCATGTACATCGCCGTGATCGCCGCCGTCACCGTGATGATGCTGGCCGCCGGGCCGCTGGCGGACTTCATCGCCAGGAATCCGACCATCGTCATGCTGGCGCTGGGCTTCCTCTTGATGATCGGCATGACGCTGATCGCCGACGGCATGGGCTATCATGTGCCAAAGGGCTACATTTATGCGGCAATGGGTTTTTCGGCCCTGGTCGAAGGGCTCAACATGCTGGCGCGAAGCCGGAAGAAATCGAAGTCCGGCGGTGGACACTGAGGCTTGCGGCCGGAGGGTAGCTGGTTAGCCCGTCGGAACGCCTCTTGGATGACGGTCGCCGATCAGGTCGAGCATCAAGCCTTGCTCTAGCCATGCCTTGGCGCCGGCGAGCACGAGTGCGAAGCCGTCGGTCGAGCCGACGGCTGCTTTCACCTGCTCGTCACCATTACCGGCGAAGCCGAAATTGCGCACTTCGAGGAAGGTCGTCTCGTCGGGCATTTCGGTGAAGGTCCAGACCACCGTGGTCGGCGGATCGCTCCAGATCATGACGATTTTCTTGTCCGTGACGATCTCGCTGACATTCACGGTCGTCGAGACGCCATACATGCGCCATTCCCACTGAACCGGCTTGCCGCCGTCGAGCCGCCCGCTGCCATGGGTGAACCAGAATTTGGTGGTGATGGCCGGATCGACGATGGCTTCGAACACGTCGGAGACCGGCCGCCGGATCAGCATGCCGGCTTCAGCTGTCGGTGCTTCACGGATTTCCATTTCTTTCTCCCTTTTACGAGCAGAGTTCACCAGGCGTCGGATTCCCGCACCATGTGAATGATGTTGGCCGGATTGGTGATCCAGCCACCAAGGAAACCCTCATCCAACGGGTTCGACGCCGTCGCAGCGTACGACCCCGGCCTCGGCGAGATGCCCGGCGGCGGCTGGAAAATCCGACGTGAAAAGTTCCAGCCGGACTTCGGCCTGGCTCAGCAGCGGCGCTTCGTCGAGCTGGAGTTCCGTCATGGCACGTTGATCTGCCAGGAGACGCCGAACCGGTCGTTCAGCCAGGCGAAGCGGCGGCTGAAACCGTAATTGTCTGGCGGCATCAGGAACCCGCCTTCCTTCGCCAGGGTTTCGACGATGCGCTCCAGTTCCTCCTCGGAGGAGCAGTCGACATGGAACGAGACCGATGGCGTGAAGGTGAAAGCGTGGTGAACCGGGCTGTTGTAGACCGCCACCTCCAGGCCGCTGATGGAAACGCGCGCCAGTTTGAGCTTTCCTTCCGGGCCGTCTTCACCGGAACCGTAACGTGTGACGTCGAGGATCCTGCTGTCGGGGATGGTCTCGCAATAAAGGGTCATTGCCTCTTCGGCCTTGCCCTCGAACATCAGGAATGGCGTGACTTTCGTTATCGCGGGTCTCCCTCTTTCCTGTCGTTGCTCAAATATTGGCCTCGTTGGCGGGTTCGCCCTTCATCTCGCTGCGGTAATAGCCGTCGCGCAGGTTGATGCCGTATTCGACATAGGCCTTCATGCAGGCCAACATCTGCGACCAGCCCTCGCAATTGAGGTAGGATTTCTTCAGGCCGACCGCGCCCTCCTGCCAGCCACTCTCGGCGATGGTGACGAAAGTGCCGCCATCGTCCAGCGGCTCGAAATTCATCTCGATGCGTGTCTTGTAGGCCGGCTTCCCGTCCGTATCCGTGGCGTCCCAACGCAGGACGATGCGGCTGTCCTTGGCCACCTCGTCGACCTCGACCGGCACCTTCCCCCACCAGACGACGCTGACACCGGCTTCCAACGGCGCGCTGGCGCCGCCGATAGTGGTGAAATAGCCGCTCAGCTTCTTCGGATTGACGACAGCGTCGAAAACTTCAGCGACCGGCCTGCCGATGCGGCCGGAAACCTTGAACCCAAGGGACATATCCACAGCTCCTTCCTTGATCGACCCGACGATATGTTATAGAAAGATAACATGTCAAGCCGATCGCAAGACGACAATATTTTCAAGGCGCTGGCGCATCCGCGCCGGCGTGAAATGCTCGATCAGCTGAAGGAAGAACCGAAGACAACCGGCATGCTGTGCGATGCCTTCCCCGACATCGACCGCTGCACCGTCATGCTGCATCTCAAAGTGCTGGAGGACGCGGACCTGATCGTGGCGCGCCGGGAGGGCCGCGAGCGCTGGAACCATCTCAACGCGCTGCCGATCAAGCAGATACATGATCGCTGGATCAGCCAGTATGCCGGCCATGCGCTCAGCATCATCGATCGGCTGAAATCGGATCTGGAAGGCTGAACGCCGCTGGAAAATCGCCGGGACTGGGGGAATGCCGCGCGTTCACAGCCCAGCCGCACGGCGCGGCTGGACGAATTGAGCCGATTTATCTATAAGCCGGCCATTCCGAGAAAGAGCGCCGTACGTCCTCCGGACGCATCAGGGACGTTCTGAAATTTTGAATTCGAGCATTTTGCAAAAGGCGAGGTGACGCATCTCGCGGCAGGATGCTCTAGCCGAACACGACAGGGGTGCCATGGCTGGCCATTCACAGTTCAAGAACATCATGCACCGCAAGGGCCGTCAGGACGCGGTGCGGTCGAAAATGTTTTCCAAGCTGGCGCGCGAAATCACCGTCGCCGCCAAGACCGGCACGCCCGATCCTTCGATGAACCCGCGCCTGCGCCTTGCCGTCCAGAACGCCAAGGCTGTGTCGATGCCGAAGGACAACATCCAGCGCGCCATCAACAAGGCGTCGATGGGCGATGCCGAAAACTACGAAGCCGTGCGCTATGAAGGTTATGGTCCCGGCGGCGTGGCGCTGATCGTCGAGGCACTGACCGACAACCGCAACCGTTCGGCCTCTAATGTCCGTGCGGCCTTCACCAAGGCTGGTGGGGCGCTTGGCGAAACCGGTTCGGTGTCATTCATGTGGAACCGGGTCGGCGAGATCTATTATCCGGCCTCCGTCGGCAGTGCCGACAAGGTCATGGAGGCGGCAATCGAGGCCGGCGCCGATGATGTCGAATCGGACGAGGAAGGCCACACCATCTATTGCTCCTTCGAAAATCTCGGCGAAGTGTCGAAGGCGCTGGAAGCTTCGCTCGGCGAGGCTGAATCGGTGAAGCCGATCTGGCAGCCGCAGAACAATGTTCCGGTCGACGAGGAGCGCGCCCAGTCGCTTATGAAGCTGGTTGCCACGCTCGAGGACGACGACGACGTGCAAAGCGTGTACGCCAACTTCGAAGTCGACGACGAGACCTTGGCCAAGCTCAGCGCGGCGTGAGCGACCAGGTATGAGCGGAGCTCAACCTGGGATGAGCGAGAGGCCGTTGCCCGCCATCCGCATCACCTATTGCACGCAGTGCCAGTGGCTGCTGCGCGCCGGCTGGATGGCGCAGGAGCTGCTCTCCACCTTCGGTACCGATCTCGGCGAAGTGACGCTGGTGCCCGGCACCGGCGGCATCTTCACCATCTCCTGTAACGAGGTGCTGGTCTGGGACCGCAAGCGCGACGGCGGCTTTCCCGATGCGGCGAAGCTGAAGCAACTGGTGCGCGACGTCATCGACCCCGACCGCGATCTCGGCCATTCCGATCGCAAGGGCCACAAGTCAAAAGACCCCACTTAAGGTGCGTTGATATTCAGGTGATGCCGGCCTGACCTGAATCTCATCATACCTTTTCTGCCCTCACCGCCACGCGAAGATGAAGCAGCCCAACGCCACGATGGCAGTGATGGCGCGGACGTGGTTCCACATCACCCAGTCCCTGAGATAGCCGGTCCATACGGCCGCGCCATTGCTGCTGGCTGGATCGACGGCGGCGAGTGCATCGTTGAGCGGCACGTTGAAGACCATGGTCACGATCGGGTTGCCGACGAGATAGATCAGGGCACCGGCGACAAGCCAGAACGAGCCCGGCTGGCTCCAGCCGACGGTCGCGCCGGCAATGAGCACGAGGCAGACCAGTCCGGTGCCGAAGAGTGCCGTCATGAAAGTCGGTGTGATGACGGTGATGTTGATCGAATTCATTGCGGCAATGCCATCCGCCGCCGGGAGGCGGGCGAGCGCCGGCATGACGAAATTGGAAAAGGCGAAGAACACACCGCCGACGACGCCGGCGCCGATCGCGGCGATGAAGGTGAGGGTGGGAAGAAACTTCGCGATCATGTCAGTTGCTCCAGATTGGGGTGGCGGCGTTTCGATCGGGTATTCTGAAAGAATCCTTCGGTGCCCGGCTAAGCACGCACTGGACGCCATTGGCGAGCTGCGGCCGTCGCACATTCGAGCTTCGGAATATGAATAATCCTCACGTTTGCAAAACGTGATAAACCCTCGTATTTTCCAAGTCAAGCCGTTTTCCCGCAGATTTTGCCGGACGCGTTTGTGGAGGCAGTCATGGAAGGCATACCGGCCAACGAACAGGTCGCTTCACCGCGCCGGGCGCCGACCCAGCAGCGCAGCCGCGAGCGGGTCGAGCGCATGCTGGCGGCCGCCTCGGCGTTGATTGCCGAGCAGGGCAGCGATGCCATGCGCATGGGTGAAGTGGCCGAACGGGCAGGGGTATCGATCGGCTCGCTCTACCAGTTCTTTCCAGACAAGAGGGCGATCGTCTGGGCGCTGGCCGAGCGCTACACCGCCGAAAGCCAGGCCTGCATCTCGGCGACACTCGCCGACGTCAGTGACGCCGAAGGGTTACGACGGGCATTTTCGGAGTTGGTCGATATTTATTATCGGCTGTTCCTGGCCGAGCCTGTGATGCGCGACATCTGGTCGGGCACGCAGGCCGACAAGGCGCTGCGCCAGCTCGAACTCGCCGACAGCCGCGCCAATGCCGCATTCCTCGTCGCGGTGCTGAAGCGGTTGCGTCCCGGCGCCGACCCTGTCTCGCTGGAGACCACGGCGTTCCTCGTCTGGCAGATGGGCGAGGCCGCGATGCGGCTGGCGATCTCCGTCGACCGCGAGGAGGGTGACAGGCTGGTCGCGGTCTACAAACGCATGGCGCTCAGGGAATTGCTGGGCGAATAGTTGAGCTTCCTATCGCGTTAACAGTGGGCGAAACCGCCAGGGACGGCGCCCCTCTCCCCGTCCCTATACGGGGAGAAGGGAGATGGTTCTGCGCAACAAAAAACCCGCCACGAGGGCGGGCTTTTCGAATTCTGCAAGCACAACTGGCTTAGAGGCCGAAACCTTCGAAGCGCTTCTTGAACTTCGACAGACGGCCGCCGCGGTCGAGCAGGGTCTGCTGGCCGCCGGTCCAGGCCGGGTGGGTGGTCGGGTCGATATCGAGGTTCATCGTATCGCCTTCCTTGCCCCAGGTCGAACGGGTCATGTATTCGGTGCCGTCGGTCATGACGACCTTGATGGTGTGGTAGTCGGGATGGATAGCGGTCTTCATGGCTCTGTTCCTGGCTTGCCGGCGCGGCGGACGGGCATAAGCCTGCGTCGATGCGCCCCTTTTTAAAACTCGAAGCCGCAGCTATTGAGGAGCGACGGCTTCTAAAACGGTCGGCGTGCCTATACATCAGCCGAAATTGAATCACAAGGCCGCGGCAAGCGCATATTGAAGCGCATGGATCATAAGGCGGCTAGAGGAAACACCGGTATGGCGCAAACCAGCAGCGCAGAGGAGCGCAGACGCTCACTCAAGCCGCTCCGGCGCCTGTTCCCCTATATCGGGCACTATCGCACGCTGGTCGTCGGCGCCGTCATCTCGCTGGTCATCGCGGCGGCAACGACATTGACGCTGCCGCTGGCGGTAAGGCGGATGATCGATCACGGTTTCTCCTCGTCCAGCACCACCTTCATCGCTGAATATTTCGCCGCATTGGTGGCGATGGCCGCGGTCCTGGCGGCGGCATCGGCCGGCCGCTACTATTTCGTCATCACGCTCGGCGAGCGCGTCGTTGCCGATATCAGGCGTGATGTCTTTGCCCATGTCACGACGTTGTCGCCGGCCTTCTTCGACACCGCGCAGTCGGGCGAGATCGTGTCGCGGCTCGCGGCCGACACGACACAGGTCAAATCGGCGGTCGGCGCAACCGCGTCGGTCGCGCTGCGCAACGTCATCCTGGGCCTTGGCGCTGTGGGAATGATGGTGGTCACCAGCCCGAAACTATCCGGCCTTGTCATAGCAGCCATTCCCATCATCGTGCTGCCGCTGGTCGCCTTCGGCCGCTCGGTACGGCGCAAGTCGCGGCAGGCGCAGGACACGCTTGCGGACGCTACAGCCTATGCCAGCGAGCAGATCGGCGCGGTGCGTACCCTGCAAGCCTTCACCAACGAAAATCTGGTCACCGGGCGCTTCTTCGGCGCGGTGGAGGCTGCGTTCGATGCGGCGCGCGCCTCGATCTTCGCGCGCTCGTTCCTCACCTTCTTCGCCATTTTCACCATCTTCTCGTCCGTCGTGGCGGTGCTGTGGTTCGGTTCGCGCGACGTGCTCGAAGGCAATCTGTCGCCGGGCACGCTCGGGCAGTTCCTGCTTTATTCGGTGTTCGCCGCCGGCGCGCTCGGCGCGCTGTCGGAGGTCTGGGGCGAACTTGCGCAAGCGGCGGGCGCGGCCGAGCGGCTGACCGAGATCCTGGCCGAGAAGCCGGCCATCAAGGCGCCGGCCGAGCCGAAGCCGCTGCCGGCGGTCGCCAAGGGCGCGATCGTCTTCGACGACGTCTCCTTCTCCTATCCGGCGAGGCCCGACCGCGCCGCCGTCCATGGCCTGAGTTTTTCAGTCAGGCCCGGCGAAAAGGTGGCCATCGTCGGTCCGTCCGGGGCCGGCAAGAGCACGGTGTTTTCACTGATCCTGCGCTTCTACGATCCCGAAACCGGCAAGGTCCTGATCGATGGCGTCGACGTGCGCGAGGCCGATCCGGTTGCGGTGCGCGAGCGCATCGCCATCGTGCCGCAGGATGTCACCATCTTCGCGGCGAGCGCCCGCGACAATATCGGCTTCGGCCGGCCGGGCGCCAGCGAGGCCGCGATCGAGGCGGCGGCCAAGGACGCGCTTGCCGACGAATTCATCCTCAAGCTCGAGAACGGCTATGACAGCCAGGTCGGCGAGCGCGGCGTGACGCTGTCCGGCGGCCAGCGCCAGCGTGTGGCGATCGCGCGCGCCATCCTGCGCGACGCGCCGATCCTGCTGCTTGACGAAGCCACCTCGGCGCTCGACGCTGAAAGCGAGACGCTGGTGCAGACGGCGCTGGAACGGCTGATGCAGGGCCGCACGACCATCGTGATCGCGCACCGTTTGGCGACAGTGCTGAAGGCCGACAGGATACTTGTCATGGATGGCGGCCGTATCGTCGAGGAAGGCACGCACCAGAGCCTGGTCGCCAAGGGCGGCATCTATGCCCGGCTGGCCAAGCTGCAGTTCGAGACCGGCGCCAGCGCTTTCAGGGGCGCGGCGGAATAAGGAGTTTCCGATAACGCTCAGTTCGCCTCGGTTTCGGCGTAGCCGAAATTGTAACTCCAGGAGGCGTTGTCGGCCATCTTCCTGCGCGACTTCAGATAAGGGCCGATCTCCTTGGCGGGAACCCGGTCCCCGATCGTCTTGAGAAACCAGTCGACCTGAAACTCCGTCGGCGCGTTCGACCAGCGCGCCTTGAAGGCGACAAAGGGCGTGATCACGTCGTCGGACTTCTCGGGGCCGACAAACTTCGCCTTCAGGTTGTGGACGATACACTGATGGCGCTTGAACACCGGGCTGCCGAGCCAGACTGGACCGGTCCTGCCGACCATATCCGGCTCCGGCAGATTGCTGATGCCGACATCGGCCTTGAGCGGGAAGTTCTTGATGAGATCATCGGCATCGAGATCGCCAGCGGAAAGCTCGTAGGATTCGACCGTCGTGACGATGTTGCGGTCGCGGTCGTCATTTGTCGACAACGGCGCCAGGCTGGTCATGCCTGGATACTGCCGGTTGTAGTACTGGAGATAGTCGTCGGCGAGCTTGGTGGCCGATTGCGAAACCAGCCTGTAGCGCATGCTGTCGGCATCCGCGCCGCTATAGGTCGTGCGCACCGTCAGCTTCAGCGCTTCGCCCTTGAGTTTTGGAAAGTCGAACGCCTCGCTGACGAAGGTGGTCGGCTCGAAAAGCTCCTTGCGCTCCATCTTTTCCATCCGCGCGCTGCCGGCGACAATCGGCAGGGCGAAGCCATAGTCGGGTGGAACGAGATTCTCGGCCCTGCCGCCCTGCAGGTAATTGGTCGCGTCGATCCAGTAGACCTGGCTTTTGATCGTTGCCTTGACGATGACGTGATCGAAGGCACGCATGGTCGGCAGCATCTCGCCAAGTGCCAGCCCGCCGTCGAGATCGGTCAGGGCCGGATCGGCCTGAACGCCGAGGCGGCGCAGGCTGGAGGCGAGAAGCAAGGCCTTGTCCTTGCAATCGCCGAAGCCGCTGGCGATCACCGTGCTCGGGCTGCGGGGAATGTAGGAGCCGCGGCCCATGGACAGGCTCACATAGCGGATGGTGTCCTGGACCAGCCGCATCGCCTCGATCATCCGGTCTTCCGGGTTGGCGTATCTGGCGGCGATGTCGTCAAGCTTCGATGTGAACGCGGCGGGCAATTCCTGATCGAGCCGGTAGTAGGGCAACATCGCGTCGACGATGTCCTGCCATTTGCCTGTCGAAGAGATCTGGATTGTCGGATAGGTCGGAAAATCCGCCGGCAGGTTGTCCTCGGATTTGACCGGCGCAGGATTGATGCTTTCCCAGGTATAGGACTTCAATGCGCCTTCGGTTTTGACTTCCGGCTGGATGTCGGTGCGGCTCTGGCGGATGTTCAGGGGCTGACTTGCCGGCCACGTCACCTTCTCACGGATGAGCGCGATGGGCTCGCCCCAGGCCACTGCGACCGAGTGGAAAAACAGATCCGCACCGACGATCGGTGTCCTGACGGTGGTCCTGCCATAGTCGATAATGTCGCCGACGCGAACGTCATCGACATTCACATAGGTCGTGAGCCAGCCGTCGAACAGGCCTTTCTCGGCATCCTTCTCGCGCCGGAACACGTCGAAGGTTGCCCCGGGCAGCCGGTCGATGACCACGCCGTCGCGAATGATGTTCAGCCAGTTCATGGTGACTTGCGACGTCGCCGGATCGAATTCGAAATTTATGGCGGCGCCGCGCTCGAGCCCGGTGCGGTCGACTATTTTATAGGCATAATGGTCGAACGCTTCGATGCCGTCAGGCCGCTGCCGGATCTGGTATTCCGACACAAGATTGGAGATGCCGTTCTTGATCTGGCTATCGAAACGCGGGTCCGCCTTGGGAAGCTCGATCCGGTCGATCCAGGCGCCTGGGGTGCCCTTGTGGATTTCGGTGTCGGCCATGGCCGGCGCGCAGAAAATCGCGAAGGCAATCAAGACGAAAAGCCGTGTGATCGCAGAAGATGTCACCGGAAAGCACCCCAGCCCGCATGATCCGCAAGTCTCGCATGACACTGTCGGATACCACCAGTGATAGAAAAGTAGAGGCGATCCCGCAAGGCTGTCGCCCGGCGGTGGATGCCTCATTGCATTCCTGTTCGACGGCAGCCGCCGCGGGCCAGCGCGATCGGGACGGCACGACGGCGGATTTTATCCGCCGTAGCGCTGCTTCAGATGATTGACGAAATACACGGCGTTGAGGCTTTCGCCGGTGGCGCGTTCGAGCAGGTCCGGCGTCGACCAGCGCGACCCCTGCGACCAAATCTTCCTGCGGCGCCAGTCGTTGATGGCCGCGAAATTCCCCTTCGCAAGGTCGTCGTCGGCGTAAGGATGCTCCCGCCTCAGCGCGGCCCATTGCTGCGCCGCCATCATCGCGCCCAGCGTGTAGGAGGGGAAGTAGCCGAAGGCGGCACCCGGCCAATGGACGTCCTGCATCGGCCCATCGGCGGGATTGTCGATGGTGGAGAGGCCGAGATAGTCGCGCATCTTGGCGTCCCAGGCTTCGGGCAGCTCGGCAACCTCCAGCCTGCCCGAGACCAGCTCCTGCTCAAGCTCGTAGCGCAGGATGACATGCAAGGGATATGTCACCTCGTCGGCGTCGACACGGATCAGACCGCGCTCGACGCGATGCACATGCGGCAGGAGATCGTCGAGCGACCAGGCCTCGCCGAGATGCTTTTCCACCACCGGCAGCGCCCAGCGCCAGAAGGCAGGATTGCGACCGATCTGCTTTTCGACGAACAGGCTCTGGCTTTCATGCACGGCCATGCCGCGGGCCTTGCCGAGTGGCCAGTGCGACCATGCCTTCGGCAGGTTCTGTTCGTAGAGCGCATGACCGGTCTCGTGCAGCACGCCCATCAGAGCCGACAGGAAATCCGATGTCTTGTAGCGGGTGGTGATGCGCACGTCGCTCGGCACGCCGCCACAGAAGGGATGGTGTGACACAGACAACGACCCGTGCGTCAGGTCGAAACCGACCGCCGCCATCATCGCAAGGCCGAGTTCGCGCTGCCGGTCGATCGCATAGGTGCCCGAAAGCGGCTTCAGCGGATGCTTGCGCAGCCGCGCTTCCTGTATCGCCAGCGCCTCCGGCACGAACCCTTTGAGGAAGGCTTTCAGGTCGGCGAAGACGGGGGTGATGTCGGCGGTGCGGTTGCCGGGGTCGTATTGCTCCATCAGGGCGTCGTAGGGAGCGAGGCCGAGCACGTCGGAGCGCAGGGCGGCCTCTTCGCGCACCAGTGTCACCACGCCCTCGAGCGCCGGCTGGAAGCCTGCCCAGTCGTTCTTGGCGCGCAGGTCGCGCCACAGCTGCTCGCAGCGCATCCGCGCGGTCGTGAGGCGTTCGACGAATTCGACCGGCAGGCAGGTCAGGTTGGTGTACTGCCGCCGCAATTCGGCGAGCGCCGCGCGCTGTTCGTCGTCGAGCGCCTCGCTTTCGGCCGCGGCGATCCAGTCCGATATTTCCGGCGCGGTCGCCCTGGTGTGGTACATGCCGGCAAGTGCCGCCATCGCCTCGGCACGCTTCTCACCACCGCCGACGGCCATGTGGGTCGCTTCGTCGGCGCCGAGGATCGCCAGCGCGTGCTCCAGCGCTTCGAGCTTGTGGCCGAGGTCGTCGAGTTTGTGAAAGGACATGACGGCTTCCATGGTTGAGGACGGCGCGAAAAGACACCAACGCAAATGCGTTGGCAACCCTCAGATGCCGTCAGGCGGGTGCACCTTGCGCAAGCTATGCCGTGCATGGAATGCTGCCGGCAACGCGGGAAGGGGAAGCATATGATCGGCAACATACTGGTCGGGCTGGTGGCCTTGATCCATGTCTACATCGTTTATCTCGAAATGGTGCTCTGGGACACACCGCGCGGGCATAAGACATTCCGCCTGACGCCGGACTTCGCCAATGCCTCGAAGGTGCTTGCCGCCAATCAGGGCCTCTACAACGGATTTCTCGCCGCCGGTCTGATCTGGGGGCTCTACCTCGGCGCCGCCGGCTTTCAGATCAAGGTTTTCTTTCTGCTGTGCGTGGCCATCGCAGGCCTCTACGGCGCCGCAACGGTCGGCCGCAAGATCCTGTTTATCCAGACCGTGCCGGCGGTGGCCGCCCTGATCGCGGTCTGGCTCGGCTGGTGAGGAAAAAGACGCCCGCGGGATTGGGGTCCCGAAGGCGCCAGGTGATCCCTTCCTCTTGGACCTTTGCAGACAGGGAATTCCTCAGCCGTTCGGATAGTTCCCGCCGTCGGCGCGGTCGCCGATCATGAAGCCGCTGCCGGTATCGGCCCTCAGCCTCTGGTCGACATTGTCGAGACGGCGCAGCAGGTCATGGTATTGGGCCGCCGGTATCCTGCCATGATCCGATGCGGCTATCCTCTCGGCCGCCTGGCTGATGCGGGCGGTGCGCATTTCCAGGCGTTCCGCAACGGCAGGGGTGATGTTGTTGGCGTCCCTGGCGTCCACAATGCCCTGGTGCACACCTTGTACCTGTCCGATAAGGCCTTCGATGCGCGGGCCGGTCATGTCGGTCGGATCGGTCGCGTCGAGCGCGCCCTTGTGATGGCCTGCGGCATAGGCGCTCGCCAGCGGGGCGGCGATGAGAATCGCGGCGAGGGTTGCAATCTTGAGAGATGCTGAAGAGCGCATGACGGCGCCTCCTTTTAAGTGGGAAGGGAGCGGTCTTGCCGCTCCGCGTTCCGGACGCGGGCCGTCCGGTTCCGTCGCGTCGCGATGGGAGGCATCGCCGGCGGTTCTCGGCCCTGCACGGCAAGCTAGGAGCGCTCCGGTGCGAAGTGTAATTAAAAAAAGATAATCTTTTCAGCCCTTGCCGGGTTCAATGTGCGCGCTAGAGTTGAGCCGACGAACAAGTTCGCGTGACCTTTAAGTGATGAGTAGTCACCGTTCGGTGAGCTTCAGTTCAATACGGCGGTTCTTGTTGCGCGCCTCGTCGGTATTGGCGGGGTCAAGTGGCTGGAATTCACCGAAGCCGGCGGCGACCAGCCGGTTGGCCGGCACGCCGTTCTCGATCAGGAACTTGACCACCGAGGTCGAACGCGCCGTCGACAGCTCCCAGTTGTCGCGGTAGCGGCCGGTACCCGAGAGCGGCTTGTTGTCGGTATGGCCGTCGACACGCAGCACCCAGTTGATCTCGGGCGGGATTTCCTTCTGCAGCTCGATGATGGCGTCGGCGAGTTTCTTCATCTCGACCTTGCCGGCGTCGTTGATCACTTCGGAGCCGGTCGGAAACAGCACCTCGGACTGGAAGACAAAGCGGTCGCCGACGATACGGATATTTTCGCGGTCGGCGAGGATTTCACGCAGGCGCCCGAAGAAATCGGAGCGGTAGCGGTTCAGTTCCTGAACACGCTGCGCCAGTGCCACGTTCAGGCGGCGGCCGAGATCGGCGATCTTGGTGTTGGAATCGCGGTCGCGGGTCTCGGAGACGTTGAGCGCATCTTCCAGCGCTCCGATCTGCTTGCGGAGCGCGGCGATCTGCTGGTTGAGGATCTCGACCTGGCTCAGCGCCTGCTGACTGATCTGGCGCTGGCTGTCGAGTTCGCCCGACAGGGCGACCGCGCGCTGGTTGGCCGCGTCGCCGGCTCCCGCGCCTTGTGCCAAAAGCTGCTCGAGCCGGCTCTTTTCCGCCTGCGCCGCCGAAAGCGACGCCTGCAGGTTGGCCAGCGAATCCTCCTTGTCCTGCGTCGTCGAGCGCTCCAGCGCCAGGAGCTGCGTCAGTTCGTTGATCTGTGAGTTGAGGCGGTTAAGCACGGCGTCCTTGCCGGAAATCTCGCGGCCGAGCAGGAACTGCGCCAGTACGAAAACGGTGAGCAGGAACATGATCGCCAGAAGCAGCGTCGACAGCGCGTCGACAAAGCCCGGCCAGTAGTCGATGCGGCGGTCCGTACGCCTGCCCCTGGCGAGCGCCATGTCAGTGCACCCCGGGCTTCTTCAGGGCATCGGCGATCTTTTCCAGCGTGTTGCGCATCGCCTTCTGCTCGTCTGACTGGGCCTCGACCCAGTCGCGCATGATCTGCTGCTCGGAGCGCATGTTCTTGACTAGGCCGGAAATGCCGTCGGCGAGATTCGCCATGGCGGTGGCGACGCGTGGGTTGGAGCCGCCGCCATTCTCCTGCAGGCTGCGCAGCCGCTCCGACAACAGACGGATTTCATCGGAAGGTTCGGCCTTGGCAGGATCGGAGACGACGATGTCGGACGACAGATCGGTGACCGAGGACAGCCAGTTCTCAAGCTCGGTGTAGAAGCGGGTCTGGGCGCGGCCCGCCTGCAGGTCCAGGAAGCCGAGCACGAGCGAGCCGGACAGGCCGAACAGCGAGGACGAGAAGGCCGTGCCCATGCCGGCCAGCGGCGCCGACAGCCCCTGCTTGAGGGATTCGAGCACCGCGGCCGCGTCTCCGGTGCCGGGATCGAGCGATTCGATGGTCTCGCGGATCGACCCGATCGTGTTCAACAGGCCCCAGAAGGTGCCGAGCAGGCCGAGGAACACCAGCAGGCCGACCAGATAGCGCGAGGTGTCGCGGCTTTCGTCGAGGCGCGTTGCGATCGAATCGAGCATGGTGCGCATCGAAGAGGTCGAGAAGGCCATGGTCGCGGAGCGGCCGATCATCGCTTTCATCGGTGCCAGCAGCACCGGTTCGGTCGTCTCCGAGCCGGCACGGAAGGAGTTGACCCAGCGCACCTCGCGAAACAGCCGCCCGACCTGGGCGAAGGCGAGCAGGATACCGACCACCAGCACGCCGATGATCAGGCCGTTGAGTCCGGGATTGGTGACGAAAGCCGTCGAGACCTGCCGCGTCAGGATGGCGACGATGAAGGCTACGATGGCAAGGAAGATGACCATGGTCAGCAGGAAAACCTGCGGACTCGACAGTTTATGCGGATCGTAGATCAGTACGTCGGAGCGCCTGCCCATGCCGAAGGATCTGAGAAAAGCCATCCGTGCCCCGTTTCCGATGCCGCTGCCGCCGATCACGTAGTTGGCGACTCTAAACGGAATTGTGACCAAATTGAATGGCGCTTGGCAATATTGCCTTGGCGCAAGTTTGCAGCTCGGGAACCGAATTCGGTCTCCAGGATCAAAGGCGGTTGATGACCAGACAGTCGACCATGGCCGCCAGATGCAGGCCGGCGCCGGTGACGACGAAGCCATGCCACAACGCGTTGTGGAAGCGTAACCCCTTCCAGGCGAAGAAAATGACACCGCAGGAATAGACGACGCCGCCGGCGGCGATGAGCACGATCGACGTGGCCGGCAGCGTTTCGACCAGTGGCTTGACCAGGATGATGCCGCTCCAGCCGATGGCGAGATAGAAGCCGATCGCCAGCCGGTCGAAGCGGCCGGGGAAAAACACCTTTATGGCGATGCCTGCCGCAGCCGCGATCCAGACCAGCGCGATCATCCCGCTGGCCAGCGGCGAGCCACCGAGCTGGGCCAGAAAAGGCGTGTAGGTGGCGGCGATCAGAAGATATATCGCGGCGTGATCGAAGCGCCGCAGGACCCATTTGACCGGTGAGGACACCGGCCACAGATTGTAGGTCAGCGACACCGACAGAACGGTGAGCAGCGAAACGACATAGAAGGCGGCGGCGATGTATTCGCCCGGCCCGACCCGAGACGCCGCCAGCGCCAGCAGTGCCGAGCCGGCCGCGATCGCCAGAACGATGCCGACAGCGTGGACAATGCCGTCGGCGATCATCTCGGCGCGCGAATAGTGCCAGCGTCCGATGAACGGAATATCGGGTTGCGGCGGTGTGTTGGTCATCTCATGTCCTGCGTCATCCCGTATCTGGGAAACCGCCGGACAGTATTTCAAGCTTTGTTTGCGGTTTTGCGACTGCGGCGCTTCAACGCGGCGGCAGCGGCTTTTTCACCGTCTTCAGCAGCGCGCGCTGGATGATCTCGTTGCCGGCGACGACCGAACCGTTGTCCAGCATGTCCTGCCCGCCATCCATGTCGGAGACGAAGCCGCCCGCCTCGCGGATCAGCAGCAGGCCGGCGGCGATATCCCAGGCCGACAGGCCGGTTTCCCAGAAGCCGTCCATGCGGCCGGCGGCGACATAGGCGAGATCGAGCGATGCCGAACCAAGGCGCCTAACACCGGAGACCTCGGCCATGACGTGCCGCAATTCAATCAGGAAATTGCCGTGCTGGCCGCGCCCCAGATGCGGCACGCCACAGCCGATGACGGCGTCGACCAGCTTGGCGCGGCCGGCGACGCGCAGGCGGCGGTCATTCAGGAAGGCGCCGCCGCCGCGTTCGGTCGTATAGAGCTCGTCCATGGCCGGATTGTAGATGACGCCGGCAACGATCTGGCCCTGGCGTTCCAGTGCGATCGAGACGGCGAAAAGCGGAATGCCATGCAGGAAATTGGTGGTGCCGTCGAGCGGATCGACGATCCAGCGGTGCTGGCTGTCTTCGCCGGCGACCGTGCCGCGCTCTTCCATCAGGAAGCCATAGCCCGGGCGTGCCTTCGACAATTCGGCGAAAACGATGTCCTCGGCCTTACGGTCGGCCTGGCTGACATAGTCGCCCGGACCCTTCATCGAGACCTGCAGGTTCTGGACTTCGCCGAAGTCGCGCGACAGCGAGCGACCGGCTTTCATTGCGGCCTGGACCATGACGTTGAGTAGGGCTGAGCGTGCCATAGAGTTTCTTCCTGCTGCCGCGCTTTAAACTTTGTCCTGATGCATGTCGGTGACCCAAAACCGGGGCCACTTTTGGGCGACATGCATCAGTCGGCGCGGCGCACGTAAGTGATTTCGTTGGTGTCGACGATGATGCGCTCGCCGGCGCCGATGAAAGGCGGCACCAGCACGCGGATGCCGTTTTCCAGCACCGCCGGCTTATAGGAAGATGCCGCCGTCTGGCCCTTCACCACGGGATCGGCTTCGGTGATGGTCAGCGTTACATAGTCGGGAAGCGAAATGCCGATCGGCCTCTCCTCGTAGAGCTGCACCGTCACCATCATGCCGTCCTGCAGGAACGCGGCGCGGTCGCCGACGAAGTCCTTGTTCAGTTCGAGCTGTTCGTAGCTTTGGGTGTCCATGAACACCAGCGCGTCGTCCTGCTCGTAGAGGAAGGAAAAATCCTTGAGATCAAGCCGGATCTGCTCGACCGTCTCGGCTGAGCGGAAGCGCTCGTTGAGCTTGGTGCCGTTGATGAGGTTCTTCAGCTCGACCTGGTTGTAGGCGCCGCCCTTGCCGGGCTTGACGGTGTTGGTCCTGACCGCCACCCAGAGCCCGCCATCGTGCTCGATGACGTAGCCGGGACGGATTTCGTTGCCATTGATCTTGGCCATGATGGGATGATCCGGGATGCTACCAACGGCCAGACCGTTGGTATGGGATGGGTCGCTGGGAAAAGCGATTTCGGGCTCCCAAGACCACAAAACACCCGAAGAGGCAAGGGAGCGGGCGGGCAGGGAGCCGGCGCCGTGCGCTGCATGGGCCGTCAGGGCAGGCGATTTGCCTTCTGCAGCGCCTGCTTGGTCTGGTCGTCGTCCAAGCCTTGCAGGAAATCGTCCATCTCGGGATCGATGAGGCCGGCGCGGCGGGCGACGATGTACCAGGCGCCGGCCAGCACCAGGTCAGGATCGGTGCCGATGCCTTGCATGTAGAGTTTCGCCAGGCGGTTCTGAGCGGCGACATTGCCGCCCTCTGCCGCCTGCTTGGTCCAGCCAAAGGCGGACTTCAGGTCGCGTGGGCCGCCGCGGCCCTCGATCATCCAGGCGGCGAGATCGATCTGCGCGGTATCGTAGTTCTGCCGCGCGGCCTGCGCCAGCAGGCGCCTTGCCTGGGCGTCGTCGCGCGGCTTGCCGCCGACGCCGTTGGCATAGACCTGGGACATGGCGTATTGGGCATCGGCGAGGCCGGTCGCGGCGGCGCGTTCATAGTAAGAGACCGCCTTGGTCAAGCCAGCATCGCCGGGATCCTGCTGCACCAGCATCTGCGCGAAATTGAACTGCGCCAGCTGGTTGCCGGCTTCGGCGGCCGCCTGCATCAGCGCATAGGCCGCCTTCGTGTCCTTCTTGACGTAGCGGCCGTCGAGCAGCATCAGCGCATATTGGAACTGCGATTCCGGCACGCCCTGCTCGGCGGCGCGCGCATACCATTTCGCGGCTTCGGCCGCGTTGAGCGGGACACCCAGGCCCCGCGACAGGATCTCGGCCACCAGCGTCTGTGCCGCCGGATCGCCGTTCTGTGCCCGCGTCAGCGCCAGATTGTAAGCGGTCTTGTAGAGCCCGCGCTGGAAGGCGCCATAGGCCGCGTCCGCGGGCTTCGCCCCGAAACGGTCGGGATTGATGCTGTCGGCCGAGGGCAGCGGCGCGGGCTCCGCCGTGGTGGCGGGCTGCGGCAGCTGCTTTTCGATCGGCTTGTCGGTGTGTGCGCCGGTATCGGGCTTGGGCTGCGGCAAGGGAATCGTTTCGGCGGCGGCGGCCTGGATCATGACCGCCGCAAGCAGGGCCTGAAGGGAAAGCCTTGCCTGGGCCACATCAATCCTCGAAGCGCGGCGCGGTTTCGTCGAGCAGCGCATTGGCTTCGGCGATCGCCGCTTGCGGATCGACGCCTTCGGCGAACACCGCGCTCGACAAAGCGACGAACTCGGCGCCGGTGGCGGCCACGGTCGCGACCGACGCAAGATCGGACCCGGCCATGACGATGCAGGGGATCTGGATCATTTGCGCCCACCACTCACCCAGTGACAGGTTGCGCGGATGCGGCTCCGGCTTGTTGTCGTAGCCGAAGCGGCCGAAGAAGATGTAGTCGGGCCTGGCTTCGCCGAGCTCGAGCGCGTCGTCGCGCGTCTTGGCGCCGCCGGCGCCGACCATCATCTTCGCCTGGAAATGTCCGATCGTCTCGGCGAGTTCGGCCTTGGAGACCTCGACATGGATGCCGTCGGCCTGGACACGGCCGGCGATGCGGGTATCGCCGGCGATGATTACGGCCACGCCCGCGGCCTGTGCCGCCGGCACTACCCGTTCGGCAAGGGCCTGGAAGGAGGCTTCGTCCATGCCATTTTCGGGCAGGATCAGCGAGGCGACGTCGCCGCCCTCGAATGCGGCTGCAATGCGCGCGGCCGCCACGCCGGGCGGCGCGATCAGCACGATGCGGCAGCGATTTGGGGGCGTTGCGTCATTCATGGTTCTTCGATCCCGGGTTTCGCCTATGCCGGGCGAAGATGGTTGGATTGCGGCATAGAGCAAACTGCCCGCTTTGAACAGGCGGACAGTCAGGATCGCGATCTTTGGTCCGCCGGGCAGCCGGCATAGCGCCTTACCTGACTGGCCCCGGGATCGAGGTGGACGGTTTCGAAGCTCCACAGGGTCGCGCGGCTGTTCGTGCGCTCGACCGGCGACCTCGACGGCATTCTCGATCGTGTCGCCGATAAGGCCGAGACCAGCACCGCCATCATCAAGGCACGGCCGATCCGGCGGCGCCGCCGCCTAAGGTGGCATCGGCCTCGCGGTCTTGACTCCGCACGGCCATGGTGGAAATGGGCGACAGGTCCACCAGGTGATTGTCTGAAGAACGAGGGAGACATGGCGCAGAATATCTACGATCAGCCGGATTTCTTCGCGGGTTACAGCCAGCTTGGCCGGTCGGTCGAAGGCCTGGACGGCGCCGCCGAGTGGCCGGCGCTGCGCGCGATGCTGCCTGACGTCGGCGGCTTGCGGGTCGTCGACCTCGGCTGCGGCTTCGGCTGGTTCTGCCGCTGGGCGCACGAGCATGGAGCCAAGGAGGTCCTGGGGCTGGACCTGTCGGAAAAGATGCTGGCCCGGGCGAGGGTGGCCGGCCCGGATGTCGGCATCACCTATGCGAGGGCCGACCTCGACCAACTCAGCCTGCCGCAAGACGGCTTCGATCTGGCCTACAGCTCGCTTGCCCTGCACTATGTCGAGGACGTTGCACGCCTGTTCAGCACGGTGCATCAGGCCCTGTCGCCCGGCGGCCATTTCGTCTTTTCGACCGAACACCCGATCTTCATGGCTCCGACCAATCCCGGTTGGTCGATCGATGCCGAAGGTCGCAAGACGTGGCCTGTCGACCGGTATCTGGTCGAGGGCCCTCGCAACACCGACTGGCTGGCCAAGGGCGTCGTGAAACACCATCGTACCATCGGCACCACGCTCAACACGCTGATCCGGGCCGGATTCACGATCGCGCATGTCGAGGAATTCCGTCCGACGGACGCGCAGATCGCGGCAAGGCCGGAGTTGATGGAAGAGCTGGAGCGGCCGATGTTCCTGCTGGTGTCGGCTCGCCGATAGGATAGTCGGAAACATAAGGCACCGGTCCGGCGCGCCGCCACTTGCATTTGCGGTCGCCCGGCTCAAAATTTCCGGCTATTCAGGCGTTGACGCGCTCTCCCTCCAGACCAGTCCCTCCCATGTCAGGCCTGCTTCTCGATCCTTGGTTCTACGCGGCCGCCATTCCGGCGGTCATTCTGGTCGGCCTGTCCAAGGGCGGCTTCGGCGGCGCTGTCGGTTTCGTCGGCGTGCCCTTGATGGCATTGACCATACCGCCGGTGCAGGCGGCAGCGATCCTGCTGCCGATCCTGTGCCTGATGGACATCGTCTCGGTCTGGACATGGTGGGGCGTCTATGACCGCAAGATGCTGGTCGACATGATGCCTGGCGCCGTCATCGGCATCGGCTTCGGCTGGCTGACGGCGGCACTTGTCACCGAGGAGGCGGTGCGGCTCATCGTCGGTGCCGTCGCCATCATCTTCGTGCTGCGCTGGCTTTATTTGCAGTTTCGCCATGGCGCCGACCATGCGGCCGAACCCAACCGGGTGGCCGCCGCTCTATGGGGGGCGGTCGCCGGCTTCACCAGTTTCGTCGCCCATGTCGGCGGCCCGCCCTTCCAGGTCTATGCCTTGCCGATCCGGCTCGACCCCAAGGTCCTGTCGGGCACCGCCGCGCTCTTCTTTGCCGCCACCAATGCGCTGAAGCTCATACCCTATTTCGCGCTCGGCCAGTTCGACACCGCCAATCTGACAGCGTCGGCCGTCCTGATGCCGCTGGCGCCGCTGTCGACCATCGCAGGTGCCTGGCTGGTGCGGCGCATGCGGCCGGAGATCTTCTACCCCTTCACCTACGCGACCGTGGCCGTCGTGGCACTGAAGCTTTTGTGGGATGGGATCGCCGGCCTTCTTTGAACAGGGTCAGGCGGCGCTGGGCACCATGCGCCGTGGCCGGCCAAGCGCCAGCGCGGCACCCCCGGCAAGGACCAGCACCATGGCAGCCAGGATGGCGACATCGTGCAAGGTCGGCTTCAGCACCATATCGGTAACGATGACCAGCATCACCGCATAATCGAAGCGCGCGGCGCGCAGGATGCGCTGGCCATGGGCAAGTGCTGCCGGCGTGACGCCATCCCTGGCGATCATCGCGGCCATGCGGCCGGCTGTCGGTTTGAAGACGAACATGCCGATGCAGAAAGTCGTGGCGTAGCCGGCAAGGCCGATCAGGATCCACAGTTCGGAGAAGCCGACCCAGAACCCGCACATGGTCAATCCGAAGGCCAGCGTCAGCATCGACATCGGCGCGAAGAAGCGGTTGCCCAACTCGCCCGTGGCGCGCATCGCCTGTAGCGTTCCCTGGATGTTTCCCGCCCGATCCGCCAGCGTCGCCAGCACCATCAGCGTGAAGCCGCCCCCGACCCACAGGGTCGCCGAAACAATGTGCAGCAATTTGATAATGGAATACCAGTCCATGATTTTTCTCCCAGGTGCAGATGCAATGGTAAAGGGCGCCGCGCGCCACCGCGCCCGTCCGCCCCGATGGCCAAGCGTTTAGCGCCGCGCCTGTTTCGGAACGATGTCGTGAAAAAACCGGCTCTGTTTCAGCTTCGGCAACGCAAGAAGCGCCGATAGGGCGAACATGCCGCCCGGCTTTCTGTTAGTGTGAAAAGTATCGGGAGGGGTAGGCGCGACATCGTCCAGAAACAATGCCGATGCTAGTGCGCCGACACCGGGAGCCCGGTGGCGACAGAAGTCGCCTGACGATCAACTCATTCCCAGCTCGGGAAAACGCAATTCGGGGACTAAATGCAAGGGGTAGCACGGAATTTCTTCACGCTGGCCGTCATCTACGCGCTGTGCGGCATGGCGCTCGGCATCCACATGGCGATCAGCGAGGACCATGGCCAGATGCCGACCCACGCTCACGTGATGGTGGCCGGCTGGCTGATGTCGGCGGTATTCGCCTTCTTCTATCATCTGTTTCCGGCAGCCGGGCAAAAGACGATCGCCATCGTCCATTTCTGGCTGACCGCGATCAGCGGCATCGGACTGATGATCGGCCTCTATATCCTGCTTGCCGGCAATCCGGCAATCGAGCCGCTGCTGGGAATCGCCTCGATCGGCTTCTATGCGGGCATGCTGCTGTTTGCCTTCATCGCCTTGCCGGTGGTCTGGAAGAAGGCCTGACCGGTGCCTGGCGGAACCTTGGAAATGTGCTGTTACGGCACAGGATCCGGGCGTCCGCTCAAAAAACATCAGTGCCATTAAGGGTTCATTAAGCTTTACAGGCGTTTACTATGTGCATCCAGTGATCTGGATTCTTACCGAGTGGTTGGAGCCACTTTGTTTGACGCCTCCCTGTTAAACTCCTGAGAGCCGCCTTATCCGCGGCTCTTTTTTTGTCCGCCGTCCGGCGGCATCCCGGGCGGCCGATCGTCATTAACCTTCTGTTAAACATGTGCTTGCCTTCACCCCCGGTGAAGCGCATTTTCAAGCTTCAGTCATATAGGGTCCCGGGTGTATCGGCAGTGAGCCGTATTGGCCGGTTGCAAGTGCAGGGGCGTATCAATGAACGAGCCTTCGAAGGGCAGCGCGAAAACCGTGAAGCTGGCGGAGCGCCGGGTTTTTTCGCACTCCTTCAAACCGCTCTACCAGGAAGGCATGGGGCTGGTCGAACAGGCGGCGGAATATCTCGACGGCAAGGGTCGCGCCGAGGCCAAGAAACTGTCTCGGCTGGCTGCCACGCTCTACGCCGCCGAATCGATGCGGCTGACCACCAGGCTGATGCAGGTTGCCTCGTGGCTGCTTTTGCAGCGCGCGGCCAATTCCGGCGAGATGACCCGCGACCAGGTCGCTTCGGAAAAGTCCAAGGTGCGCCTCGACACGGCTTCCGCTCATGACGAAGCAGCCGGCTGGGCCGAATTGCCGAATGATTTCCTCGACCTCGTCAACCGGTCGCTGCGCCTGCAGGCGCTGGTGCGCCGCATGGATGATGAAATCTATGGCGCGGGCGCCGTGATCGACATGCAGCCAATGGCTCGCCGGCCCAATCCGGTTTCGGATCAGATCAGCCTGCTCAACACCGCCTTCGCCCGCAACTAGGTCGACCTCAAGACATTCTCTGGCCCGGCAAGGCCATTGTTTCCGGTTTGTTCACATTTCGCTGGCATCGCTGTCCGCCCAAGGGGTAGATTGGTCGGATGGGGGACGCGATTCGCATCATGGGTATCGATCCGGGGCTCAGGCGCACCGGCTGGGGCATCGTCGAGAGCCTCGGCAATTCGTTGCGCTTCGTCGCTTCCGGCACGGTGCGCTCCGAGGACAAGGCGGCGCTGGCGACGCGGCTCTGCCAACTGCATGATGGGCTCGCCGAGATCCTGCATCAGGCCATGCCGCACGAGGCGGCGGTCGAACAGACCTTCGTCAACAAGGACGCCGTGGCGACTCTGAAGCTCGGCCAGGCGCGCGGCATCGCCATGCTGGTGCCGGCACGGGCCGGCCTTGTCGTCGCCGAATATGCGCCCAATGCGGTGAAGAAGGCTGTCATCGGCGTCGGCCATGGCGACAAGAAGCAGATCCACATGATGGTCAAGGTGCTGCTGCCGAAAGCGACCTTCGACACCGAACATGCCGCCGACGCGCTGGCCATCGCCATCTGCCATGCGCATCACCGGCAAAGCGTTGCCTATCGGATGGCGGCATTGGCATCATGAGAGGCCATGGCGAATGATCGGCAAGCTCAAGGGTACGCTGGACGAGATCGACGAAGACCATTGCATCGTCGACGTCCATGGGGTCGGCTATGTCGCCTATTGTTCGGCGCGCACGCTGGCCACGCTGCCTCCGCCCGGCGAAGCGGTGGTGCTGTTCATCGAGACCTATGTGCGCGAAGACATGATCCGGCTTTACGGTTTCCAGTCGGCGCTGGAGCGCGAGTGGTTCCGGCTCCTGATGAACAATGTGCAGGGCGTTGGCGCCAAGGTGGCGCTTGCCATCCTGTCGACGCTGACACCTGCCGATCTCGCCAATGCGATCGCCCTGCGCGACATCGCCATGGTCAGTCGCGCGCCCGGCGTTGGCAAGAAGGTGGCGGAGCGCATCGTCACCGAATTGAAGACTAAGGCGCCCGCTTTTGCAGGCGCGGCATCGGGCACGATCGGCCTGAAGCAGGAACTCGGCGAAGGCGTGGCGCCAGCGCCGATCACCGATGCGGTCTCCGCGCTGGTCAATCTCGGCTATTCCCGTGACATCGCAGCCAATGCGGTGTCGGCGGCGCTGAAGACGGCGGGCGAGGGTGCGGACGCATCCAAGCTGATCCGCTTCGGGCTGAAGGAACTGGCGCGGTGATTGCTTGAAAGGCAAATTCCAGCTAGAATGTATTTGGTAAGTAATTTCTCAGAAAGTAAGAAAATGGGCGCGTATGCAAGCCTGACATCGAAAGGCCAGCTTACCATTCCAAAAGATGTCCGTGACGCTCTGTCGCTCAAGACGGGTGACATGATCGCTTGGACGGTCGTGGACGGCTATCTGATCGGAACGCCGCGCAATCTCGACTTTGCCGACCTCGCCGGATTCCTGGGGGATCCGCCAGGTGGCCCGGCATCGCTCGAAGAAATCGATGCCGCGGTGCGCGAGGCCGTCGGACGGCACGTTGTTGGAGATGAGCCGAAGGGCGGGAATGAGGGCGCGTGACATCGATAGGTGTCGATACCAACGTTTTGCTGCGAATGGTGCTGAACGATGACGCTGAGCAAAGGGCGAAAGCTCTCGTTTTCGGCAACGGTCTCAGTGAAGACAATCCGGGTTTTGTCAGCCTGATCGTCCTTGTCGAGTTCAACTTGTCGTTGATTTCACGCTACAAGCTGCCCAAAGAGCAAGTTCTGACGGCAATCCAAAGGCTGCTAAAGACCAGGACACTGGTTTTTGAGGATTTCGATGCCATCGTGGTCGCACTCGAAAGATCCAACATGCCCCAGGTGGACTTTGCAGATGCGCTGATCGCCGAGCACAACCGGAATCTGGGCTGTTCTCACACGGTCACGTTCGATCAGCGGGCTGCAGGATCCATCGCGAGCATGGAACTGCTGGGATGAGCCTTACCCCCCGCCTGATCGCTCCGGAAAAACGCGGCGAGGATGCCGACCAGACGCTGCGCCCGCAGACGCTCGACGACTTTGTCGGCCAGGCCGCGGTACGGGCCAACCTCAAAGTGTTCATCGAGGCCGCCAAGGGCCGCAAGGAGGCGCTCGACCATGTGCTGTTCGTCGGGCCGCCGGGTCTCGGCAAGACGACGCTGGCGCAGATCATGGCGCGCGAACTCGGCGTCAATTTCCGCTCGACCTCCGGCCCGGTGATCGCCAAGGCCGGCGATCTCGCCGCGCTGCTGACCAATCTCGAGGAAGGCGACGTGCTGTTCATCGATGAGATCCACCGGTTGAACCCGGCGGTGGAGGAAATCCTCTATCCGGCGATGGAGGATTTCCAGCTCGACCTGATCATCGGCGAGGGACCCGCGGCGCGTTCGGTCAAGATCGACCTCGCGCGCTTCACCCTGGTCGCCGCCACCACGCGGCTTGGGCTGCTCACCAATCCACTGCGCGACCGTTTCGGCATTCCGGTGCGGCTCAACTTCTACACGGTCGAGGAACTGGAGCAGATCGTGCGGCGCGGCGCCCGCATCCTGCAGATGCCGCTCGGCGACGACGGCGCGCTCGAGATCGCGCGGCGCGCGCGCGGCACGCCGCGTATCGCCGGACGGCTGTTGCGCCGCGTGCGCGATTTCGCTTCGGTCGCCGGCGACGGCCATGTCGACCGCCTGATCGCCGACGAGGCGCTGACACGGCTCGAGGTCGATGCGCTTGGCCTCGATGCGCTCGACCGCCGTTATCTCTCCATGATTGCGCGCAATTTCGGCGGCGGGCCGGTCGGCATCGAGACGATCGCCGCCGGCCTGTCCGAGCCGCGCGATGCCATCGAGGACATCATCGAGCCCTACCTGATCCAGCAGGGCTTCATCCAGCGCACGCCGCGCGGACGCATGCTGACGGCCAATGCCTGGCGGCATCTCGGTCTCGACGCGCCGAAGGACCTGGCACAGCAGCAGATCAACCTGTTCCAGGAAGAATAGCCGCTCCGGCGCGGATATTCGGGCATGCGATCAAGCATCCGTGAACGTCCTGCGCAAAATCTACTCGCCTTTGTCGATTTGCCGGCGCAATCGTGGATTTTATCGGCGCTGCCTTGCGGCATGCCGCTGCGATTCAAGTGCCGGAGCGTTCGAATGATAACCAGACGCGGGTTCCTGCGCTTCATAGGAGGGTCGTTCCTGACCGCCGCCGCGCTCGGCGCCTATGCGGTCGGTATCGAGCCGATGCTGCTGACCCATGTGAAGCGCTATGCGCTGACGCCGCCGCACTGGCCGGCGGGGCTGAAGCTGCGGATCGTCGCGCTCGCCGACATCCATGCCTGCCGGCCCTGGATGACCCAGGAACGAATTGCCTCGCTCGTCGACGATGCGAATGCGTTGCAGCCGGATCTGATCGTGCTGCTTGGCGACTATATCGCCGGTATGCCGCTGGTGACGGGACCGGTGACGCCCTCGCAATGGGCGGGCGCGCTGTCGGGTCTGAAGGCGCCGCTCGGCGTGCTGTCGATCCTCGGCAATCACGACTGGTGGAGCGATGGCTTCGCGCAGCGCGCCGGGGCCGGCCCGACGATCGCGCGCAAGGCCCTGGAGAAGGTCGGCATCCCGGTGCTGGAGAACGACGTCGTGCGGCTGGAGAAGGATGGGCATGGTGTCTGGATCGCAGGTCTCGCCGACCAGCTGGCGCTGCTGCCCGCCAAGAAGGGCGACGGGTTCAAGGGGCTCGACGATCTCGACGGCACGCTGGCCAAGGTCGCGGATAGTTCTCCGATCATCCTGCTCGCCCACGAGCCGGATATTTTTCCGACCGTTCCTTGGCGGGTTTCGCTGACCCTGTCGGGTCATACCCATGGCGGGCAGGTGCGGTTGTTCGGCTATTCGCCTGTCGTGCCGTCGGATTTCGGCAACCGCTATGCCTACGGCCATGTCGTCGAGAACGACCGTAACCTGATCGTCTCGGGCGGGCTCGGCTTCAGCATCATCCCGGTTCGTTTCGGCGTGCGGCCGGAAATCCTGCAGATCGACCTCGGTTGATGTTCCTCAATGCATGTCGCCCGAAAGTGACCTCGGTTTTGGGAAAACGACATGCATAAAAAAAAATCTAAAGCGCATCGCATGAATCCGTTCCCACCGACGCGTTTTAGACTGGCGCCTGTCAGACCCAGATCGCTCCCTCAACTCGTATCGATGAGACTTCCCCCAGTCATAACGCCATTCATGCTTTGGCAAGATGAAACGGACGATATCGAATCAGCTTTTTAAGACACGGTAGTGCAGGCGCAGCGTTGGACTACGCCTGTCGTCTACTCCCAGGAGACTTAAACGAAGATCGGA
Source organism: Mesorhizobium sp. B2-3-5 (assembly GCF_006442395.1). Taxonomy (NCBI): domain Bacteria; kingdom Pseudomonadati; phylum Pseudomonadota; class Alphaproteobacteria; order Hyphomicrobiales; family Phyllobacteriaceae; genus Mesorhizobium; species Mesorhizobium sp. B2-3-5. The sequence goes on along the minus strand of NZ_VFVX01000025.1, from coordinate 37,170 downwards.
TGCGTTCGGCGCCACCATCGGAATCCCTTTCGCAATGACAACAGGTTCGATTGCCAAGATCACTTCGTCGATTAGCCCCTCCTGAGCGAATGCGGCGTTAAGCTGCGAACCACCAGCGAGCAAAATCCTGTTCGACCCGGACCGCATGAGAAACGCAACCGCCTCCTGCGGCGACGATGCGCGGATCGAACCCGGCTGGGTCGCGAACGTGCTATCCCGCGTCACGACCACCAATGGCAGTTCCGCAAACTGACGGCGTACGGATTGTTCGAAAAGCTGATGTGTTACGCGGCCCCAAATGATGCCATCACAGGCGCCAGCGAGCTCGAGAAACATCTCCCAATCGGTCTTCGACAGGAAGTCTTCTGATTGATCCTCGCGCGCGGCCATCCCGTTAAGCGAGACGGCCATCCACAGCGCTACAGCCATGACGGGCACCTCCTCTTGAACACGACGGCTCTGGACTATTGGGAAAGCGTCGATCCGAAAGCCTACCGTGCCATCACGTCAAGACGTCAGCCTTGAACGAATGTGTTGCCTGGATGAAGATACAATTAGAGGTGGCTGATGCCAAGGACGGAATGGAACTGGCGTCGCCCCACTGGCCCTCGCCGGGCCGGGCAACCCACAGGTCGAGATGGAGGCCGCGCTTCTCGAGAAGGTCGCCGCGTGGTTCGGCGAGGCCAAGGCCAGCAGCACGAGCAGTGCGGTTATCAAAGTCTTGATCATCGCCCTCAACAGTGCCATCCGATGCCATATCGCGCGCGGAACAGGTGCCTTGCCGCGACCGAAAAGGAAGCGCAATGGGCGATCATGGTGAATCGGCGACGCTGCTGGCCGGCCTTTCCGGCACGCTGACGGCATTCGGCCACCGGCTGATGGCGCGGGTCTACTACGCCGACACCGATTTCTCCGGTGTCGTCTACCACGCACGCTATCTCGAATTCCTCGAGCGTGGCCGCTCCGATTATCTCAGGCTCACCGGCGTGCATCACACGGAACTTGCCGACGGCAAGCATGGCGAGAAGATCGTGTGGGTGGTGCGCCGCATGGAGATCGATTTCCGCATCCCAGCCCGCATCGACGACATCTTGACCGTCGACACCCGCATGGAGGCCATTTCCGGCGCGCGCATCTTCATGGCGCAGCAACTCAAACGCGGCGACGAGGTGCTGGTCGAGGCCAAGGTCGAGGCGGCGATCATCGGCGAGAACGGCCGCCCGAGACGCTTTCCCCGGGAATGGGTCGCGGCCTTCATGCCCAAGGCGGTTTCCGACAGCTGAACAGGCGGATAGGCCGGCGGAAAACCGCCAGTGCCTTGCCCCTGGGCGCGGCAATGCGCCGCGCCTTATGCACTAACCCATCCTTAACCATAACGGTTCATGAAGAGAGTGGTGAAGATTGGCGCTATCCAGCGCCTTCCTTTCACCAATATTTGCCCCGAAAAGGCCGGGAAAGGCACGGTTTGGGGTGTCCGGTAGCTTCGTGCGAACCGACCACAAGGATGCCAGGGGCCAGCCGGCAGCTTCGCCCGGAAAATCTTAAGGACGTTACGATGGAAAATATCGCACTCGCCGAACCGGGCGCGCAATTGTCGATTTGGGCGCTGTTCATGCAGGCCAGCTGGGTGGTCAAGCTGGTCATGATCGGGCTGCTCTGCGCCTCGGTCTGGACCTGGGCGATCATCGTCGACAAGCTGGTTGCCTATGGCCGCATGCGGCTGGCGCTGAACCGTTTCGAGCAGATCTTCTGGTCGGGGCAATCGCTGGAAGAGCTCTACCGCACGCTCGCCGACCGCAAGACGTCAGGCATGGGCGCCATTTTCGTCGCGGCGATGCGCGAATGGAAAAAGAGCTTCGAGAAAGGCGCCAAGTCGCCGCTCGGCCTGCAGACCCGCATCGACAAGGCGATGGATCTGGCGCTGACCCGCGAGATGGAGAAGCTCGAGGGGCGCCTTGGCTTCCTCGCCACCACCGGCTCGGCCGCCCCGTTCATCGGCCTGTTCGGCACGGTCATCGGCATCATGACCTCGTTCCAGGCGATCGCCGGTTCCAAGAACACCAGCCTCGCGGTGGTCGCGCCCGGTATCGCCGAGGCGCTGCTGGCGACGGCCATCGGCCTGCTCGCCGCCATCCCGGCCGTCATCGCCTACAACAAGCTGTCATCGGATGCGAGCAAGCTCGCGGTGCGCATGGAAGGGTTCTCCGACGAGTTCTCCGCCATACTCTCGCGCCAAATCGATGAAAAAGTCGCGCCGAAGGCCTGAGGAGCACAAAGATGGGTATGTCCGTAGGCATGGCAGGGCGCGGCGGGCGCGGCCACCGGCGGCGCGGCCGTCACCATGGGCTGATGTCGGAGATCAACGTCACGCCGATGGTCGACGTCATGCTGGTGCTGCTGATCATCTTCATGGTCGCGGCGCCGATGCTGACGGTCGGTGTACCGGTCGACCTGCCGGACACGCAGGCCAAGGCGATGAATGCCGACACGCAGCCGATCACCGTCTCGATCGATGCCGCGGGCAAGATCTACCTTCAGAATACCGAAATCCCGATGGACGACCTGGTGGCCAAGCTGCAGGCGATCTCCAAGACCGGCTATGATGAGCGCATATTCATCCGCGGCGACAAGTCGACGGACTATGGCACCGCCATGAAGGTCATGGCCCGCATCAATGCGGCCGGCTACAAGAACATGGGCCTGGTTTCATTGCAGGAACAGGACCAATAGACGCGCGATGAGGACCGGCCTCACCACATCGGTAATCTTGCATGCCGCGGTGCTGGCCTTCGGCCTGTTCACGCTGTCGGCACCAGCGGCACTTCCGTCGGCGGACGTCGAGTCCGTCGCGGTCGATATCGTGCCGATGGAGGCCATCGCGCAGACCTTGCAGGGCGACAAGAAGGCCGTGATGCATGAAAAGCCGGCGCCGCTGCCGACGCAGCGTCCGGACATCGTGCCGAATGCGCAGAAGGTCGGCGAAAACAGCGTCGATACCGACAAGCCGATAACGCCCGAAGCCAAGCCGAAGCCCGTCGACATGACCTCGGCTCCGCCGCCCGCCCCGACTCCGACCGAAAAGCCGAAGCCGGAGGACGTGCCGAAGCCACAGGAGAAGCCCAAGCCGATACCGGCTACGGAAGTGGCGCCGGCGCCGCAGCCCAAGGAAGAGGTGAAGCCCGAGCCCGTCAAGCAGACGGAGCCCAAGCCGACGCCGGCCAAGGAGCCGACCCCGACGCCGCCGCCGGACAAGACCGCGGCCATCGAGCCGACGCCCGCGGTCAAGCCCGATGCCGTCGCCCAGGCGATCGCCAAGGACCAGCCCGACGACGCCCAGCTTCCGGACTCCGCGCCCGCGCCGCAGGCGCGGCCAAAGCCGCAACCGCAGCCGGCCCAGGCCGAAAGCGCCAAGGCGCCAGAACGCAAGGATGCCGAAAAGCCGGTCAAGGAAGCGTCATCCAAGCCGAAGTCCGACGACAAGCAGTTCAACGCCAATGAAATCTCGGCACTGCTGGACAAGCAGAAGCCCTCCGGCGGCGGCGCCAAGCGCTCGACCCAGCAGGCCTCGCTCGGCGGCGACAAGGATCAGGGTCAGAAGCTGTCGAAGTCGGAGCAGGGCGCTTTGGAAAGTCAGCTGGGTGGCTGCTGGACTTTGCCGGCCGGGCTGGAAGGTTCGGAGAATTTCGTCGTGATCGTCCGTTTCAATCTGGACACCTCCGGCAAGCTCAACGGCCGTCCTGCCGTCGAGAAATCGAGCGGCAACCGGCAGTTCGACGAAAGCGCGGTACGCGCGGTTCAGAAATGCGACATGGCCGGCCTGCAGGTGCCCGCGGGCAAACAAGACATCTGGTCAGACATCAGGGTCACCTTCGACCCAAGGGAAATGCTCGGCCTCTAGGCCCGGCGTCCACACAGTCAAAGAAGAGAAGCGAGAAGATATGAGATCTTTCCTCAAGCCGCTCCTGACGATTGCAGCGATGGCGCTGGGCATGACGGCTGTCGTTCCCATGCCGGCATGGGCGCTCGTCGAGCTTAATGTCAACAAGGGCAATGTCGAGCCGCTGCCGATCGCCGTCACGGATTTCCAGGGCGGCGATGCGCTTGGCGCCCAGATTTCCCAGATCGTCACCGCTGACCTGAAGCGCTCGGGCCTGTTCGCACCGATCGACAAGAGCGCCTTCATCGAAAAGATTTCCAACCCGGACGCGGCGCCCCGCTTCGACGACTGGAAGGTGATCAACGCGCAGGCGCTGGTCACCGGCAGCGTCAGCAAGGAGGCCGATGGCCGCATCCGCGCCCAGTATCGGCTATGGGACACTTTCGCCGGCCAGCAGATGGCCGGCGAGCAGTTCTTCGCCAATGATGCCAATCAGCGGCGCGTCGCCCACATCATCGCCGACGCCATCTATGAGCGGCTGACCGGCGAGAAGGGCTATTTCGATACCCGTGTCGTCTTCATCGACGAGTCCGGCGCCAAGAACGCACGCAAGAAGCGTCTTGCCATCATGGATCAGGACGGCGCCAATGTGCGCTACCTCTCGGACGGCCGGTCGATCGTGCTGACGCCGCGCTTCTCGCCGAACCGGCAGGAAATCACCTACATGTCCTATGAAAGCGGCCAGCCACGGGTCTATCTCCTGCAGATCGAGACCGGGCAGCGCGAACTGGTCGGCAACTTCCCCGGCATGACGTTCGCGCCGCGCTTCTCGCCCGACGGCCAGAAGGTGATCATGAGCCTGCTGCGCGACGACGGCAATTCCAACATCTTCGCCATGGATCTGCGCAGCCGCTCGACGACAAGGCTGACCAATTCGACGGCCATCGACACCTCGCCGTCCTATTCGCCTGATGGCAGCAAGGTGGTGTTCACCTCCGACCGTGGCGGCCGCGCACAGATCTATGTGATGGGCGCCGACGGCTCGGGCCAGACCCGCATCTCCTTCGGCGACGGCGTCTATTCGACGCCGGTGTGGTCGCCGCGCGGCGACCTCATCGCCTTCACCAAGCAGACCGGCGGCGAATTCCAGATCGGCGTCATGAAGACCGACGGTTCGGGCGAACGCATCCTGTCCTCCGGCTTCCAACAGGAAGGGCCGACCTGGGCGCCGAACGGGCGCGTGCTGATGTTCTTCCGCGACTCCAATGGCGGCCCGAAGCTGGTTTCGGTCGATCTCACCGGCCGCAACGAGCAGCCGATCCCGACCTCGAACTTCGCGTCCGATCCGGCCTGGTCGCCGCTGCTGGAATAAGAGGGGAAATGAGGAACTGGGGAATTGAGGAAATACAGAATTGAAGAATTGAAGAGATGGAGAAGGCAGGGGACTACGTTAAGCGAGCAAAGGATTTAGAGGTCTGCAAACGAGCTTATGCGGTTTCTCTTGAGCTGCACAAAGCCACGCTCGCTTTCCCGAAAATGCAGCAATGCGCACTGGCCGATCAGATGCGACGCTCGAGCAAGGCCATTTGCGCTAATCTGGCCGAGGGATTCGCCGACAGAGCCATTCTAAGGCTGAATTCGCGCGGGTTATCTCGGTGGCCATGGGTTCGTGCAGCGAAGTAGAGACGTGGATCGCCTACGCGCTCGACCTTGAGTACATCATGCAAGAGCAGTTCGACAAATGGCTGCGATCCCACGCCCATATTATGGAATGCTGGTCAACTTGAAAGAGAGACTGAAGTGAATTCTCTCGCCTGCCCCTTCATTTCTCCAATTCCCCAACTCCTCAATTCCCCTTTTTCACGTCTTGGTCGCGTTTTGGCCGCATTTCCGCCTAGGGTCCGCGCGCAATGTCGCCCCTGGTTCAGCGTTGGGCGTAACGGTCGCGGACGGCGGCCTAAACCAAATTTTAACCGTGTTTCTTGAATGCCGGTTAACCCAAACGTGGTTACTGGGTGATCAACGAAATCACTCGAATGCGAAGGAGAGGCGGCATGGGCCGTATCGCAGCACTGACCAGAAATCCCGTCATGATCGCGCTCGTGGCCATGCTTGCCATCGCCGGTTGCGCCTCGAAGAAGACGCCCAACAGCGCGGCTGATCTCGGCCTCAACGGCGCCGGCGCGGCAACGCCAGGTTCGGCGCAGGACTTCACCGTCAACATCGGCGACCGCATCTTCTTCGATACGGACTCGTCCTCGATCCGCGCCGACGCGCAGACGACGCTCGCCCGCCAGGCGCAGTGGCTGAACAAGTACAAGCAGTATGCCATCGTCGTCGAAGGCCACGCCGACGAACGCGGCACGCGCGAATACAATCTGGCGCTCGGTGCCCGCCGCGCCGCCGCCGCCCGCGACTTCCTGGTTTCCAAGGGCGTTTCCGCCAGCCGCCTGAAGACGATTTCCTACGGCAAGGAACGCCCGGTCGCGGTGTGCGACGACATCTCCTGCTGGTCGCAGAACCGCCGCGCGGTCACCACGCTCAGCGGCGCCGGCTCCTGATCGGCAAAAATACAACACCGGTTTGGGAAAGGCGGCCGTGAGGCCGCCTTTTTCACATATGGGCAGCGGAAACAAAATTTGGCCGAAGTCTCGCGCCCTGCTATGAGCCGAGGGCGCTTGGCTGGTCCCACCCTGATTGGAAGGCGCGAACAGACTAACGACATACGCGAGAGGCACATGCATTTGAGATCGGTTCTGAGCGGCACGCTTGCGGCGCTACTCCTATCAGGCGTCACCGCCCTGGCTAGCGGCCTGGGGGCTGATGGCAAAGCGCAATCGACCGACAGCGGCTTTTCCTTCCATCTGCCCAGCATCGAACTGCCCAGCCTCTTCGGCGAGAAGAAGCAGCAGGACCAGGTTCAGCTCGCGCAACAGTCGAACGGCGCGAGCGCGACCGGGCTCGAGGACCAACTGCGCCAGATGAACGGCAAGATCGAAGAGCTCAATTTCCAGATTCTGCAGATGCAGGAGCAGATCCGCAAGCAGCAGGAAGACAACGAGTTCCGCTTCCAGCAGCTCGAAGGCGGCGCGCAAGGCGGGCAACCGGCCGGACAGAAGAAGTCGCAGGCGGCACCCGCCGGCGGCGACAACAGGGTGGCCGAGGCACCGGCCACGCAGGCGCCGGCCGATACCGGCAACCGGGCCGCCAGTCCGTCGTCCGGCGGCCAAAGCGTCGAAGACGTCATCGTCGAATCCTCCGATGGCGACCCCGGCAAGGTGATCCCCGGAAAGGGCGCGCCGGAAAAGAATTTCGGCACCATCACGGTCGACAAGAACGGCAATGTGGTCGATGCCGGCGGCAGCACCCAGGCGACCGTGCCGGCGCAGGATACCGCTGCGGCCACCAGTGCTCCGGCCACCAACGCTCCGGCCAAGGCCGGAAAGCCCAACGGCACGGTGGTCGCCGCGCTGCCTTCGACAAAAGACCCGGAAGAGCTTTACCGCAATTCCTACCAGTTCATCCTGTCAGGCGACTACAGCACCGCCGAACAGGGGTTCCGCGACCATATCTCTCGCTTCCCCAAGGACGCCAAGACGGCGGACGCGCATTACTGGCTGGGTGAATCCCTGCTCGGCCAGCAGAAATACCGTGACGCCGCCGAGGTCTTCCTCGCCGCCAGCAAGGACTATCCCAAGGCCAAGAAGGCTCCCGACATGCTGTTGAAGCTCGGCGTGTCGCTGGTCGGCCTCAAGCAGCACGATGTTGCCTGCGCCACCTTCAGCGAAGTCGGCAAGCGCTACCCCGATATCTCGAATGCGCTCAAGGAACGCGTCAAGCAGGAAAAGGCCCTGGCTGCCTGCTGATGCTCGATCCCGAGCCTGATCTTTCGACAAGACTTCTTTCGCATATCGATTTTACCAGCGGCGCCGTTGCGGCCGTATCCGGCGGCAGCGACTCGACCGCCCTGCTCCTCCTCCTCAAACAGTATCTCGACCGAACCGCGCCGTCCGCCAGGCTGCTTGCGGTGACGGTCGACCATGGCCTGCGGCAGGGTTCGGCAGCCGAGGCGCAAGCCGTGGCCAAGCTTTGCGCGGAACGCGGCATCGCCCACCGCACCCTGGTCTGGTCCGGGCGCAAGCCATCCACCGGTCTGCCCGCCGCGGCGCGGGAAGCGCGTTACCGGCTGCTGGCGGGGGCGGCGCGAGGGGAAGGCATGGGCCTGATCGTGACTGGCCATACCGCTGACGACCAGGCCGAGACAGTGCTGATGCGGGAAACCCGCGAAGAGGGCGTGGGCCGTGACAAGGGAGCGGGCCGCGAGGAGGGCCGTGGCCTTGCCGGCATGGCGCCGGCCACCCTTCACGACTGGCGCGAATGGATCGTGCGACCGCTTCTAGGCACGCGGCGCGCGGCGCTTCGCGACTTCCTCAGGCGCCAGAATGTCGGCTGGGCCGACGATCCGACCAATGCCGACAAGACCTACGAGCGGCCGCGTCTGCGCGCGGCACTTGAGGGGGATGCCGGCGCGCAGCGCGTGGATGGCGCCCTGGCACTGGCGGCACGGGCGGCCTTGGACCGCACGCAGCTTGGCCTGGCCGCTGCCGAAGTCATCCTTCGCTTTGCCCGCCAGCCAGCAACGGGGCTCATCAGACTCGATCCGGCTCTGCTGCGCGCCGACGAGGACCGCGCGGCCGTCTACGCCTTGCGCATTCTCCTGGCGACGTCGGGCGGGGTTGCCTATCTGCCGGACAAGGCCCGCGGCGAGGCGTTGTTCGGCCGGCTAAAGGCCGGATTTCTTTGCGCCACATTGTCGCGGACGGTGGTCGATTTCGGGCGTGCCGGCATCTTCCTGCGCCGTGAGATGCGCGGCTTGCCGCCGGCGGCCGCCGTCCTCGACGCCGCCGTCTGGGATGGGCGTCGCCAGATCACATTGAACGACGGCAACGGCGCATTGTTGATCGCGCCGCTTGGGGCAGCGGCGGCGAAGCGGCTGGCGACCGGCGAAGGCGAGACGCCGCAAAGCCTGATACGCGCGGCGTTGGCGGCCGAGCCCGCAACGCGGCAAGCCCTTGAGAATCCTGATTCGGCGCCGGACTGGTCGGTATCGCCGGGGTTTGAGGCGCGGCCGGTCGTTGCTCCCTTTGCGCGCTTCCTGCCGTCTTTCGATCTGGCGCCGGCGCGGGCCGCGGCCTTGTTGGTCGGCGCGCCACCGGTTCCAGCGCCGCCATTCGCCGGCCATACTGCCGGCCGATCATGGGCGAAAGCTTAACCCACACGTGCTGTTATGCTTGGCAAGGGGAAGTGCTCTCCCTATGTTAAGCCCAAGTTTCCTCTCATGACGCGTGTCCGCCCGCGGACGCCAACGGGACAATTGATGAATCCGAATTATCGCAACCTCGCGCTCTGGGCGATCATAGCGGTCCTGCTCATCGCCCTGTTCAATCTGTTCCAGACGCCGCAGACGCGCGGGGCTTCGAGCGATGTGCCTTATTCGCAGTTCCTGCAGGATGTCGCGGCAGGCCGGGTCAAGACGGTGACCATTGCGGGCGCCCGCATCACCGGCACCTACACCGACAATTCCAGCGGCTTCCAGACCTATTCGCCCGGCGATCCCTCCCTGGTCTCGCGGCTGCAGGACAAGAACGTCACCATCAATGCGCGCCCTGAAGCCGACGGCTCCAATTCGCTGTTCGGCTATCTGATCTCCTGGCTGCCGATGATCCTCATCCTCGGCGTCTGGATATTCTTCATGCGCCAGATGCAGTCCGGATCCGGCCGCGCCATGGGTTTTGGCAAGTCGAAGGCCAAGCTTCTGACCGAGGCGCATGGCCGAGTCACCTTCCAGGACGTCGCCGGCGTCGATGAGGCCAAGGAAGACCTGGAAGAGATCGTCGAGTTCCTGCGCGATCCGCAGAAGTTCCAGCGCCTCGGCGGCAAGATTCCGCGCGGCGTGCTGCTGGTCGGCCCTCCCGGCACCGGCAAGACGCTGCTCGCCCGCTCTGTCGCCGGCGAAGCCAACGTGCCGTTCTTCACCATTTCGGGTTCGGATTTCGTCGAGATGTTCGTCGGCGTCGGCGCGAGCCGCGTGCGCGACATGTTCGACCAGGCCAAGAAGAATGCGCCCTGCATCATCTTCATCGACGAGATCGACGCGGTCGGACGCCATCGTGGCGCCGGTCTCGGCGGCGGCAATGACGAGCGCGAGCAGACGCTGAACCAACTGCTCGTCGAGATGGACGGCTTCGAATCCAACGAAAGCATCATCCTGATCGCCGCCACCAACCGTCCCGACGTGCTCGATCCGGCGCTGCTGCGTCCGGGCCGTTTCGATCGCCAGGTCGTGGTGCCGAACCCCGATATCGTCGGCCGCGAGAAGATCCTCAAGGTTCACGTGCGCAACGTGCCGCTGGCGCCCAATGTCGACCTCAAGGTCGTTGCCCGCGGTACGCCCGGCTTCTCCGGCGCCGATCTGATGAACCTCGTCAACGAATCGGCGCTGATGGCGGCGCGGCGCAACAAGCGCCTCGTCACCATGGCCGAGTTCGAGGACGCCAAGGACAAGATCATGATGGGCGCCGAGCGCCGCTCTTCGGCCATGACCCAGGCCGAGAAGGAGCTGACCGCCTATCACGAGGCCGGCCACGCCATCCTGGCGCTCAACGTGCCGTCGGCCGATCCGCTGCACAAGGCGACCATCATTCCGCGCGGCCGCGCTCTCGGCATGGTCATGCAGTTGCCGGAAGGCGACCGCTATTCGATGAGCTACAAGTACATGATCTCGCGTCTCGCCATCATGATGGGTGGCCGGGTGGCGGAGGAGTTCAAGTTCGGCAAGGAGAACATCACGTCCGGCGCTTCCTCCGACATCGAGCAGGCGACCAAGCTGGCGCGCGCCATGGTCACGCGCTGGGGCTTCTCCGACAAGCTCGGCCATGTCGCCTATGGCGACAACCAGGAGGAGGTGTTCCTCGGCCATTCGGTGGCGCGCACGCAGAACATCTCGGAAGAGACCGCGCAGATCATCGACGCCGAAGTGCGCCGGCTGATCGACGATGCCTATTCGACGGCCAAGGCGGTGCTGACCAGGAAGAAGAAGGAATGGATCGCGCTGGCGCAAGGCCTGCTCGAACACGAGACCCTGTCGGGCGACGAGATCAAGCAGCTGATCGCCGGCCAGAAGCCCGCGCGCGACCTTGGCGACGACACGCCGCCCAGCCGTGGTTCGGCCGTGCCGAAATCCGGTGGCCGCCGCAAGAAGGGTCCCGAGCCCGAAGGCGGCATGGAGCCGCAGCCGCAAGGCTAGGTACCGGACGTACGTAGGAGCATCATCCTCGGACTTGACCCACTGCTGTCCAATCCGCTTAGCTGGACAGCAGTGGAATAAGCCCGAGGATGACTACTCGTTGTCTGCGGGCGAATGGTGAATAGCCATATCCGCCGTGTTCGATCTTTATGACTCAGCTTTCAGCCGCGCATTGCAGAGGCTGTAATAGCCGCCACCCTTCTGGATCCAGCGAAGGCCGTTCAGCGTACCTGCGTCCTTGTTGCCGTGGTAACCCTGCAGGCAGGTCTTCATCCGTGCCTTCGCGGGTTTTTCGGTCTTGAACTCCGCGGCGAGGGTGGTCGGGAATGTCACGCCCGCCGGCGCTACCGTGGGGGCGACCGCCGCGCTGGTTTCCTTTTTCGGCTGCGGCTCGGTCTTGACCATATCCGCGCTGACACTGTCCGCAGCGGGCGTCGCACATTTCTCCTTGCGGAAAGCGGCCCAGTCCATGCCGTCCAGAGTGCCGCCTTCCTTCGCTGCTCTATAGGTTTCTCCGCATTCCTTCATAGTCAGTGCGCTTGCAGGGGCGGCGCCCCACGCGATCAACGCCGTCACACCCAATATCGCCAACTTCAAACTGGACATAAACCCTCCCGGTTGCTAACGAGTCCGATGTCTTTTTGTATACTGTTTGTTCCTTATATGTTCAATCGGAATCTTTGCGAGTTACTCTGGCGGAGGGAAGTGCGTTGATGATGCCGGTCCCTCCCGCCAGATGCCGATGCGAGCAGGGGCTGCGGCATCTTCGCGAGCAACAAAAAAGGCCCGCGCACGTCACGGTGCACGGGCCTTCCCTCTTCGAACAATTAGGCGATCAGCTCTTCAGCTTGGCATTGCACAGGCTGTAGAAGCCACCGCCCTTCTGGATCCACTTCAGGCCGCCAAGTGTCTTGGCGTCCTTGTTGGCATAGTACTGCTCAAGGCAAGTGTGCATGCGTCCCTTGGCCGGCGTCTCGGTGGCGAATTTCGGCGAGATGGCGGTCGGGAAAGTCACGCCTTTCGGCGCTGCGACAGTCGGCTTTGCCGGTTCGTTGGTGTAGGTCGCCTCGCTCGGAGCCGGCGCGGTATCGTCTTCGGAAGCGCTGGCGCCGCATTCGCTCTTGCGGAAGTCGTTCCACTTCATGCCCTTCAGCGTGTTCGCCGTCTTGGCCGCCTGGTACTTGGTGCTGCACTCGGCCATGCTCAGACCCTTGCCTGTGGCGGCCGGTGTGGTGGTGGTCGCGGCCTTGGTGGTCGCCGGTTTGGTGGTGTCAGCGGCGGCGGATGCGCCGGCGCCGCATTCGGCCTTGCGGAAGTCGTTCCACTTCATGCCGTTCAGCGTGCCGGCCGCCTTGGCCGCCTGGTACTTGGTGCTGCATTCCTTGGCGGTCAGGCCCTTGGCCGTGCTGTCGGCAGCTGCGGCGGCAGCCTTAGTGGTCTTCGTGTCTGCTGCCTTGGTGTCAGCCGGCTTGGTGGTCGCCGTCGCCGCGGCATCGGTGCCGCATTGTGCCTTGCGGAACTGGTTCCATGTCTGTCCGGCAAGTGTCCCCGCATCCTTGGCGGCGTTATACTTAGTGCTGCACTCGGCCATCGTCAGCGCGTTGGCTGGCGCGGCCAGAAACAACGTCACAACGGCAAGGCCGGTCAGAGTGGCAAGTCGGTGGATGAGCATAGCGTTTCTCCGTTGCTGCAGCCCATTAATACGTCCCAGCAAATCAATAGCGCTCAACGGTCGGTTGCGCCAGATGCCAAGTGAGGTATATATCGGCGGAAGCCGGTTTTCCCGATAAGGTGATGAAATCATTGTTCCTTACCGGTCCGAAACAAGGTTTTCCGCGTGCATATGCGCCGGATGGCTCGCAAAACTGGTACATTGCGGTGTCTGAGAGCCGTCATGCTACGTTGCAGCCATGTTGTGTGCGGTGCACAACAATGATTTTCTAAGGATTCGTAACATATAATCACACAATGTGATCATGGCGCGGGAGCCAATTGTGGCATGACGTGCCGGATAAGAACAATCGGGGATACCGACTAGCATGGCAGGAAATTACTTCGGCACGGACGGCATTCGCGGGCGCGCCAACAAGTTTCCGATGACCGCGGAAGTCGCCATGCGGGTCGGCATGGCCGCCGGCCTTTCATTCCAGCGCGGCAGCCATCGCCATCGTGTCGTTCTGGGTAAGGACACCAGGCTTTCCGGCTACATGATCGAGAATGCAATGGTGGCCGGGCTTTGCGCCGCCGGCATGGATGTGTTCCTGCTCGGCCCGATTCCGACGCCCGCCGTCGCCATGCTGGTGCGGTCGCTGCGCGCCGACATCGGCGTCATGATATCGGCTTCGCACAATCCCTATTACGACAATGGCATCAAGCTGTTCGGCCCCGATGGCTACAAGCTCTCAGACGAGATCGAAGAACGCATCGAGAGCATGCTCGACAAGGATATCGAACTGGCACTCGCCGATTCGGACGGGCTTGGCCGCGCCAAGCGCGTCGACGGCGTGCATGACCGCTATATCGAATTCGCCAAGCGCACCTTGCCGCGCTCGATGTCGCTTTCTGGCCTCAGGATCGTCGTCGATTGCGCCAATGGAGCGGCTTACAAAGTCGCGCCCGAGGCACTGTGGGAACTCGGCGCCGAGGTCGTGGCCATCAATGTCGAGCCCAACGGCTTCAACATCAACAAGGAATGCGGTTCGACCCATCCGGCCGGCTTGCAGAAGAAAGTGCATGAAGTGCGCGCCGACATCGGCATTGCGCTCGACGGCGATGCCGACCGGGTCGTCATCGTCGATGAAAATGGCGTCATCGTCGATGGCGACCAGATCATGGCGCTGATCGCGGAGTCCTGGCACCAGAGCGGGCGGCTTGCCGGCGGCGGCGTTGTCTCGACCGTCATGTCCAATCTCGGCCTCGAACGCTTCCTCGGCGACATGAAGCTGCAATTGCATCGAACCAAGGTCGGCGACCGCTATGTGGTGGAGCATATGCGCGCGCATGGGCTCAATGTCGGGGGCGAACAGTCGGGCCACATCGTGCTGTCGGATTTCTCCACCACAGGTGACGGCCTGGTGTCGGCGTTGCAGGTGCTGGCCTGCATCAAGCGGCAGGGCCGGCCCGTCAGCGAACTGTCGAAGAAGTTCGAGCCGGTGCCGCAGATCCTGAAGAATGTCCGCATCGCCGGCGGCAAGCCACTCGAGGAAGCCCCGGTCAAGGCCGTCATCGAGGATGCACGCCACCGTCTCGGCAAGGCCGGGCGGCTGGTCATCCGCCCGTCCGGCACCGAGCCGCTGATCCGTGTCATGGCTGAGGGAGACGATCCGCAACTGGTCGAAGCCGTCGTCAACGACATCGTCGAGGTCATCTCCGAGACCCGCAGCGCCGCCTGATCCCCGGACCCCGGCAGGACGTCAAGCCCCCCCTGGTTTGCATCTAAGCCCGCCCTCCCGGCGGGCTTTTTCGATGGCTGCATCCAGTTCCCGAAATGGTCATCGGATCCACGGGTTGTAGAGATTCGTGGTTAATCGACAGGGTTAAACGGCTTTTAACCTTTGCAATTCATTATCCACGCCTGAAAGCCAATCTTATTCGGGCGCGATCGCGCTCCGAGGTTCCCAGGGGTGACAAGCATGTTCAATACAGCAAGAAAGGCCTTGTTTGCCGCGCTGTTCGCGGGCCTGGCCTGGCCGGTGTTCGCGGCCGACCTTCCAGAACCGGTGGTCGAAGAGGCCCCGCCGCCGGTCTACGAGCAGCCGGTCGATGTCGGCGGCTGGTATATCCGTGGCGACCTCGATTATCACAAGTCCGATGTGCGCGGCATCGACTACATGACTTACACCGTCGACCCCTGTAACTGTTCGGTCACGCCGGGCAGCAAGAGTTTCGACTATGGCAGGCTCAAGGGCGGTTTCTCGCTCGGCGGCGGCGTCGGCTACAAGATCAACGATCATTTCCGCACGGACCTGACCGCCGACTACTGGTTCAAGTCGAACTTCAACGGCGGTACCTCGGATATCAACGGGACTTCAACCGAAGTGTCGAAGATGAGCGCCTTGCTGCTGCTTGCCAACGCCTATGTCGATATCGGCACCTGGCACGGCATCACGCCCTATGTCGGCGCCGGCATCGGCGGCGCGCGCGTCAAGTGGGATGATGTCTACGACCCGAACACCACCGAGCATAATCCCGGAGCATCGAACTGGCGCTTCGCCTATGCGCTGATGGCCGGCGCTTCCTACTGCCTGACCGATAAAATCATCCTCGATGCGGGCTATCGCTTCTCGCATATCCAGGGGGGCCGCATGTTCGAGTGGGACGTGACCAGCTCGGGCCCTGGCTTTGACCGGGGCATCAACACACATGAAGTGCGCGGTGGCTTGCGCTATCAGTTCGGCGGCAACAATGGGTGCGCCGCACCTGTTGTGGCCTACCAGCCCGAACCCGAGCCGGTCTACACCAAGTAAGACTTTCCAGCTCTGATGGTTACGAACCGCCCGGCTCAGCCGGGCGGTTTTCGTTCGGGCGGTCTTTCGCCAGGTGGCTTGAAGATGAGTTTCCGTTCGAAATCAAATCGCTAACGCTCTGTTAGCCTTAACCGTGACTTAACCACTATGGTTAACAATGCTCCCTGAAACGATGGCGGCCGCCGTGATCGCAGGCGCCAAATCCGGGAGTCGGGACCATGACACTCACATCGCGTATCGTGCTGGCGTTTGCCGGACTCGGCCTTTTGCCACTGACACCGGCACTCGCCGCCGACTACGATCCGCCCATCTATGTCGACCAGGCGCCTGATTACGTGCCTGTCGAAGTCGGCTCGGGCTGGTATCTGCGCGGCGATGTTTCGTATCTGGCGCAGAAGAGCTTCAAGAACGAGGATTTCGCCTTTACGCCTGCCAGCTTCGACGACAAGGAAGATCCGGTCTTTGCCAGCATCGGCTTCGGCTATCACTTCACCGATTATCTGCGCGCCGATCTCAATTTCGGCTACCTGCCCGGCAACAAGATCGGCGTCGGCTATGACGATACCGCGATCGTAACGCCGCCGGCAACTTCGACCGTCGCTTCGGCGTCCCTGAAGAATTACGCCTTCACGGGCATGCTCAACGGCTATGTCGATCTTGGCACCTATGTCGGGATAACTCCTTACCTCGGCGCCGGTGTCGGCGTCGTGCGCAGCACGCGCAAGCTCTCGGCGAGCTATTTCACCAACAATGGCGACCCCACCGACGATTTCGTCCAACGCGACGACAAGACCCAATACTCCTTCGCCTATACGCTGAATGCCGGCCTTGCCTATCAGGTGACCAAGAACGTTTCCGTCGACCTGGGCTATCAGTACTTCTCCGCCCCCAGCGCCGAATATGTGACGGCAGCAAGCCTGACCTCCTTTCCCGTTCACAAGGGGATCAGCAATCACCAGGTCAAGCTTGGGCTGCGCTACGACCTCTGGTAGGCTCCGGGCGCACCAGGACTTTGACGGCGGATCCCCGCCGCGGTCCGCGGCAGCGCCGAGCGTGATCGAGGCGACCGTTGACCCGTAGGTGATGCCGTCGCTAGAGAACTTCACGTCCCATGAGCCATGGCCGTTGGAAACGTTAACTGGTTATTGGCCGGTCCTCGATTAGCATTCGCTTATGGAAACCATTTTTGACGATCTCACCGAGGCCGTGAAGGCATCACAAAGGAGCCCCAGGCTCGGCATTGCGCTGGCGACCTTTGCCATCCTCGCTGCCTGTGTCGGCGTCGGCTTAGCTATCAAGAGCCCGGGTCACCACGATCAACTGCCAACCGTCGATATCGGCCAGATCCTTCATCCAGGCGTGGTTTGATCGGTCTCAGAAATTGATCGCGCCGCTGATGTGGATCACCCCCCTTGCCATCATCCTGTTTGTCAGCGCGGTCATTGCAATCATCGCGCCGTTCGACGTGATGTTCACCGCGGCGACGTTCGGATCGCCTGTCCTACGAGCAATCCTTATCGCGGTGCTGGTGCTGGCTGGAGCGTGGGCTGCAAACAGCGCCGGCCTCAGGCTGCTGACGGGGCAGATCGGCTCGGTGTTGATTGGAGCAATCGCGGCTGTTCTCGTCGCCGGCTATGTGGTTGCCATCGATTGCTACCTGTTTCGGAGCTCGCTTCCGGCCTCATACGTTCAGTTCTTTGAACAGACACCGCTTGCCGCTCGCCTCGCCTACTTCATGCTTCGGGCGTTCAATGAGAATGTGATCTACCGATTGTTCGTCTTCTCGATGGCCCTTTGCCTGCTGTTGATGGCCAGGCCGCAAGGTCTGGCGCCGACCGTGATCCTGGCCGTCATGGTCGCCACCCAAGCGCTCAATATCGGCTTGAACGTCACGGCGCTCTCGCCAGACCCGATAACACCGGTGACGCTCTCCTACGAAGCTCTGCGGTATATCGTGCCAGGCGTGATCTGGGCCTGGCTTTTCTGGCGGTTCGGATTTATGGCCGCAGAGGTCGCCTCCGTCGGCTGTCACATCTTCCTGCAACCGGCGCTGGGTGTGCTCCTCTAAAGCCCAAGCAGTTGGAGCGCCGAACGTCGCGGCTCCCGCCGCCTTATGTGCGCACACAAATATCTGGACTTGCGCCTGGGGCGCGGCGTTGGCCCGGTCGAAGCTCAAAGCCCCGCCGATATGGGGCTGAGAGTGAGGTCGTCGGTAGTAGTTGCTCCTGCCGTCTCGAAGTGGCAGGCCACGATGCGGTGATTGCCGGTGAACCGTTCGTACCGGCGTCTTCAATGACGGTGTCGGCGCCAGTGTAGTTTTCGGTCCAGCCGGTGATTGTCGGCTCGCAAACGCCGATAGCATCACGCAGCCGCTCACCTTGGTTTCGATGTCGTTGAGAGCAATGGTGGTGCTGGTGGCCCGCGAGGCTGTCACTACGTCAACTGGGGCGCGCTGATGCTGTTGTTAGCCCGATACCAGACCGTCGCGATCTCGATCGCCGCGCTCGACTGGTGGCAACAGGCCGTTGTGCCGCCTATCGCGATGTCACTGTCCGCACGAACAAACGCCGAACTGCCTGTGTCAGATTTGTGCCACTTCTCGGCGCCGGTTCCGACTTCGTTCTGCAAGATGGAGCACGAACCTGCATGGCAAGATGCGGCAGGGCTTGCGCTTTTCCCGGCCTTCCGGTAATGCGGCGAGTGGGCCACCCCTCCCCAACGAGGGGCCACTATCTGGAAGGATAGACCACGATGACGACTCCCACGAAGCCCGGACTCCGTCCGGCAAATCCCAATTTTTCCTCAGGTCCTTGCGCAAAACGCCCCGGCTGGTCGGTCGAGGCACTTGAAAACGCCGCGCTCGGGCGTTCCCACCGTGCCAGGATCGGCAAGACCAAGCTCGAACAAGCGATCGAGCTGACACGGGAAATCCTCCAGGTTCCTGCCGGCTACCGCATCGGCATCGTGCCGGCGTCGGACACCGGCGCGGTCGAGATGGCGCTGTGGTCGCTGCTCGGCGAGCGCGGCGTCGACATGGTCGCCTGGGAGAGTTTTGGCTCCGGCTGGGTCACCGACGTGGTCAAGCAGCTGAAACTCGCCGATGTGCGCAGGATCGAAGCTGGCTACGGCGAATTGCCGGACCTGTCCAAGATCGATTTCGACCGCGACGTGGTCTTCACCTGGAACGGCACCACATCGGGCGTGCGCGTGCCGAACGGTGATTTCATTCCGGCCGATCGCAAGGGGCTGACCATCTGCGACGCCACCTCGGCGGCTTTCGCGCAGAGGCTCGATTTCGAGAAGCTCGATGTCGTCACCTTCTCCTGGCAGAAGGTGCTGGGCGGCGAGGGCGCGCATGGCATGCTGATCCTCAGTCCGCGCGCAGTCGCGCGGCTGGAAACCTACAAGCCGGCTTGGCCGCTGCCGAAAATCTTCCGCCTGACCTCGGGCGGGAAGCTGATCGAAGGTATCTTCAAGGGCGAGACCATCAACACGCCGTCAATGCTGTGCGTCGAGGACTATCTCGATGCACTGAGCTGGGCGAAGTCGATCGGCGGTCTGGATGCGCTGATCGCCAGGGCGGACGCCAATGCCGCGGTTCTCGACGGTTTCGTCGATAAATCCGCATGGCTCGGCCATCTCGCCGTCGAGCCCGCGACGCGATCGAACACGTCCGTATGCCTGTCCTTCACCGACCGGCAAGTCGCAGCACTTGACGCGGACGGGCAGGCGGCGTTCGCCAAGGCTCTCGCCTCGGTGCTCGACAAGGAAGGCGTTGCCTACGACATCGGCTCCTATCGCGACGCGCCTCCCGGCCTTCGCATCTGGTGTGGCGCGACGATCGAGACTGCCGATCTCGAAGCGTTGCTGCCCTGGCTCGACTGGGCCTTTGCCGCGCAGAAGGCGTCGCTGAAAGCGGCTGCCTGAGATTTCCGTGGCGGCCCGCGGGCCGCCCATTCCTCGGATCAATCCCATTTTCAAGGAGGCCGCCATGGCGCCCCGTGTTCTCGTTTCCGACAAACTTTCTCCCACCGCCGTGCAGATCTTCAAGGATCGCGGCGTCGAGGTCGACTATCTGCCCGATCTCGGCAAAGACAAGGAAAAGCTGCTCGAAGTGATCGGCCGGTATGACGGCCTCGCCATCCGCTCGGCGACCAAGGTCACGGAAAAGCTGATCAATGCCGCGCCCAACCTCAAGGTCATCGGCCGCGCCGGCATCGGCGTCGACAATGTCGATATCCCGGCGGCGAGCCGCAAGGGTATCATCGTGATGAACACGCCCTTCGGCAATTCGATCACGACGGCCGAGCATGCGGTCGCGATGATCTTCGCGCTGGCGCGCCAGATTCCGGAGGCCAACGCCTCGACCCATGCCGGCAAATGGGAGAAGAACCGCTTCATGGGCGTCGAGATCACCGGCAAGACGCTGGGCGTCATCGGCTGCGGCAATATCGGCTCGATCGTCGCGACGCGCGGTGTCGGACTGAAGATGCACGTCGTCGCCTTCGATCCGTTCCTGTCGGACAGCCGCGCCGAGGAGCTCGGCGTCGAGAAGGTCGAGCTCGACGAGCTCTTCGCCCGCGCCGATTTCATCACTCTGCACACGCCGCTGACCGACAAGACGCGCAACATCATCGATGCCGCCGCCATCGCCAAGATGAAGAACGGCGTGCGCATCATCAACTGCGCACGCGGCGGGCTGGTCGTCGAGGCCGACCTTGTCGCGGCGCTGAAGAGCGGCAAGGTGGCGGGCGCCGGCATCGACGTGTTCGAGGTCGAACCGGCAGAGCAGAACGCCCTGTTCGGCATGGACAATGTGGTGGCGACACCGCATCTCGGTGCCTCGACGGCGGAAGCGCAGGAAAATGTCGCGCTGCAGGTTGCCGAACAGATGGCCGACTACCTGATCAAGGGCGCGGTCTCCAATGCCATCAACATGCCGTCGATCACGGCGGAAGAAGCGCCGCGGCTGAAGCCGTTCGTCAAGCTGGCCGAAGTGCTCGGCGCCTTTGTTGGCCAGGTCACGGAAGATCCGATCAAGGAGGTTGAGATCCTGTTCGACGGCTCGACCGCGACGATGAACACACGCGCCCTGATCAGTGCCGCACTCGCCGGCCTGATCCGGCCGCAGGTCGCCGACGTCAACATGGTGTCGGCGCCGATCATGGTGAAGGAGCGCGGCATCATCGTCGCCGAGGTCAAGCGCGACAAGTCGGGCGTCTTCGACGGCTACATCAAGCTCACCGTCAAGACCGAGCACATGACGCGCTCGATCGCCGGCACCTGCTTCTCGGACGGCAAGCCGCGCTTCATCCAGATCAAGGGCATCAACCTCGACGCCGAGGTCGGCCAGCATATGCTCTACACGACCAATGCCGATGCGCCCGGCATCATCGGCCTGCTTGGCACGGTGTGCGGTGAGAACGGCGTCAACATCGCCAACTTCCAGCTTGGCCGCAACCGCCCGGGCGGCGACGCCATCGCGCTGCTCTATCTCGACGCGCCGTTCCCGGAAAAAGTGCTGGAGCAGGTGCGGGCGCACAAGTCGATCGACTCGGCCAAACGGCTGCAGTTCGACGTGAGCGCGGTTTAGGCCCCGTACCGTCGCAACCAGGCGCACGAAACGTCCCGCGTGCCGGCAGCACGCGGGACGTTTCGTTTGGCCTCGATTCAGCCGGCGGACCGCATCCCGCGGCGGACGCTGCCTTACCCGATTCCTGCACAGTTCGGCCCTTCCCGGACCGTGATTGACCGTGCGAGCTTGGCGCTTGGTCCAAGGATTACTTTTCAACTTGCTGATACATTAGCCGGCGCCGATAAGCATAAGGCCTGGCCTAATCTAACGATTTTGTGATCTGCTTGACGATGCGGATTTCTTTCCGCAGGCTGTCATCAATCGACCCGTATGGCTTGAACTTAACGGTTTTGGTCATGATTTGACGCGCAACCTCCGGCGCGCGCTCGTTGCTGTCAAGGTGCCTTGGATGGATCATCGCAATACTGTCAGGCTGAATCGGCGCCTTTTCCTGTCATCAGTCGCGATGTTTACGGTCACGGCGACTTCGGCAAGCCTTGCCCGCTCTTTCTCCGGCTCCCTGCCTTGGGCACCCCTGTCGTCGGATCCGCCGATGCAGGTGGTCGCTGGCGGCTGGCAATTTTTCACACCGCAGGAAGCGGCTCTTGTCGAAACCATCGTCGACCGCATCATCCCCGCCGACGATCTCAGCAAGGGCGGCAAGGAGGCGGGCTGCGCCGTCTATATCGACAGGCAGTTGATGGGCGCGTTCGGAACCTCGAGCCGGCTTTATACGCAAGGGCCATTCCTGCCCGCATTGCCCACGCAGGGATATCAGGGTGAGGCCAATCCCGCCCAGCGCTACCGCGTCGGCCTCGCCGCCATCGATGCCTTCCTGAAGCAACGCGACGGCAAGACATTCGCCGAACTGCAGCCGGCCGATCAGGATGCGTTCCTGACGGCCATGGAGGCGGGTAAGGTCGAACTGCCCAATGGCGTCAAGGGGCCCGGTTTCTTCGGACTTCTTCTGCAGAACACGATGGAAGGGTTCTTTGCCGATCCGGTCTATGGCGGCAACAAGGACATGGTGTCGTGGCGCATGCTCGGCTTCCCCGGCGCGCGCTATGATTACCGGGACCATATCAGCAAGCACAATCAGCCCTATCCGCGGCCGCCCGTTTCCATCGAAGGCAGCCCGGAATGGCTGGGCAAGAGGAGCTGACCATGACGACGATACTGCCCCGTAAGGATGTCGTGATCGTCGGCCTCGGCTGGACCGGAGCCATCCTCGCGCACGAATTGACGGACCAGGGCCTCGACGTGCTGGCCATAGAGCGCGGTCCGTGGCGCGACACGGCAACCGATTTCAACATCGGCTATGCGCAGGACGAATTGCGCTACAGCATCCGGCGCGACCTGTTCCTGCAGCCCGCCGTCGAAACCATGACCATGCGCAACGACCCTTCGCAGACGGCGCTGCCAATGCGCGATTTCGGCTCCTTCCTGCCCGGCAACGGGGTCGGCGGCGCCGGCGTGCACTGGAACGGGCACACCTGGCGGTTCTGGGATTCGGACTTCCAGACGAAAACCAATCTGACCAAACAGTATGGCGCGGCCAGGATCGCGGATCTCCAGGTCGAGGACTGGGGCGTGACCGGTGCCGAGATGGAGCCCTACTACGACCAGTTCGAATATCTGGCGGGGATTTCGGGCAAGGCCGGCAACATCAAGGGCAAACTGCAGGAGGGCGGTAATCCGTTCGAGGATCCAAGGGCGCGGGACTATCCGAACCCACCGATGGAGATGACCTACGCGCCGACCCTGTTCGCCAATGTCGGCCGGTCGATGGGGCTGCACCCGTTCCCGACGCCGTCCGCCAACATGTCGCGCGCTTATGTCAATCCGCTCGGCATCACCATGGGGCAGTGCACCTATTGCGGTTTCTGCGAGCGTTTCGGCTGTGCCAACTATTCCAAATCGAGCGCCCAGACCACCATCCTCCCCGTCCTGATGAAGAAGGCCAATTTCGAGGTCCGGACCGACAGCGAAGTGCTGCATGTCGATCTCGCCGCCGGCGGCAAGTCGGCGCGTGGCGTGACCTATGTCGACACGTCGGGGCAGGAATTCTTCCAGCCGGCCGATCTCGTGCTTCTGTGCGCCTATGGGCTGCACAATGCCCGCCTGATGATGCTCTCCGGCATCGGCAGGATCTATGATCCCAATACCGGCGAGGGGACGGTCGGCCGCAATTACTGCTACCAGACCAATGCCGGCGTGCAGGTGTTCTTCGACGACAAGAACTTCAATCCGTTCATCGCTGCCGGCGCGCTCGGCCAGACGATCGACGACTTCAACGGCGACGCTTTCGATCACGGTGCGCTGGATTTCGTCGGCGGCGCGGGAATCAACTGCATCCCCACCAACGGGCGCCCGATCGGCACCAGGCCGACGCTGCCCGGCACGCCGAAATGGGGCAGTGCCTGGAAGAAGGCGACCGTCGAGGGCTATAAGAGCACGCTCGGCTATTCCTCGCAGGGCAGCAGCTACGCCACGCGCACCAACTATCTCGATCTCGACCCGACCTACAAGGATCGCTTCGGCCGGCCGCTGATGCGCATGACGTTCGATTTCCCCGACAACGACATCCGGATGTCGAATTACGTATGCGACCGGATGGAGGACATCGCCAAGGCATTCGGCGGCAAGCAATACAGCGTCGGCCGCCGCAAGAAGGGCTGGGACAGCGTCCCCTATCAGAGCACCCACAATACCGGCGGCGCCATCATGGGAACCGACCCGAAGAGAAGCGCGGTCAACACCTTCCTGCAAAGCTGGGATGTGCCGAACGTCTTCGTCATCGGCGCGTCGGCCTTCCCGCAGAACGCCGGCAAGAACCCGACGGGAACGGTCGGCGCGCTTGCCTTCCGTGCCGCAGACGCCATCCGCAACCAGTATCTGCGCAATCCCGGCGCACCGCTGGTGCGGGCATGAGAACGCTCACCGCCATCCTCGCCGCCGGTGCAGCGCTCCTGGCGATCGCTCCGGCAATCGCCGCCGACCAGGCGGACCAGATCATACGTGGCCAGTACCAGGCCGTGCTCGGCGATTGCGCCGGCTGTCATACAAGGCCGGGCGGAAAGCCCCTGGCCGGCGGCCTGCCGCTCGAAACGCCGTTTGGTGCTCTCGTGCCGCCCAACATCACGCCCCACCACGAGACGGGCATCGGCAATTGGTCGGAGAGCGATTTCCGCAATATGATGAAGACCGGCATCGGCCACAATGGCGTGCGGCTCTATCCCGCCATGCCATACCCCGCCTATACCAAGATGAACGAGCAGGACATTTCCGACCTCTGGGCCTACCTCACCACGGTCGACCCGGTGCCGAACAAGGTCGAAGCCAATCAGCTGCCGTTCCCCCTCAATATCCGGCTGGCGATGTGGGGCTGGAATCTCCTCAACTTCACCGAAAGCACTTTCACGCCGGATCCCTCCAAGTCGGCGGAATGGAATCGCGGCGCCTATATCGTGCAGGGGGCAGGACACTGCGGCACCTGCCATACGCCCAAATCCTTCCTCGGAGCGGACCAGGACAGTGTTTTCCTGCAAGGAGCGTCGCTGCAGGGCTGGTTCGCGCCCGACATCACCAACAATGCTCAATCCGGCCTTGGAAAATGGTCGCAGGAGGATGTGGTTGCCTACCTCAAGACCGGCGTCAACGCGCGTTCGATCGCGTCCGGTCCGATGGCCGAGGCCGTCGAAAACTCGACCTCGAAAATGACGGATCCGGACCTCAAGGCTGTTGCCGTCTATCTCAAGAGCCTGGGCTCGGATACCGGCAATGCGCAAGCGCCAAAGCCGGACGAGGCACGGATGGCCGCGGGCGAAGCGATCTACCATGACAATTGTTCGGCCTGCCATGGTGGCGATGGTGCCGGGGCCGGAGCTCTGTTCCCGCCGCTCATCGGCAACTCGATCGTGGCGCAAGGCAATGCCGAAACGCTTGCCCGGGTGGTTCTCGCCGGCAGCCAGGCTGTCTATACGGCCGGCGCGCCGACGACACCTGCCATGCCTTCGCTCGCATGGCGCCTGAAGGACCAGGAAATCGCCGACGTGCTGACCTACGTGCGCGGCAGCTGGGGCAATTCCGCTCCGGCGGTCTCATCCGACGATATTGCGGCGGTGCGCAAGGAATTGCTGCGGTAGCACCTCACCGGCGGGCCGGCATCGCCGTCCTTCGCCCGCTATATTCGGCAAGCGCGATGCCGCCCAGCACGAGCACGAGCGCCAGTGCCTGATAGAGCTGGAACGTCTCCCCTACGATCAGCACCGAAAGCAGCGTGCCGAAGATCGGCACCAGGTTGATGAACAGGCCGGCGCGGTTGGCGCCGATCAGCTCGTTGCCCCTGATGTAGAGGATCTGCGAGACGACCGAGGCGCCGATCGCGGTGTAGACGATGACTGTCCAGCCGCGCGCGTCGGGCACGATGACCCTGCCGGCGGCTATTTCCCACAGGAAGAAGGGCAGCGAGGTGATCAGCGCCGCGGCCGACAGGGACAGCATCAGGCTCTGCCAACGCATCACCGGCTTCAGCCGCAGCCCCACCGAATAGCCGCTGTAAAGGATAACCGCGATCAGCATGATCGCATCGCCGAAATTGAGCTCCAGCGTCAGCAGCCGACGCGGGTCGCCGTGGCAGGCGGTCAGGATCACGCCGGCGATGGTCACCACGACGCCGGCAATCTGCGCCCAGCTTACGCGCAGGCGGAAGAAGATGAAATTGGCCGTCATGATCAGGATCGGCATCGCCGCCTGTTCGATCGAGACATTGATCGCCGTCGTGTAATTGAGCGCCGTGTAGAAGATGGTGTTGAACAGAGTGAAGCCGCTGGCGCCCAGTGCCGCCAGGACGAACCAGTGCCGGCACACCACCGGCCAGTCCTCCTGGATCGTGCGCCAGCCGATCGGCAGCAGGATCGCGACCGCCAGCACCCAGCGCAGGAAGACCAGCGTCATCGGCGAGACATGATCGACCGCCAGCTTGCCGGCCACCGAATTGCCGCCCCACAGCAAGGTGGTGAGCAGCAGGAATATATAGGCGCTTCGATGCATGGCGGGATTCCGGCCGCTGCGAATGCGCCGCGGTGTTTGCCGGCCTATTGCCCCCTTCAGCCCAAGTAAATGATGTCAAAGCCGAAAATTGTTGTGCCTCAGGGCATTTTCGGCGGCAAAGAAAGGTCGCGCTCGCGAGGTCTTGACGCTATAGAGGCCTGTCGTTTCGAACCATATCCAAGCCGCTCGGCGGCGTCTCAAGGGAAAAGAAACATGGCCAATGTGGTGGTCGTCGGCTCGCAATGGGGCGACGAAGGCAAGGGCAAGATCGTCGACTGGCTGTCGGAGCGTGCCGACGTCGTGGTGCGTTTCCAGGGCGGCCACAATGCCGGCCACACGTTGGTCGTCGACGGCAAGGTCTACAAGCTGTCACTGTTGCCGTCCGGTGTCGTGCGGCAGGGCAAGCTGTCCATCATCGGCAATGGCGTGGTCTTCGATCCGCACGCTTTCGTGGCCGAAGTCGCCAAGCTCAAGGCACAGGGCGTCGAAGTGACGCCCGATCGCCTGAAAATAGCCGAAAACACAGCGCTTATCCTGTCGCTGCACCGGGAGCTGGATGGATTCCGCGAGGACGCCGCCTCAAATTCCGGGACGAAGATTGGCACGACCCGCCGCGGTATCGGGCCCGCCTATGAAGACAAGGTGGGCCGGCGCGCGGTTCGGGTGATGGATCTGGCGGATTTGGAAACACTGCCCCTGAAGGTCGACAGGTTGCTGACGCACCACAATGCGCTGCGCCGCGGGCTTGGCCATGCCGAAGTCACGCATGAGGCGATCATGAGTGAATTGACGTCGGTCGCCGACGAGATCCTGCCCTATATGGACCGTGTCTGGAAAGTGCTGGATGACAAGCGCCGCGCCGGCGAGCGCATCCTGTTCGAGGGTGCGCAAGGCACGCTGCTCGATATCGACCACGGCACCTATCCCTTCGTCACCTCGTCCAACACGGTGGCCGGGCAGGCGGCCGCCGGCTCCGGCGTCGGGCCTAGCGCCATCGGCTATGTGCTCGGCATCACCAAGGCCTACACGACGCGCGTTGGCGAAGGTCCGTTCCCAACCGAACAGAAGAACGAGATCGGCGAGTTCCTCGGCACGCGCGGTCACGAATTCGGCGTCGTCACCGGGCGCAAGCGCCGTTGCGGCTGGTTCGACGCGGTGCTGGTGCGCCAGGCCGTCGCCGTCAACGGCATCAAAGGCATTGCGCTGACCAAGCTCGACGTGCTCGACGGGCTGGACGAGATCAAGGTCTGCACCGGCTACAGGCTCGATGGCGAGATGATCGACTACCTGCCGGCCAGCCAGGGCGCGCAGGCCCGCGTCGAACCGGTCTACGAGACGCTGGAGGGGTGGAAAGGCACCACCGCCGGCGCGCGCAGCTGGAACGATCTGCCGGCCCAGGCCGTCAAGTATGTCCGTTATATCGAGGAGTTGATCGGCGCGCCGGTCGCGCTCCTCTCCACCAGCCCGGAACGGGACGACACGATACTTGTGACCGACCCGTTTCAAGACTAGTTTCTGAAGCCTTTCCGGGCATCGCGGCTGATTTGCGGGGGTCGGCGCGGAAGCAAAAATACAGGTCGACTGAAGCATGGCAGATTTCGTTGCTGTTCTGAAAAAGGCGCTCGACAAGCACGGCGACGAGACGCCTGAAAAGCGTACGCGCATTTACGAAAGCGTGCGTGCCATGCTGGTGAAGAAGCTTGCGGAATATTCGCCGCCGCTGGCCGCCGAGGCGATAGCCAGGCAGAAACGCTCCCTGGAAGACGCCATTGCGAGCGTAGAGCGCGACTATGCCAAAAGCGTGCCGGAAACGGACCCGCTGGCCGAGCTGGAAAACATCTTCTCGTCCATCGACCGCAACAAGAACCAGTCGAGTCACACGCGCCAGCCGGTGAAGGCGGAGCCCGCCCGGCCGGCGCCGCCCGCCGCCAGGCCGGAGCCTTATCGCCCCGCGCCACCGCCCGAGCGGCCCGCGCCACCGCCCGCCGCCCAGGCCGAGCCAAGCTGGCAAAAGCCCCTACCGGCGCAGCCAGCAGCCCCGAACCTTGCCGACCCGAACCACCTTGCCGACCATGCCCTGTCTGGCATGGACGCGGACCAGGACGACGAGCACGCCGATGTCTTCCCAAACGACGAGGAACCGGCGGAGGCTGACACCTTCCAGCGTCCGCGCCCGGCCGAGCGCAAGCGCAGCTATGGCGGGCTGATCGCCGCCGTCGTCGCGTTGCTGGTCATTGCCGGCGGTGGCTATGGCATCTGGCTGAACAAGGACGCCTTCGGCAAGATGCTGGGCCTGGGCGGCAGCAAGGTTGTTGCCAAGGTCGAACCGGTGAAACCGGCGCCGGCCAAACCGGCGCCGGCCAAGCCGGCGACCGACGTCGCGCCGCCACCGGCGCCCGCGACAGGCGCCGAAGGGACGAAATTCACGCAACGATTGACGCCTGGAGGCGGCGAAACCGACCCCGGCCCGGCCGGAGGACAAAGCGGCGTAGGCGAGGGTGAATCCGTCGCCGCGCTGACGACGCCGCCCCTGGCGACGACCGCGCCGGCAACACCGCCGCCGGCAACACCGCCACCGGCCAGTCCGCCGCCGGCCGCCAGCGCGCCCGCGGCGGCGGCACCTGCCGCCACTCCACCCGCCGGCGGCACGGCGCCCGCAACACCTCCTGCCAACGGAACCGCACCCGCGGCCCCGGCCAATGCCGCCGCCACGCCGCCGGCACCGGCGGGCGCGACACCAGCGGCGCCTGCTGCCGCTCCCGCTCCGACGCAAGCCTCGGTGCCGGTGGGCCAGAAGGCGATCTTCTATGAGGAGCGCACCAGCACCGCGCAGGGTTCGGCCGAACCCGGCAGCATCGTCTGGTCGCTGGTGCAGGAATCGCCCGGCGGCGACCTGCCGCCCGAGCCGGCGATCCGCGCCGAGGCGACCATCCCGGGCAAGGATATCCAGTTGCGTATGACCATCCGCCGCAACACCGACCGGACGCTGCCGGCCAGTCACATCATCGAGATGATCTTCCTGACGCCCGACGGCTTCGAAGGCGGTGGCGTCGACAACATATTGCGCGTCGCCATGAAGAGTTCGGAGCAGGATGCCGGCAGTCCGCTGATCGGAATCCCGGCCAAGATCGCCGACGGCTTCTTCCTCGTCGCGCTCAACGACACCAAGGCCGACGAGGACGCCAACATGACCTTGCTGCGCGGCCAGGACTGGATCGACGTGCCGGTGGTCTACAAGACCGGACGGCGGGCGCTGCTGACCATGGAAAAGGGCATTCCCGGCGAGAAGGTGTTCGACGAGGCGATCAAGGCCTGGCAGGCCAAGACGGCGGGTTGAGAGGGCCGGGATCCGTAATAGTCGCCTTCGTTCAGAAACCCTGAAATAGCATGTCGAGCGCGGCGATGATGTCGTCGTGGTGCTTTGCCAGGTTCATCCGACTTTCACCCAGTTCGCTCGCTGGAACGGTGGCGATCAGGTGAGTCGCCATTACCAGCTTTCGGCCATTGATCTCGAAAATCGGATGAAGTTTTCGCATCGGTGGCGGCACCGTCGCGACCGGGAGAAGCGGGACGACCGCCCGCGTCTTGAAGTTGTCGAGCAGATCGGATTGGACGTCCAGCAAATAGCTGCCTTCGATGCGACCGGCAAAGACATCATGGCGCGCCATCAGAACTGCCGATATTCTTCCAACGGAATGCCGTTCTTTTCGACGTAATCGTTCCACGCATCAATCGTGGCGCGGTTCTCGAGCTTCCACAGCCGCGTTTTTTCGGCCGCCACCGCTTCCGCGATGCCAGCTTCCGCGGCGCGCGAGACATTCACGTCAAGCCCCTTGGCTTCCCTCATGAGGTTGGAGTCGATCGACAGGTTTGCTGGCTGACGGATAGCATTCAAAGCAATCTTGCGCATAATAACCTCCGCAACATGCGCATAATGTATGCGCACTCTCGTGCGGAAGCAATAATCAAGGGCCAGGTCGCAGGTGGCCTAGCCCTCCATCTCCTCGCGCAGCATCTCCAGTTCCAGCCATTCTTCCTCGAGCGCGGCGAGCGTCGCACGCTCCTTGTCGAGGGCGGCGATGGTCTTCTGGAACGAGGCCGGATCGCGTTCGTAATAGGCCGGATCGGCGATGTTGTTCTCCAGCCGCGAGATCGATGCGGTCACGGCCTCGATCTTCTTGGGCAAGGAGTCGAGCGCGAATTTCTGTTTGAACGACAGTTTCTTCGCCGGTCCCTTTGGCGTTGCCGGCTCGCTCTTGCCCGGTGCCGGCGCATCGCCGGGCTCGGCCTTAGCCCTCGCCTTGCGGTCGTCGAGCCTGGTGCCGCCGCGCTGCGCCAGCATGTCGGAATAACCGCCGGCATATTCGACCCAGCGGCCGCCGCTATCCGGCGCGATGATGCTGGTGACGGTGCGGTCGAGGAAATCGCGGTCGTGGCTGACGAGGATGACGGTGCCGGCAAAACCGGCGACCAGTTCCTGCAGCAGTTCCAGCGTTTCCATGTCGAGATCGTTGGTCGGCTCATCGAGCACCAGCAGGTTCGCCGGCCGGGCCAGCACACGCGCCAGGATCAGCCGCGCGCGTTCGCCGCCGGAAAGCTCGCGCACCGGGGTGCGCGCCTGCTCCGGCTTGAACAGGAAATCCTTCATGTAGGAGACGACATGGCGCTGTTCGCCGTTGATGACCAGGTTTTCGCCGCGTCCGTCGGTGAGATATTGCGCCAGCGTCTCCTGCGGGTCGACCGCCTCGCGCTTCTGGTCGAGCGTGGCGATTTCCAGATTGGTGCCGAGCCGTACCGAGCCCGCATCCGGCGCCAATTCGCCGGTCAGCATCTTCAGAAGCGTCGTCTTGCCGGCGCCATTCGGTCCGACAAGACCGACGCGGTCGCCGCGCTGGATGCGGGTGGAGAACCCCTTGACCACGGTGAGATCGCCGAAACTCTTCTCGATGTTCTTAGCCTCGATCACCAGCTTGCCGGATTCGGCGGCGTCGCTCGCCACCATGGTCGCGGTGCCTTCGGCGCCGCGATGGCCGCGAAAACGCTGGCGCATGGTCTGCAACTCGCCCAGCCGGCGCATGTTGCGCTTGCGCCGCGCCGTCACGCCATAGCGCAGCCAGTGTTCCTCGCGCACGATCTGGCGGCCGAGCTTGTGCTGCTCGCGCTCTTCCTCTTCCAGCACCAGGTCGCGCCATTCCTCGAAATGGCCAAAGCCCTTGTCCAGCCGGCGGGTCTGGCCACGGTCGAGCCAGACGGTGGCGCGCGACACGCGTTCGAGAAAGCGGCGGTCGTGCGAAATGACGATGAGCGCCGAAGAGGTGCGGACGAGTTCCTCTTCCAGCCATTCGATGACAGACAAATCGAGATGGTTGGTCGGCTCATCAAGCAGCAGAATGTCGGGTTCTGGCGCCATGACGCGGGCAAGGGCGGCGCGTCTGGCCTCGCCGCCGGACAGGTCGCCCGGCCGCTCCTCGCCCGACAGGCCGAGATGTTCCATCAGATAGCTGGCGCGGTAGGGATCGTCGGCGGGCCCGAGCCCGGCCTCGACATAGGCCCGCACGGTGGCAAAACCCTCCATGTCGGGCATCTGCGGCAGATAGCGGATGGTCGCCGAAGGCTGGCGGAACACCTCGCCGTCCTGCGGCTCGATGAGGCCGGCGGCGATCTTGAGCAGCGTCGACTTGCCGGACCCGTTGCGGCCGACCAGCGCGATCTTGTCGCCGGCCGAAGCGGTCAAGGCGGCGCCGTCGAGCAGCGGCGTGCCGCCGAAGGTCAGTTTTATCCCGTCGAGATTGAGAAGAGGCGGGGCCATGTCAGCTTTCGGGCAAGGGATAGGGATGGGCGAGCAGCAGCGCTCGGCCATGGCCGAGCGCGATTTCGAGGTGGCCCCCGGTCTTGTTGAGCTTGACCTCGTTGGAGATGGTCAGTGACGAACCGAAGGCCACTTCGACCTCGTCGAGCGGCCATTTGGCGCCGGTCACGGTCAGGCCGGCCAGTTCGGAAAAGCCAAGGATCGAAAACAGCGTGCCGTCGGCATAGTCGAAACCAGCCGTTGCGTTCAGCAAGGGAATGCCTTCCTGGGCGCCGCTGGTCAAAAGCACATCCGTTCCCGTCTCGGCCAGGCGCAGGCCCAGCGCCAGATGCAGGAAGGCGTGATCGGCGCGTTTGCCGCCGAAGGCGCCGGCCAGCACAAGCCGGGTTGCCCCGCGCTCCAGTGCCGCCGCGATCGCCAGTTCGCCGTCGGTCTTGTCCTTTTCCGCCGGGAAGGTCTGGCGGCGGACCGCGGCGAGGTCGGCGGGCAGGTCGGCCGGAACCGAATCGAAATCACCCACCCACAGTTCCGGCACAAGGCCCAGCATCCGTGCATGGCCGATGCCGGCGTCGGCGGCGATGACGCGCGAACCTTCGACCTGGCGGTCGAGCCGGGGCGTGCGGATGAGATCGCCGCCAAGCAGGATGGTGAATGTGCTCATATCCTGTCGCCCTTACCAGCCCGGCACGGGAAACGGAAGGCGGCAAACTCCCACTTGCGCGGTTCGCCGGCCGGGCCTATGTGTCGAAACGCTCTAACGGGGTGCCGGCTGCGATGTTCGCGGACCGGCTGAGAGGCAGTCTCGCCAACCCGCTGAACCTGATCCGGTTTGTACCGGCGGAGGGATTAGACGTTTCGGACAGTCCGACGCCTCAATTCCTTTCAATTCAAACGAAGGAGGCGCCGATGCGCACGCTTTTATATGCTCTTGTCTCAGCAATGGTCGTGGTGCTGTCCGGCCCGGCCTTGGCCAAGGACAAGCTCACCGTCTACACCTATGAAAGTTTCACCGCCGACTGGGGCCCTGGCCCGGTGGTGAAGAAGGAATTCGAGGCCGAATGCGGCTGCGATGTCGAATTCGTCTCGGTCGCCGACGGCGTCGCCCTGCTCAACCGCGTCAAGCTCGAAGGAGCATCGACCAAGGCCGATATCGTGCTCGGCCTCGACACCAATCTCACCGCCGATGCCAAGGCTTCGGGTCTGTTCGCGCCGCATGGCGCGGTGACCGGTATCAATGTGCCTGGCGGCTGGAGCGACGATACTTTTGTCCCGTTCGACTACGGCTATTTCGCCGTCGTCTACGACACGCAGAAGCTCAAGACGCCGCCCAAGAGCCTGAAGGAATTGGTCGAAGGCAGTGCCGACGACAAGATCGTCATCCAGGATCCGCGCACCTCGACGCCCGGTCTCGGCCTGCTGTTGTGGGTGAAGTCGGTCTATGGCGACAAGGCGCCGGAAGCCTGGGCCAAGCTCAAGGCGAAGGTGCTGACCGTGACGCCGGGCTGGAGCGAGGCCTATGGCCTGTTCACCAAGGGCGAGGCGCCGATGGTGCTGTCCTACACCACCTCGCCGGCCTACCACATGGTCGCCGAGAATACCGAGCGCTACCAGGCGGCCTCCTTCGAGGAGGGTGAATATCTGCAGATCGAGGTCGCCGGCATCACCACGACGGGAGCCAAGAACCCGCTGGCGCAAAAGTTCATGGCCTTCATGACCGGCCCCAAATTCCAGGACGCCATCCCGGAGACCAACTGGATGTTCCCGGCCGGCAAGACCGACAAGCCGCTCAACCCGGCTTTCGACAAGCTGGTCAAGCCGACCAAGACCTTGCTGTTCAGCCCCGAAGAGGTTGCGGCCAACCGCAAGGCCTGGGTGGATGAATGGCTGGCGGTGATGAGCAAGTAAGACTCAAGCTTCGTGGATGTCTGTGCCAAGCCGCCCCCCTCTGGCCTGCCGGCCATCTCCCCCGCCTGAGGGGGGTGGGCGGGAACTCCGCCTTAGCCAGGCATTTGCTTCGCTCAATGTCCGTCTCAGTTTCGGGTAGCGCGACATGCATGCGCGTCATCCCACTGATCCCCGCGTCACCGCCGGCGTCATCGCGCTTACGGCAATCGCCCTTTTGATCGGGGGCGCGTTTGCCGGGCTGCTCGTCGAAGGCGCCGGCGACCTTTCAGGCGCCTGGGCAGCCTTCGATCCCTATCTGCTGCGCGTCGTGCGCTTCACCCTGTGGCAGGCGGCCCTGTCGACGCTGCTTTCTGTTGTCCCGGCACTGTTCGTGGCGCGTGCCCTGTCGCGGCATCCACGCTTTTTCGGCCGCGCCTTCATCCTGCAGCTCTTCGCCGTGCCGTTGGCGCTGCCGGCGATTGTCGCGGCACTCGGCATCCTGGCGCTCTACGGCCGCGCCGGCTATTTCGCCGGTCTGTTCAGCGCGATCGGCGGCCAGGGCTGGCCGGGCATCTACGGGCTATCAGGCATTCTGGTCGCCCATGTCTTCTTCAATCTGCCGCTCGGCGTGCGGCTGTTCCTCGAGGCGCTGCAGACCATACAGGCCGACCAGTGGCGGCTGGCGAGCCAGCTCGGCATGGGTGCGCGGCCAGCGTTCCGGCTGATCGAATGGCCGGCGCTGCGCGCCGCCTTGCCCGGCGTCGCCGGGCTGGTCTTCATGCTCTGCATCACATCCTTCACCATCGTGCTGACGCTCGGCGGCGGACCGGCCGCGACGACGCTGGAGGTCGGCATCTATCAGGCGCTGCGCTTCGACTTCGATCCCGCGCGAGCCGTCGCGCTGACATTGCTGCAGATTGCCTTGACTTTCATCGTCGTGCTGGCACTCACGCGCCTTGGTGCCAATGTCGTCGGCGACACCAACCTGCCGGTCGCGCCGCGCCGCTATTTCTCCGTCAAGGCCACCGAGGCCTGGCTTAATGCGGCGCTCATCGTGCTGGCGCTGGTGTTCGTCGTCGGACCGATGGCCGCGACCGTCGCAGCCGGGCTGGGTGCCGATCTCGGCCGGCTGGCCGGCGAGGCCACTGTCCGGCAGGCGACGCTGACCAGCGCCGTGCTGGCCTGCCTGTCGGCGTTGCTTTCGGTGGTGCTGTCGCTGGCCCTGACCATGGCGCGCCGGGCGCTGGCGCTGAACCGCCGCGCCGGTCCAAGAACAGTGCTCGAGCATGCCACCGATACCGGCGCCGGGTTTGTCCTCGTCGTGCCGCCGATCGTCATCGGCGCTGGCTGGTTCCTGCTGCTGCGCCATGCCGGCGATGTCTTTGCCATCGCCCCGGTCATGGTGGTCACCGTCAATGCGGTGATGGCGATGCCTTTCGCGCTGCGCGCCGTCCGCCCTGCCTATGATGCGGGGAGCGAACGTCACGAACGGCTCTGCGCGCAACTCGGGATTTCCGGCTGGACCAGGCTAAGGCTGATCGACTGGCCATCGCTGCGGCGTCCGCTCGCCACCGCCTTTGCCTTCGCCATGGCGCTGTCGCTCGGCGATCTCGGGGTCATCGCGCTGTTCGGCAGTGATTCCGTGCAGACCTTGCCCTACCTTCTCCTGGCGCGCATGGGCAGCTATCGTACCGAGGATGCCGCAGGCTTGGCGCTGCTGCTCGGCCTCGTCTGCCTGACTCTGGTCATGGCGGCCCACTGGATGGGCAGGGAGAAGAACCGGGATGCCTGACGGAGCGGCCAGCAGGCTTGAACGAGGCGCTTCGGTGCGGCTGGACAACGTATCGTTCAGCTATGGCGAAGCGCCGCTCGTCTTCGATGTTGATTTCGCCGCGACAAAGATCACCGCCATCATGGGACCGAGCGGCTCGGGAAAGTCGACGCTGCTCAACCTGATCGCCGGGTTCGAGACACCGCGGTCCGGCCGGGTGCTGATCGGCGGGGCGGATGTCAGCGTCCAGCCGCCTTCGGCCCGGCCGGTGTCGATGGTGTTCCAGGAGAACAATCTCTTTGCTCATCTCCCGGTCGAGCAGAATGTCGGGCTCGGCCGCTCGCCGTCGCTGCGCCTGACCGAGGCCGACCGCACTGATATCGCGGAGGCGCTTCTGCGCACCGGCCTTGCCGGCAAGGAGAAGCGGTTGCCGCGCGAACTTTCCGGTGGCGAACGGCAGCGCGTTGCGTTGGCGCGCGTGCTGGTGCGCGATCGCCCGGTGCTGCTGCTCGACGAACCGTTCGCTTCGCTCGGGCCGGCCTTGCGCGACGACATGCTCGACCTGGTTGCCGGGGTTCATGCTGAACGTGGGATGACGGTGCTGTTCGTGACGCACCAGCCGCAGGATGCCCGGCGCATCGGCCAGAATGTGGTGTTTCTGGACAATGGCGCCGTTGCGGCGACCGGCAAGGCGGACGATTTCTTTGCCGGGGCTGGTCCGGACGCATTCCGACGCTATATCGGTTCGGGGGCTGGGGATGCCGTATCACGAGATATTGCCCGGAAGCGGACATAATTTACGGTCAAACCGGCTTCAGGCGATGGGGCGCTTGCTTGCCATGGTCAAAGTAGTGTGGCTAGGTCCGCCCTACTGGTCCGGCACACGCCGTGATTTGCCTACAGCATCCGCCGCGCGCCTCGAGGGACGCGTGACGGATGCTGTAGCAGTTTTTTTGCGCATGACACGTTCCGAAGATCGCCGCCGATTTTCGTGGTCATGCGCCGGGACCTGAAAGGAAGCTGTTCTGGCGATCGGCGTTGACAGACCAAGAAGGAATCCGCTGGCGCGCTTTCTGGCGCTGGTCGGCTTTGCCGTGGCCCTGGCAAGCTGCCAGATGTTCACGCCTCCGGAAGTCCAGGAATCCGGGTTCCAACCGTCCGACAAGCCGATCACGGTCGACAATGTCGCCGCCAACAACAGGCTTGCCGAACTGGCCAAGGCACAGCATCCGCGCATCCTGGCGACCTATGGCGGCGAATATTCCGATCCCAAGCTCGAGCGCATGGTTGCCAAGGTCGTCGGCAATCTGACCGTGGTGTCGGCGAACCCGACCCAGACCTATCGGATCACCATCCTCAATTCGCCCAACGTCAACGCCTTCGCGCTGCCGGGCGGCTATCTCTACGTCACACGCGGCCTGCTGGCGCTG
>NZ_VFVX01000024.1:0-83275 GCF_006442395.1 Mesorhizobium sp. B2-3-5 | reverse complement strand
CCAGCACCATGTTCGCATGAACATGTACATCGCGCAGGCGCAGCGCGGCCGCTTCCGGGTTGTGAAGAATCTGGGCCCGATAGATCCGAACGAGCGCGTGCTCACCGGCGAACTCCACCTCGACAGCGTGGGTTGACTTGGCCGCGTCAATCCCGTTGTTCCAAGTGGCGGGGGCGGCCAGTTGCGTGCCCTCGCCACCCAACCGGACTCACAGCGACTGTCCCAATCACCCCCATAAAGCAGTTCATTGGTCGCAATGGTCAGTTTTACCAGCCACAATTCGGAACAGGTGTTCATGATGCCTAATCATCTCGGAAGAGTTTTCAAATATTGGAGCTGAACTGTCGACGGTTGTCGCCGGTATGGGCAATGGCGATCGCCGGAGGGAAATTGGGTCGAGCGCCAGGAGCTGAAGCGCCCCGATGCGAACGCGTAGCAGAACGAGGGGCGCAGCGTCGTTGTAGAGGAATTTCGAACGTGTTGCATTCCTGAGAACTCCACGATGTGCGCACGGGTGGGGCGTTCCGGCTCTCGTTTCGTAACGCCCGTGGCTTTCGTGACAAATCGGCCGCTGCGGAATTAACGTTAGGGGCTCTTTATCGTCCAGGCGCCTCTCCGACCGTGTCGCAATCGACAACCGGTCCTGAGTGGACCTGATAAGCCGCAGGGTGCACGCTGGCAGACAGACCAGCAATCTCATTTACGAGCTTGTTTCGGATCGCGTTTGCGAAGTCGGCTGTCTTCGCTACGGTGACAACGAAAGTCCCGGAACCGCCGATGACGCAGCTCTCATAGTACAACTCGACATAACGCGGACCAAAGCTGTCAAGTGTGTCGTCTGCGTGCAGCAAGATCACCAGCCCATTGATGGTCACGCCATCGGCTATGAGTGTGTCGTGCACCGGTTGAAGCGGAAGGCCGGCATTGTTGGGTCCATCACCAGAGACGTCGATGACTTGGCGATCGCCTGCAGGCCCACCCGCCAGCAGCTTGCCCGCCAACAGGAGCGCCCCTGAGATTGAGGTGCCGCGCCCCCTGATGATTGGTTGGGCTCGCAGCGCCTCTGCGAAGGCGGCCGCATCTTCGGGCTGCTCCAGAATAGCCCATGGTATCCGCACGCTCTGGTGGTCTGGGCCTGCCCACTCGACATAGGTTATACCGATTCTGCCGCGCCGGCCGGATTTGATGGACCGCCAAACTTTGGCATCCTGGAGCGCTTCGACATATCCTTGCCGCTGCAGCCGTTGTTCCGCCTCGCCCATTGAAGATGATACATCGACGCTAAGAACCAGTTCGAGATCCACCGAGGAAACCGGCTCAGCCGTGGCTGACATCGACATTGTCACGCCTACCGCGACAGCGAACAATCGGGCTCGTGCCGTTTGCGCAGCGTAGCGTGGAACGAAAGACATCATCTCACTGCGTCCATCCGATGGTCGATCGGGAAGATGCTGCCGGCGACTTTGTCTGCCATCACCCGTATGGGTGAATATCGGGACTACGCTGCTCCTAGTGAATGTGGGCCGGAATCCAGCACCAACGCGTCGAGATTCCTGCCTGCCGGGAGGTGGTAGATGCCTGAGCGGGCCGCGAAAGTCTGGTACGACGCCGTGGCACCGGCACGCGCAGCGCCGAGGATGTGCGCCTCTATGCCCGGTCAGAGTTACCGACCAGATGGCCAAGTGAGCCTTATCGTCGCCTTTCACCACGTCCCGCGATCGGCGATGAGTGACTTGCTGTACTGAATTTCAGCCATCTGTGATATCGTCGCGGGTGAGTGGTAACTCATCCAAATGAAGGTGGGTTTCGAATGGCTCCCGACGCAACCGCACTTGCCCTAGAGGCCTGCTACGACGCCGCTTTCGAATTTGAGCGGTGGCCGGGAGGGCTGCAAAAACTTGCGGATGCGCTGGGCGCGACGAGCTGCGCTCTCCGCACCTGCGAAAAAGCGCACCCTTTTGCGGCCGATCAGCGTGGTAAAGCCGGCCGCGTGCCGGACTCCACGGAACATGCTGAATTTTCGGCTCTTTGGCATCAGCGGATCGGAGACGCTCCCAGTCCCCATCTTGAGAGGCCGCAGCTGCTCGCGAAACCCCCGATCAGTTTCACTGTAGAGGACGAAATCACAACTCCGCAGGAACGAAGGGGGCTGTCTTATTATCAAGAGATCGCCCGTCCCGGACACCGAGAATGGTGGGCCTTGGTCGGCTTGGTGGTCAAGAACCGCAGATGGGGGGTGTCGCTGTACCGCGATGCTCAGAGAGGACCGTTCTACCCGAGCGAAGCTGATCATTTCCTGAGAGTGGCGCCGGGCCTGAGCCGGATCATAAGCACAGCAGAGAAGCTCGGCGAGCTATCTGTCGGTCCAAGCCTAATAACTCTTGATCGGCTCAATTTTGGCGCGGTGCTGCTGGACTGTCGTGGATGCGTGAGGCGGTTTAACGAACGCGCAGCAGCCCTGTTCGGCTCCGACCTTGTTGTCCGACACGGCCGCATCCGCGCGACTGATCAGCCGAGTGACGCCCGTCTTCAAGGCTTCATCAGAGCCGCCGTTTCGGGTCTGTCGGTTCGGTCCGAACCTGTTGTCATTACGCGCCAGGGGTACCCCCGGATGATAGCGGAGGTGATGCCCATGACTGCATTAGGGCATGATCTGTTCAATGGCGGCGACATCCTACTGTATTTCACAAATCTTGTGACCGAACCGGTTCTGAATGAGCAATTGCTGAGCGTGACTTTCAAGCTGACAAGAGCGGAAGCGCGTCTGGCCTCGCAATTGGCATCTGGGGAAGGCATTCGCACGGCGAGCGCAAAATTGGGCATCAGCCGCGAGACCGCCCGAACGCAGCTGCGGGCTGTCTTTGCGAAAACGGGGACGAGCCGCCAGGCCGAACTGGCGGCACTGTTGTCCCGCTTGCCCATACCTTCGCGGCATTAGACGGCCGCTCATTGCCGTTCAATCGGTCACAAGGTAGCAACAGGCGATCGTTGGCCCGGAAGTGGCATCATCGGCAGTCCGGGACTGATCACGTATCGGGCAACGGCAGCTTGTTCTACCTGAGCCCACCAAAAGCCGCATGCTCGACCAGCCACTAGCGCCCCATGTGGACGTCCGCGACAGGCGCTGACTTACCCCGAAACACAAATCCCCATAGCCCACCGCTTGCGGCCCGCGGGTTCCTGCATGAGAGACTTTCGTACGCCTGACGGCACCCGAAACCGTTCAGCGATATCGCCCGTTGCGGTAAGCTCTGGTGTTTCCTAAAAACGGTCATGGCTTCGGGGAGGCCAACCGTGATCGGTTCGCTTCGTTAGGCTCCGCGGCTGAAGCGATTGATCCTGAAATCGTCGATCGGTGTCTCGCAACGGTCGGTCACGATCAGTTCGGCCATGGCGTCACCAACGCCGGGGCCGAGCTGAAAGCCGTGTCCACTGAAGCCGAAGGCGTGAAACAGCCCTGGCGTCGTTGCCGAGCGTCCCATCACGGGCAGCATGTCTCGCATATAGCCTTCGCAGCCGGACCAAGTACGGATAACCGCGACTTGAGCGATCGCCGGCAGCAGCCGCACGACGGCGCGCAACTGTGCCGGCAGGCGCCTGGGGTCGGCCGTCGCATAGCCCGGATCCAGGTCCACCGGCACCCTTTCGGCCGCGCCGCCGAAGACGATGTTGCCCCGCTCGACCTGGCGCAGATAGGCGCCATGGTCCTTGTCACGCGTCCAGAGGCCGACTACCGGCAGGATCCGATGCGGCAGTGGCTCGGTCACGCCCATCTGCGGGCCACGGGCATCGAGCGGCACCTCTTCGCCGAACTGCGCGGCGATGCGCGCGCCCCAGGCGCCGGCGGTGTTGAGCAGGCACTCGGCGGCGAACGTGCCCTTTCCAGTGGCGGCAAGGAAACCGGAATCCGTATGCTTGATCGTCTGGACTTCAGCTCCCTCGACGATTTCCGCGCCCAACTTGCGCGCAGCCTCGGCAAAGGCTGGCGCAATCAGCCGCGGGTTGCCGCTGCCGTCGCGGGGCGAGAACGAGGCCGCGATCGCGTCGGGACCGAGTCCGCGAAAACGGGCACGAATTTCGCGCGGACCAAGTTCTTCCAGTTCAAGCCCCCAGGGCCGCGCCGCTTGAGCATAGGCGCGCATGTCGGCGAGACCGCCTTCATCGAAGATCAGTCGGACATGACCGGTGGCGCGGAACTCCACGTCGCGGCCCAGCATTTTCTCGGCTTCGCCCCACAGCCTGAGCGAGCGGTGGGCCAGCGGAAGCTGGGACAGATGGCGCCCGGTGCGCCGGATATTGCCGAACGAGGCGACGGTTGCGCCCGTGCCGATCCGATTGCGCTCGATCAACGTCACGCGCGCGCCGCGCCTGGCAAGGAAATAGGCTGAAGCCGTCCCCATCAATCCGCCGCCCAGCACGATCACATCCATAGTCGTTTCTCAGAGCATGATCCCGAAAGTGGGAACCGGTTTTGCGAAAAGATCATGCTGCAACCAGAGCTGGACCAAGAGGACGATTCAGCCAAACATCATCCTGATCTGGCGCAGAGCGGATAATCTTTGAACACGCCGATCTTGTCCGCGCGGCGGCATTGCGTCAAAGATGGGTTTGAACGAGAGCCATAAGTTTTACCTATGGAGTGGCAATGCGGGCCCGGCAGCTCGAAGTGTTTATCTCGGTCATGCGCGCAGGCACCGTGACCGCCGCCGCGCGGATGCTGAACATCTCCCAGCCTGCGCTCAGCCAAATCCTGCTCCACACCGAGGACGAGCTCGGCTTCACGCTGTTCGAGCGCGTCAAGGGGAGGCTGCGGCCGACCCCGGAGGCGCTTGAGATCTTCGCCGATGCCGAAAGGCTGTCGGCGGGGCTGGAAGGCTTGCGCCGCAAGACCAACGACCTGCGTCTCGGCCGGACCGGGCTGGTGCGGGTCGCGGCCTCGCCGCCGCCGGCCATGGCGGTATTGCCCCGCGCATTCACCAAATTTCGGGCGCGGCATCCCGATATTCTGCTGCGTTCCCATATCGCGCCGATCGCCGCGATTATCGACATGCTGCGCGCCGGCGATGCCAGCCTCGGCGTGGCAATGGACGACCGCCTACCGCCCGACGTCGAGGCCGAAGTGATCGGCAGCGTAGGCTTCGCTTGCCTGCTGCCCGCCGGGCATGCGTTGGCCAGGAAAACCGAGCTGATACTCGCTGATCTCGTCGGGGAGGAGTTGATATCCTATCGCGGAAATACCCGTCCCGCTGACGAACTGGCCCACGCCGGCCGCGCGCAGGGCGTCACGCTCTCGCCATCGCTCGAGATCGACGTCTCCATTTCCGCGGTCGGCTTCGTCCAGGCCGGTCTCGGCATCGCCTTGGTCGACGCGCTGCTGCCGTGGCACCAGTTTGCCGGGCTTGCGGTCAGGCCGCTGGCGGAAGGGCCGGAATTTCCAATCGCGTTGCTCACCTCGCGCACACGGGGGCTTTCGCGGGCCGACGAGATGATGCGCGACGAAATCCGTGCTGCCTGTTCGGCCGTCCTCGGCGAACATCGCGCCAAAGCATAAGTAAGGCTTATATCTTTGCTCGTCATCCATCTTGGACCCTGACCGTCCGTTCGTGCCAGTCTTGGTCGGCGGACAGGAAGGAACGCATCATGGACGGTACGATCGCGGCGAATGAGGCGCGGCAAGAGGCTGACTGGAAGGTCGGCGTCGACATTGGCGGGACATTCATCGATTTCTGCGCGCTCGAAGTAAACTCCGGACGCCTCGCTTCGCTGAAGGTGCTGACGACGCCGCAGGATCCCGGCGCCGAACTGATGACGGGTCTTGCCCTTCTGGCCGAGCGCGAAGGCTTTGATCCAGTCCGTATGACGCGCTTCGTGCACGGCACGACCGTCGGTATCAACACGATCATCCAGCGCAAGGGCGCGCCGCTCGCGCTGCTCACCAATGGCGGCTTCGAGGATGTCATCGAACTGGCGCGGCTTCGCATGCCGGACATGTATTCGCTGTTCTGCTCGCGGCCGGATCCGCTGATCTCGCGCGACATGGTCTTCGGTATTCCAGCACGCATGCGCGCCGACGGGAGGGAGTCCAGGGCGCCGGACATGGCGGCGGTGGAAAGCGCGGTCGCTGCGGCGAAATTGAACGGTGCGCAAGGGATCATCATCTCCTTCCTTCATGCCTGGCGCAATGCTGCGCAGGAAGCCGCCGTCAAGGCGGTGATCACGCGCCTTGCGCCCGACCTGTTCGTCTTCACCTCTGCCGAGGTCTGGCCCGTCATCCGCGAATACGAGCGCAGCTCGACCGCCATTCTCAATGGCTATGTCCATCCGCGCGTCTCGGGCTATCTGACGGCGCTGGAAGAGCGGCTGTGGAGCCGCGGTGTACCGGCGCGCCCGATGCTGACGAAGTCGAACGGCGGGCTGATGAACGCTGCGGAAGGCAAGCGCGCCTGCGTGAACATGCTTTTGTCGGGGACGGCGTCAGGAGTGATCGGCGCCTCGTGGCTGGCGCGCCAGGCTGGCGAGGACAAGGTTCTTACCCTCGACATCGGCGGGACCTCGGCCGACTTCGCCCTCATCATCGGCGGCAAGGCGCAATTCGGCACCGGCGAGTTGATCGGCGAATTCCCGCTCCATATCCCCTCCGTGTCGGTGAGCTCGATCGGCATCGGCGGCGGCTCGATCGCCGGTGTCGACGCGCAGGGTGTGCTGCGCGTCGGGCCGGAATCGGCTGGATCGACACCTGGGCCGGCATGCTATGGCCGGGGCGGCGAGCGGGCGACAGTGACGGACGCCATGGTGGTATGCGGTTGGCTCGGTCACAGCGAGATGGCCTATGGACAGCTTCGCATCGATACCCGGCTGGCATATCGCACGGTCGGTGACCTTGCCGCCCGGCTCGGCCGCCCGGTGGAGCAGACGGCCCAGGCGATCCTGGACATCGCGGTGTCGGAAATGTTCGTCGAGGTCGAGAAACTCGCCTCGCGCGCCGGCGTGGACCTGCGCGAATTCACGCTCATGCCCTTCGGCGGCGGCGGCCCGATGCTCGGTGCCTTCCTTGCCCGCGAACTTGGCATGAAACGCGTCATGGCGCCGCGCCGCCCCGGCGTGGTGTCGGCCCTGGGTGGGCTGGTGGCGGATCTGCGCGGAGATTTCATCCGGACCGTCTTCAGCCCGTTATCGGACGCGTCGCTGCCGGCAATTCGCGAGGCCTTCGACGCGCTTGCGGGTGAGGGCCGTCATTGGCTCGCAGCGCAGGGGCATAACGCGGCCGCGGAACTCAATCTCTTCTGCGACATGCGCTATGTCGGGCAGAGCTATGAGATCGAAGTCGTCCTTTCGCCGCAATGGCTGGCGGACGGCGATATGGCCGCCATCGTGCAGGCTTTTCACCTCACCCATCAGCAACTCTACGATTTTCACGATCCGGACGGCGACGTTGAGCTTGTAAACATCCGGCTATCCGCCATAGGCGCGGGGCCGAAACTTTCCCTCCCGCAAGCCGATGAGGTCGACGCCCCGGCCAATCCGGCACGACGGCTCGCGGTCTATACGGGACTCGGCGTCGAGACCGTCGACCTTCACGACCGGCAAACCCTCGTGCCTGGCAGCACGTTCCATGGGCCTGCCGTGGTCGTTCAGGAAGATACAACGTTTGCAATCCCCGCGGGAGCGCAGGCACGGGTCGACCGCCATCTC
Organism: Mesorhizobium sp. B2-3-5; assembly: GCF_006442395.1. Classification (NCBI taxonomy): domain Bacteria; kingdom Pseudomonadati; phylum Pseudomonadota; class Alphaproteobacteria; order Hyphomicrobiales; family Phyllobacteriaceae; genus Mesorhizobium; species Mesorhizobium sp. B2-3-5. Next base: position 75,583 of record NZ_VFVX01000024.1, on the reverse strand, counting down.
AACCTTCTGCTCACCTTCCCGGAGTGACGCCATGTTTGACCGCACAAACCTGCAGGTTCTGGCGAACCATGCCCGCGCGGCGGCCGAAAACATGGCCCACACGCTCCACCGCACCGCGCACTCCGCCTTCGTCAAGGAGACGCAGGACTTCACGGTGATGCTGATGGACAGCACGGGCGCGACCTTCGCCGTGCCGATGGAACTCGGTGCCACCTGGTATCCGGGGCTTTCGTACCACCGCGCGATCGCGATGGTCAGCGACTATCGGCCGGGAGATGTTGCCTTCACCAACGATCCCTATTCCGGCCACGTCGCCACGCATGCGCCCGACACGCATCTATGGAAGCCGGTCTTCGTCGACGGGGAGATCGTCGCCTGGACCGGCGGACACATCCACAACACCGACATGGGCGGGGCGGTGCCGGCCTCGCTCAGCCGGGCGCTGACCGAAATCCACCAGGAAGGCATCCGCTTTCCGCCGATGAAGCTGGTGAAGGAGGGCGTCTTCGACGAGACCATCCTGCGCATCATGAGCACCAATGTGCGCAAGCCCGACCTCAACATCGGCGACATCAAGGCGCTGGTCGGCGCACTCAACACCGGTGAGCGCAAGATCCAGGCGATGGTGAAGAAGTTCGGCAAGGCCGGCTTCGTCGAAGGCGTCGCCGCGCTTCTCGACCACGCGGAGGCGCAGGCGCGTGACGTGCTCCGCGCCATGCCCGACGGCACATGGGAGTTCGCCGACTATGCCGACGAGGATTCGGTCGAAGCCAATCCTTGCCGGCTGAAGCTGACGCTGACGATCAGGGGCGACGAGGCGGTGCTCGACTTCACCGGCTCCGATCCGCAGCTCGGCTCCTCGCTCAACGTGCCCTCGGGCGGCGACCCGCGCCACACCATGCTGCTGGTAGGCGTCTACTATGTGCTCTACACGCTGAACCCGAAGATCCTGCTCAACACGGGCCTCACCCGGCCATTTACTTGCATCACGCCCCTGGGTTCGGTGCTCAATCCGGTCCACCCGGCCGCCGTGGGCATGCGCTCGCTGACCTGCGCCCGGCTACGCTCGGTTATCTTCGGCGCTTTCTCGCAGGCCGTGCCAGAGCGGCTGCCCGCAGCACCGGCCGGCAACAACTGCATCGTCAACGTCATGACCACGGACGAGCGCACCAGCCGGACCGTCATCGCGGCGGTGAACCCCGTGGTGGGTGGCGGCGGGGCGATGCCGCATCGCGATGGGACAAACGGATCGGGCGCGGATGCCGCCTATCTCAGGAACACGCCGATCGAGATCACCGAAACCGAAACCCCGGTCGAATTCGTGAAATACGGGCTCGCCAGGGACAGCGGTGGTGCGGGCCGCTGGCGCGGCGGGCTGGCGACCGAAATGGCCTTCCGCGTCTTCGCCCCCGACTCCAGGATTACAGCACGCAACCGCGACCGCAGCTTCTTCCGTCCCTGGGGCGTGCTGGGCGGCAAGGCGGCCGGCTTGTCGGACATGGTCGTCAATCCCGGGACCGAGCACGAGCGGCGGCTGGGCAATATCGACACGGCGGTCCTGCAGCCAGGTGACATGCTCGAGATCCGCTCCGCTGGGGGCGGTGGGCGTGGCGATCCGTATCGGCGCGAGCCGTGGCAGGTCGCGCGGGACGTGCGGCGCGGCTATGTCTCGGCGGCAGCGGCCGAGCGCGATTACGGCGTCGTCCTGCGCGGCGGCGAGGTCGACGAGCAGGCGACGACGCAGCAGCGCGCACGGCACGGGCCCCCTGCCGGCCATTTCCATTTCGGTCCGGAGCGCGACGGCTACGAAGCACAGTGGACGCCGGCCTCCTATGATCGGCTCCACGCTCTGTTGGATGCCTTGCCGATCCATTGGCGGTTCTTCGCCAAGACAGAAATCTTCCGGCGCATGAAGGGACGCGCCGGGCCGGAGGGCGTTCAGGCGGCCTTCGATGCGGTCTGCGAACGCTTCCCCGAACTGCCGCATCCTTGCCCGGTGCGAGAGGCCGCGGAATGATCACGCCCGGCCGCATCGTCCGGCTGGCGGAGCGCGACCGGGCAGAGGTGCATTTCCTTCTCGCCGGTGAGATGCGCGGCGCGCTCGCGGGAGACACCGTGCTGACCGCCATGCTGGCATCAGGACACGCCTTGCGGAACTCCGAGTTCGGATCGGAGTCGCGCGCCGGTTTTTGCCTGATGGGCGCCTGCCAGGACTGCTGGGTTTGGCAAGAGGAGGGACCGCGTCTGCGCGCGTGCACAACCCTGATTGCCGAGGGCATGCGGCTGCGCACCACGCCGCCGGAGAACTGGCCGTGAGCGATCTTGCCTCGCCGCGGATCGTGATCGTGGGTGCAGGCCCCGCCGGTATAAGGGCTGCGGCGACGCTGGTCGATGCTGGCTTCCATCCGATTGTGATCGACGAGGGGCAGCGCGCGGGCGGACAGATCTATCGTCGCCCGCCTGCCGGGTTTACCCGCCCCCCGCAGCAGCTCTACGGGTCGGAGGCGCAGAAGGCGCGCGCGCTACATTCGCTCTTCGACCAGCTGGCCGCAGAGGGGCGGCTCACCCATTATGCGCGCAGCTCGGTCATTGCGGTGCATGAGGGTCGTCTGCATGTTCTGGGGGAGAGCGGCGTCCAGGTGATCTTCTATGACCGTCTGATCCTTGCCACTGGCGCATCCGACCGCGTCGCTCCCGTCCCCGGCTGGCAGAGCGCCGGCGTCTACAGCCTCGGCGCGGCGCAGATCGCGCTGAAGGCACAAGGCGTGGCACTCGGGCGACGGATCGTCCTGACGGGATCCGGGCCTTTACTGACTCTGGTTGGTGCGCAGCTCGTCAAGGCTGGCGCCCATGTGCCGGCGGTGCTCGACACCTCTCCCTGGCGCCAGCAACTACGAGGGCTGTGGGAGCTTGCCGCTCGGCCAGTCGTCGCGTTGCGCGGGTTGGTTATGCGAGCGCGGCTTGGTGGCCGTTATCACGCGGGCGTGACGCTCGAACGGATCGAGACCGACGGGTCGGGCGTGGCGGCGGTGCGCTGGCGCGACGCTGGTGGAAGGCAGCGCGCCACATCATGCGACATGGTGGGCATGGGCTGGCATTTGCGGGCCGAGACGCATCTCGCCGACCTGGCAGGATGCGCCTTCACCTATGATGAACAGTGGCGGCAATGGCTGCCAAAGATCGATCGGATGGGTCGGGCCGGCAATGGGATTTATCTCGCCGGCGATGGGGTCCGTCTCCTCGGGGCGGACGGCGCGGAGATCGCTGGGTGCCTTGCCGCGGCCGCGTGCCTTGCCGATCTCGGACGTCCGGCGCCTTCCGCCAACGCCGATCTGCACAAGCTCGCGCGGCTGGAGCGCTTTGCCCGCGGTCTGGCTTGCGCGTTTCCCTGGCCGTCCGAGATGGTGCGGGCGCTGCCCGAGGACGCGATCGTCTGCCGCTGCGAGAATGTGAGCGCGGGCGTCGTGCGCGAGAGCGCGGATGCCGGCGGCGGCGAGGCCAACAGGGTGAAGTCGCTTTCGCGCGTCGGCATGGGGCGCTGCCAGGGGCGCTACTGCCAACTGGCCGCCGTCGAACTCGTCGCGGCGAAGGCCGGTTGCAAGCCCGACGCCGTCGGCCGGTTTCGCGGGCAGGCGCCTGTCCGACCAGCGCCGATCGGCGTCTTTCTTCGGGAAAGCTGATGTGATTGCTAAAGCCACGGCTATGGGGGCGGGCATGAATCGCCTCTCAGAAGTCGGCGACCTTGCCCCAGGCCGAAGCGTCGAAGCGGCGCGGATCGTAGGGTGTCGCATCGACGATCGGTTCCGACCCGACCACCAGATCGGCGACGAGGTGTCCAGCGCCGGGCCCGATGCCGAAGCCGTGCCCCGAAAATCCAGCAGCCAGGAAGAAACCCGGAAGGGTAGGGATCTCGCCGATGGCGGGCACGCCGTCCGGCGTGCTGTCGATGTAGCCGGCCCAGGCCGCGCTGATCGTCGTCTTGCGCAGCGCCGGCAGCAACTCAAGCGCACGGGCATGGGTCAGGCGGATGGTCGCCTGGTCCGGGGCCGGATCGAGAATGCGCATGCGCTCCATTGGCGTCGGTTGGTCGAGCCGCCAAAGCTGGAGCGTTTCGTGCCCAGAACGCATACCCTGCAGGCCGCCGGGCGCGAGGCTGCGCCACCGCTTCAGGAACATCGGCACGAACTGCGACGAAAAGCGCAGTTGCTGCGGCGTGACGTCCACGCGTCCGCGACCGCTTATGGCGAGCGTATAGCCGCCGTTGCCGCGACGTGTAACCGAGATCCGTGCCGTGTGCAGCGCATCCGGAAGGCCCTCCGCGCCTAGCGACACGGACAGGATGGAGGAGCGAACCGAGGCCTGCGGGAAGCGGAAGCCAAACTGATGGCAAAAGGAGGAGGCCCAGGCGCCGCCAGCCAGGACCGCCACCTTGGTGCGGATCGTCCCGTTTTCGGTGACCACGGCGCTCAGGCGTCCGCCCTCGGTCTGGATGCCGCGTGCGGCGCAATTCTGGTGCACTGTGCTTCCGAGCTTCAGGATGGCACGAGCGACCGCGGGCGCGGCTTGCGACGGATCGGCGGTGCCGTCGGTTGGCGAGAAGACGCCGCCCTTCCACGTCCGGCCCGTGGCGCCGCCCCGCTCGCTGGCCTGGGCGCCGTTGAGCATGTGCGTCGTGACGCCAGCCGTTCTGGCAAAGTCGCGCCAGCGCGCCCACCCGGCCAGTTCCGCCTCGTCATTGCTGAGGTAGAGCAGGCCGTAGCGGCGAAAGCCGGTGTCTTCCCCGGTCTTCGCCGCAAAACGCTCCCACAGATCGAGGCTTCGTGTCGCCATCGGTAGTTCGCGGGCGTCGCGGTTCTGCTGGCGGCACCATCCCCAGTTCCGGGAGGACTGCTCGGCGCCGATGCGTCCTTTTTCGACGAGCGCAACCTTCATGCCGCGCTCCGCCAGGTAATAGGCCGTGAAGACGCCGACGACGCCGCCGCCGATTATAACCGCGTCCGCGGCTTGCGGCAGTTCGCCGGATGTCTCGATTTGCTGCAGCGGCGCGCGCATGATCCTCTCTCATTTGACGTTTCAATCTATCGCGTTGCGCAGGCAGCCGCTGCTGCAGTTGAAGGCGAAGCAGAATTTTATTCCGACGACCCCGTGGAAATCGGAAGTCCCTGCGTTTCAAAGCAGTGTTCGTTCGGATGGACAGGCAGACGGGCTGTGGTAGTGTCGATGGTTATTGGCACGGCAGCATTTTGTGCTGTGGCTTGCGTTGTTCGGAGACGGCCATGAAACTGGATCGGATCGACATCAAGATTCTGCACGAACTGCAGAAGAACGGCCGCGTCACCAATGTGGAACTGGCCGAGCTGGTCCATTTGTCGCCGAGCCCTTGCCTGATGCGGGTCAAGAAACTCCAGTCGGAGGGCTATATCGAAGGCTATTCCGCGCAGATCAATATCGGCAAGCTCGGCCAGATGCTGACCGTGTTCACGGAGATCACCTTGAGGAACCATCGCCAGGTGGACTTCGCCCGCTTTCTCGCCGTGGTGGAGAAGATCGACCAGGTCATCGAATGCCATCTCGTCTCGGGCGGCTACGATTACCTGATTAAGTTCGTCACCGCCGGCATTGGCGAGTACCAGACGATCATGGAGCGGCTGACCGATATGGATATTGGCATCGACAAATATTTCAGCTTCGTGGTGCTGAAGTCTCCCATCGTCAAGGCGCACATGCCGCTGCCCAGCCTGTTTCCGATGTAGTCGGCGCTGGCCGAGCCGTGCTGCATTTGTGGCCTGCCGTCCGCTACAAGATGTCCGGCCGCAAGATCGGGTGCAGTGCCTTCAATTCGGCTTGCATCTCGGCGACCATCCAGGCGCGGATGTCAGAAACGATCGGCCGTAGCGGCCGTGAGCGCGGTGCAATAAGCTGATGGATCCGGCCCGTATTGATCTGCCGGTCCGAAGCTGGGACAAGGGTTCCCTGAAGCAACGCTCTCGAGACGTTGCTGAGCCAGCCGAGCGCCACGCCTTCCCCGTTCATCGCGGCCTGAAGCACGACCGCGTAGTCGGAAAATTCGAGCCACTTTGCCCTGCTGGTCCTGCGGTTGGCCACGTTGCCCCAAGCGTCCAGCCACTGCTCCTTGGCGTCCGTCAGATGCAGCAGGGCATGACCCTCCCCAGTCCCGGCATGCATCAACCGACCGTGGGCTGACAAATAGGATGGGCTGCATACCGGAACAATGATTTCCGGCGAGAACGCCCAGCGGTGATAGTGGGTGTCGTCGTCCGACAGGATCCTCGTGGCAAGGTCGACATTCTCGGCCGGCCCTCTCAGAACGCCCGCGATCAGTTCGAACCTCAGGTCCACATCCGGAAACCTCGTGTTGAAAGCTCCTAACCTGGGAACGAACCAATATGTTGCCAGAGAACTCGATAGAGAGAGGGTGACCATCGGCTTTGCAGCACCGCTCTGCTTGATTCTCCGGATCACCTCCTCGATGCCGTCAAACCCCTCCCGCACGGCCGAATAGAGGGCACGCCCTTCTGCGGTCGGGGCCAATCCCGCTGGACTGCGCGTGAAAAGCGCGACCCCAAAATCGGCCTCGAGCTGGGCGATGCTGCGGCTGACCGACGGTTGCGTGACGTTGAATTCGCGCGCTGCGGCGGTGAAACTGCCAGAGCGGACAGCAGCTTCGAAAACAAGCAGTCCGCGCGCGGAAGGGATGAGTTTTGCGAAACTGGCCATACGCTCAGCGTATAGCCACCCTAACGATTTTCAAGCTTTCTCCAGCCTCACAAATGACGGACTATAACCCTCATGAATGGGAGGGGGCACGACGTGAACACAGCGGCATCTCCAGCAGGCGGCGCGTCCGGCGATCCTCTGCTTCAGCCGTTTCGGCTCAAGGGTCTGACGCTGCGCAACCGTGTCGTCAGCACCAGTCACGCCTCGATGCTGGACGATGGCGGCCTGCCGCTCGAGCGCTACCAACGCTACCATGAGGAGAAGGCGCGCGGCGGCCTGGCGATGACCATGGCGGGCGGCTCGGCCATGACCTCGCCCGACTCCAGTTGGGGTGGCGGTCAGCTGGACCTTTCGACCGATCGCATCGTCCCTCATCTCCAGTTGCTATCGCAGCGAATCCATCGCCACGGCGCCGCCGTCATGTGCCAGGTCTCACATCTTGGCCGGCGCGCCACCGCCTACGCCGGGAACTGGCTCCCGCCGGTGGCACCGTCACGCATCCGAGAGACGCGAAACCGGAATTTCCCGAAGGAGATGGACGCTGCGGACATCGGCAGGATCATCGAGGATTACGCCAGCGCCGCCAGGCGCTGCCGTGACGGAGGTCTGGATGGCATCGAAACCGTTGCCGGCGGCCATCTGATCGGGCAATTCCTGTCGCGTAGAACCAATAGGCGCACGGACGCCTACGGCGGCTCGCTGGAAAACCGTGCCCGCTTCGGCTTGATGGTTCACGAGGCGATCCGCCGCGCAGTCGGCGACGACTTCGCTGTGGGTATCCGCTTCGTGATCGACGAGGCAGTCGAAGACGGACCGGATTTCGAGGAATGCCTTGATTTCGCCCGGCTGTTCGAGCGGGAAGGCCATATCGACTTCTTCAACTGCATCTTTGGCCGCATGGACACTGAGCTGTCCCTGGCCGAGCAAAACATGCCCGGCATGTTTAGCCCCAGCGCGCCGTTTTTGCCCGTGGTCGGCAGGTTCAAGCGGGAAACCAAACTGCCCGTGATCCACGCCGCGGCAATCCGGGATGTAGCCACGGCTCGACATGCCATCCGCGAAAACCTGGTCGATCTGGTCGGCATGACCCGGGCGCATATCGCCGACCCCCATATCGTCAACAAGGTGATGCGCGGAGAAGAAGAACGCATCCGCCCGTGTGTCGGCGCATCCTATTGCCTGTACAAGAAGGTGCAGTGCATTCACAACCCGGCCAGCGGCCATGAGACGATCGTCAACCACATCATTGACCGGGCCGAAACGCCGAAACGGGTGGTCGTGGTCGGCGGTGGCCCGGGTGGGATGGAAGCGGCACGGGTCGCCGCCGAGCGCGGACACAAAGTGACCCTGCTTGAAGCCGGAGCACGGCTTGGCGGACAGGTGCTCGTCGCGGCCTCCGCCTCCGACCGCAAGGATCTCATCGGCATAGTCGACTGGCGCACCGGCGAACTCACTCGCCTTGGTGTGGAAGTTCGTCTCAACACCTATGCGGACGCAGCAGTGGTCCTCGCCGACAAACCGGACGCGGTCATCATCGCCACCGGCGGCGTTCCCGACATGGAGTGGCTGGAGGGCGCCGAACATTGCCACAGCGTCTGGGACGTCTTGACCGGGGTGGTGCCGGCGAAGGACGATGTGCTCATCTACGATGAGACCGGACGCCAGGCCGCAATTTCCTGCGCTCTGCATCTTGCCCGTCTGGGGCGCTTGGTCAGCCTGGCCATAGCGGACGACACCCTGGCGATCGAGACGCCTTATCCGGACAGGGTGAGTTTTCGCAAACGCGCCTCGGAACGCGGCATCCGCGTCATCAGCGACGTGCGCCTGGTCAAGGCAGCACGCCAAGGCAACGGAATAGCCGCCACATTCCGGCACGAACTCACCGGTGCGGAAACGGAAGTGCTCGCGGCCCAACTCATTGTCGAGCGCGGCACCGCGCCCATGGAGGATACCTACCAGGAATTGCGTGTGTGCTCAGCCAACAGCGGCGTCACCGACATAGCACTCATGACCGGCGCGGGGACAAAGGAAGCTGATAATGCCCAAGCCGCTGGATCGTTTGTCTTGCACCGCATTGGAGACGCGGTTGCCAGCCGGGACATCTACTCGTCGATCTACGAGGCCTACCGGCTCTGCTCGCAATTGTAGCGTCGGGAGAGTTCCGCGGCACGGATGACGGCGGAGCTAACGGCGGCTCCCAAAACCTCTATTCCTGGACAGTTCATCAAACTCGATCGAATTGACATCGAGATCCATGGAGCAGCTCACCGACATGGATATCGGCATTGACAAGTGTTTCAGCTTCGCGGTGCTGAGGTCTCCCACCGTCAAGACGCATATGTCGCTGCCCAGCCTCTTTCCCTTGTAGTCAGCGATGGCCGTACTGGCTGACCAGCTCGGGGTCTCGGACGAGGCTATCGAGCCACGTCGGATCGAGCTTCGGGACTGAGGAGAACAGAAGCTTCGAATAGGGGTGGGTGGGCGCCTGCAGTTTGTCGGGCGTGATCTGCTCCACCCGCTCGCCATTGTACATGACCATGATCTGGTCACAGATGGCCTCGACGACCGAGAGGTCGTGGCTGATGAAAATGTAGGAAAGGCCCAACTCGCGCTGCAGTTCCTTGAGCAGTTCGATCACGGCGGCCGCCACCACCGCGTCGAGCGCCGAGGTGATTTCGTCGCAGATGATGAGCTTGGGCCCGGCCGCCAGGGCGCGCGCGAAGTTCACCCGCTGCTTCTGGCCGCCCGAGAGCTCCGACGGGCGACGGTAGCGCAGCGCCCTGGGCAGGCGGACCATGTCAAGCAGTTCGTCGACGCGCTTCGAGCGCGCCTGCCGGTCGAGCCGGTGATAGAAGGCCAGTGGACGGGAGATGATGTCTTCGATCGCCTTGGCTGGATTGAGCGCGGTGTCGGCATACTGGAACACGATCTGCATCTCGCGCAGCTGGTCCTGGCTGCGTTTGCCTGCGGCACGCTCCAGTTGCTTGCCGTCGAAGATGATGTCGCCGGCCGCCGCCGGATGAATGCCGGCGATGACGCGCGCCAGCGTCGATTTTCCGCAGCCGGATTCGCCGATGACGCCGAGGTTGCGCCCTTTCTCGACGACCAGGCTGACGGAATCGACGGCCCTGATGAGTGGCAGTCCGTCATCTCGCAGCGCGCCATAGCCGGCCGTCACATTATCGATGCGCAGCAACGGCTTCGCGCCGGCATCTGCGTCCGCGTGCGCTTGCCGCGGCTTCGGCTCGAAGGCAGCCAGCAGTTCGAGCGTATAGGGGTGCTGCGCAGCCGAAAGAATCTGAGTCGTGGTGCCGGTCTCCTGCACTTGGCCGCCCTTCAGCACCACAATGTGGTCGGCGATCTGGGCAACGACCGCGAGATCGTGCGAAACGTAGACACCCGCTATCCCGCCGGCCCGCATGACCGACTTGAATGCCTTCAGCACATCGATCTGCGTCGTCACGTCGAGTGCCGTCGTAGGTTCGTCGAAGATGACCAGCTTGGGATCGCCGATAAGTGCCATGGCCGCCGACAGCCGCTGCAACTGCCCACCTGAAACCTGGTGCGGATAACGGGCGCCGATTCCTTCCGGGTCCGGCAGCGACAAGGCCCTGAACAGCTCGACCGCGCGCTTTCGCGCCTGCTCGGACGGCATCAGCCTGTGGATGCGCGTAACCTCGATCACCTGCTCCATGATGGTGGACGAAGGGTTGAAGGAGGCGGCGGCACTTTGCGGAACATAGGCAATGTCGGTGCCTCGCAACCTGGCGCGCTGCTTTTCGGAAAGCGCGGCCATGTTCTTGCCGTTCACATTGATTTCGCCGCCGGTGATCCGGCAGCCAGATCGCGCGTGTCCCATGAGCGAGAGCGCCACCGTTGTCTTGCCGGAGCCGCTCTCGCCGATCAGGGCGACGATCTCGCCATCGGCGATGTCGAGGCTGACGCCCTTGATGATCTCGACGACGCGTCCGGCGTCGGTCGTCGCCTCGATCCTCAGGTTCCTGACCTCGACGAGATTGGTCATGCGTCCCTGTCCCTGATCTTCTGCGGCAGGTTGTCGATCAGCAGGTTGACGCTGATGGTCAGGCTAGCGATCGCCAGCGAAGGCACGATGACTGCAGGCGCCGCGAAGGGCAGGCCGCCGATGTTCTCGCGCACCAGCGCGCCCCAATCGGCGAGCGGCGGCTGCAGGCCGAGCCCCAGGAACGAGAGGCCGGAGAGCAGGAGCACGATGAAGACGAAGCGCAGGCCGAAGTCGGCAAGCACCGGACGGATGATATTGGGCAGAATCTCCGACCCGATGAGATAGACGGTGCTCTCGCCACGGACGCGAGCGACGGTCATGAAATCCATGGTGTTGATGTTGACGGCGAGCGCCCGCGCGAAGCGGTAGGCGCCTGGTATATAGATGACGGCCAGCGTCAGGATCAGCGCCGGGATCGACGAGCCGACCGCGGCGACGACCACAAGGCCGAACAGCTTGCTGGGGATGGAATTCATGGCGTCGAGGAAGCGGCTGAGGCAGATGTCGAGCCAGCCACCGGTGACGGCCGCGATCATCCCCAGCACGACGCCCGAAAAGCAGGCGATGGCGACGGAGGCGAGCGATATGCCGACGGTGTAGCGCGCGCCCATAAGCACCCGCGAGAGCATGTCGCGCCCCAGATAGTCCGAGCCGAGCCATAGCCCCTGACGCATCGGGCCGAAATAATCGTCGTCGACGATGTCTCCAATCGAATGAGGAATGATGTAGGGCGCGAGTATCGCGACAAGCGTCCAAGCCAGGATGACCAAAGCGGCCACGATGCCCACGAGGCTGTAGCTGTGGCCCAGGAAGGATCGACGGGAGGTTGTGGCGCGCGCAATCGTCATCTGAGCCTCGGGTTGGACATGATGGCGACGACATCGGCGGCGGTGATGAGCAATAGATAGCCGAGGCAGAAGATCATCGCGCAGCTCTGGATCAGCGGCAGGTCTCGGGTGGCGACGGCATCGACCATCAGCTTGGCGATGCCGGGATAGTTGAAGATCGTCTCGACGATGATGATGCCGCCGACCAGATAGGACAGCGAGAGCGCGACCGCGTTGACGATCGGCCCGAGCGCATTGGGGAGCGCGTGTCTCAGCACCATGCGGCCGCGTGAGGCGCCTTTGAGCAGCGCCATCTCGACATAAGGCGTGGAGAGCGTCTCGATGACCGCGGCGCGGGTCATGCGGATCATCTGAGCGGAGATGACGAAGGTCAGCGTGATCACGGGCATTGCATAGATGCGCACGAGGTCGGTCAGAGTATGCGCCTCATTGACCGAGGACAGCGCCGGCAGCCATTTGAGATAAACGGCGAAGAGCAGGACCGCGAGGGTCGCGACCATGAATTCCGGCACGGAGATGACGCCGATCGAAACGACGGTGACGGTGCGGTCGTAGAGGGAGCCGTGCAGCATGGCGGCGGTGATACCCAACGTCAGCGCCAGGGGCACCGAGAGCAGGGTGGTGATGCCGGCAAGCTCCATGGTGTTGACGAAGCGCCCACCGATCAGCGCCGCGACCGGCATCTGGTTGGCATAGGAAGTGCCGAGATCGCCGTGGAGCAGGCCGAGAAGCCAGCGCAGGAAGCGCAGGATTGCCGGATCGTTGAGATGCATGGCCTCGCGCAGGCCGGCGACGGCTTCGGGTGTAGCCGCCTGGCCGAGCAGGATCGACGCGGTGTCGCCGGGCAGCATGCTGGTGGCGAAAAAAACGGCGAACAGCACGATCAGAAGCGTGACCGCCGCGATCCCCAGCCGCTTCAGCACGAGGTTGAGAACCCCAGACGTCATGGAAGCGCTCCTGCGGTTGTTCGGCCAAGTAATCTTGCGCAACGAAATGCCGGGGGCTGGCTGACTGGCCCCCGGCTGGCTTCCCTCAGGCTTCGAGCCAGAGATATTCCGCCATTGCGTAGCCCATCATGCCACCGAGCGGGTTCGCCTCCAAACCCTTCACCTTGCTGGAGAGGGCATCCACGTTGGAAATGTAGGCCGGGATGATGGTGCCGGCCTCCTCGGAGACCATAGCCTGCATCTGGCCATAGATCTCCTTGCGCTTGGCCTGGTCGAGCAGGCCGCGCGCCTCGATGAGCATCTTGTCGAACTTCTCGGACTTGTACTGGCTTTCGTTCCACGGCGCGTTGGATGCGTAGAGGAGCGAGAACAGAATGTCCGGCGTGGGGCGCGGATTGATGTTGCCGAAATGGATTGGCGCCTTGAGCCAGTAATTGTCCCAGTAGCCGTCGGCCGGGACACGCTGGACGTCGAGCTTCATACCGATATCCGCGCCGGCGGCCTGGATGATCACAGCCATGTCGATCGATGAGGTGGCGGCGTCGGAAGCGACCACCGGGATGGACTGGCCGAGCAGGCCTGCCTTCTGGAAGTGGAACTTCGCCTTGTCCGGGTCGAAAGCCTTCGGCTTGACGTCGGCGTTGTGGAAGACATTGGCCGGCGAGACGGGCTGGTCGTTGCCGACTTCACCGAGGCCACGCAACGCCGATTTGACGATCTGCTCGCGGTTGACGAGATATTTCATGCCGGCCACGAAGTCGGCCTTGTTGCCGGGGTCCATATCGAGCCGAATGTTGAGATCCGTGTAGTTGCCCGAGGTCGTCTTCGACAATTCGAAGCCCTGCTGGCCGCTGATGAGCTTCATCGCGCGCGGATTGATCGAGGCGGCGAAGCTGATGTCGCCGGACAAGAGCGCGTTGACACGGGCGCTGTCGTCACTGATGGCGATGAATTCGAACGAATCCAGGTAGGGCTTGCCCGATTTCCAGTAGTTCTTGTTCTTGGTGACCACCGAACGCACGCCAGGCTCGAACGTTTGCAGCACGAACGCGCCGGTGCCATTGCCCTTGGAAAAGTCCGTGGTGCCGTCCTGGACGATCATGAAATGGTGCAGCGCCAGGATGGTCGGCAGGTCGGCATTCGGGTCGGCGAGCGTGATTTCCACGGTCGACTTGTCGACCGCCTTGAAGCCGGTCATCTGCGCCGCGATCTTGGCGACCTTGGAACCGACCGACTTGTCGAGATGGCGCTTCAGCGAGAAGACGACGTCGTCGGCGGTGAGGTCCTTGCCGTCGTGGAAGGTGACGCCCTTGCGCAGCTTCACGGTCCAGGTCTTGGCGTCCTTGCTGTCGAAGCTTTCGGCCAGCTCCATCTGCGTGACGCCATCCTTGTCGAGGAAAGTCAGTCGGTTGTAGAGCGAGCAGCAGCGGACATAGTCGGTGGACAGCGACGCCTTTGCCGGATCGAGTGTGTCGGCGGTCGAGGACGACCAGCCGGCGGCTTTGAAATTTCCGCCGGAAACCGGCGTGGCGGCTACGGCCTGGGTGGCGCGGCCGAGCACCACGCTGCCCGCGGCAATCGCGGCGCCACCGGCCAACAGCATCTTGAGAAGTTCGCGGCGGTTCGCGCCCCGCCGAATGGCATTTTCGACCATGGCATCGTCTGCGCTGGTCCAGTTCGTGATCTTGTCTTTCATGTTCATTCCCCTTTCTGTTGTTTGGTCAGGATGCTCGTCTTGCTGCGGCTTTCCGGGCTTTGGCTCAGGTTCGTTCCTTCAGGCTTTCCCGAACGGCCGCTGCAAGGGAGGCCATCGAGGTGAAGTGGTGGTCTGGTACGGTGAAGCGCTCGGGCTCGATCGTGCCGCCATAGCCCTTCTGGGCGTGCCGGCGTTCGATCCAGCAATTGGTCATGCCGAGCGCCCGGGATACGCCGATGTCGTGATGCTGGCTTTGCGCGACGTGCAGGATGTCGTCCTTGCTGTCGCCCCTTGAGGCGACGAAATCGAAGACCTTCTGGAAGAAAGCAGGGTGGGGTTTTTCCGTGCCGGTCTCGTCGGCCGTGAAGGTGGCGAAGAAGGGTGATCCGAGCTGCTTCTCGAAATGATCGAGCGCCCAGCGGCGGGCATTGGTCATGGCAATCAGCTTGTGTGACTTCGCAAGCTCGGCCAATGCCGCCTCACTGTCGGGGAAACCTTGCCAGGCACTGGCGGAGTCCCGCAGCCGGACGCCATATTTCTCCTCGGCCGGCAGACCGAGTTGTGGGGCGATAACCATGTAGACACGCACGAGATCGTCGGGAAACAGGCCCGCATCGGGCATGTAGCGAGCCTGCCGGTACAGGGCCAGCGCGGCTTCGCCATCGATGGCAACGCCGGCCTCGGCGGCAATCCCGGCCAAGCAGGTCGTAATGCCGCCTTCGAAGTCGATCAGCGTGCCGACAACGTCGAAGGTCATATACTTGAATTCGCTGAAGCCCCTGGCCAAGACTGGCTCTCCTCTGCGCGCGGCCGCATTAATCGTGCTGAACAGAACAAAATTCCGTGCTGTCCGGAGCGTCGGCCTTTTCAAAGGCCCGGAAATTCGGGTCTTCTGGCCTTGTCTTAAGAGCAGTCTGGCACTTCCCCCGCGCTGGATTCGCCGAAAAGGCGTGAGGGGGCGGCACAAAATTGCGAAAT
The DNA here is from genome assembly GCF_006442395.1 of Mesorhizobium sp. B2-3-5. Classification (NCBI taxonomy): domain Bacteria; kingdom Pseudomonadati; phylum Pseudomonadota; class Alphaproteobacteria; order Hyphomicrobiales; family Phyllobacteriaceae; genus Mesorhizobium; species Mesorhizobium sp. B2-3-5. The sequence continues at coordinate 60,352 of NZ_VFVX01000024.1, read as the reverse complement.
CATCTGCCCCGGCGATATTTCGAGACACGAAATATTCGCTGCCCGTCATGGCAGGGCCTGGCGAACATCCGGGTCCTCGAGCGTCTGGTCAAGCGTTCGGCGCGTGCGCTCCACGATCACGTCGATGTCGCTGTCTGTGCAGCACAGCGGGGGTGCATAGCCGATAACCCCATGCGCAAACGCACGGATGATGAGGCCGTTGTCCCATGCCCTGTCGAAGACCCGCCGCGCCGGCATGGCCGACGCTGGAAGCGGTGTCTTCCTCTCTTTATCGACCACAAGTTCGATCGCCGCGAGCATGCCGCGACCGCGCACATCGCCGACCAACGGATGGTCGCGCAAGCCCGACAGGCCAGCCATCAGGCGGGCGCCGGCCTTGATGCCGTTCTCCAGAAGACCGTCTTCGTAGAGCTTCAACACTTCGAGGGCGACGGCGGCGCTGACCGGGTGGGCGGAATAGGTATAGCCGTGGCCGACGGCCGAGGCGCCCGCGCCGTCGGCGATGACCTCGTAGACATGGTCGGCCATGAACACCGCGCCCATCGGAACATAGCCCGAGGTCAGGCCCTTCGCCGTCGTCATGAAATCGGGAACGATGTCCTCGTCCGTGCAGGCAAACAGGGGCCCAGTGCGGCCGAAGCCGGTGATCACTTCGTCGGCGATGAACAGGATGCCGTACTCCCGGCAGAGTTCGCGCATGGCCTTGATCCAGCCTTTCGGCGGGACGATGACGCCGCCCGAGCCCTGGATCGGCTCGGCATAGAAGGCGGCGACCCGCCACGGCCCGATCTCCTCGATCTTGGCCTTTAGCGCGGCAAGCGACGCGGCGATGATCGCGTTCCCATCCTCGCCTACCGGGTTGCGATAGGGATAGGGGGAAGGGATCTTGTGCTGCCATTCGAAGGGAATGCCGAAGCCGGCATGAAAGGCGGGCAGGGCGGTGAGGCCCGCGCCGACCACCGACGACCCGTGATAGCCCTGCTCGATGGATATGAACTGGTCGCGTTTCGGCTCGCCCCTCGCATTCCAGTAGTAGCGGACGAAACGGATCGTGCTGTCGACCGCGTCGGAACCCCCGAGCGTGAAATAGACGTGATTGAGATCGCCGGGCGCGCGCTCGGCCAGCTCCGAGGCGAGCCGGATGGCCGCCTCCGAGCCGAGATCGAAATAAGCCGTGGCGTAGGGAAGCTCGCGCATCTGCCGGGCTGCCGCCTCGACGATGCTGTCGTGGCCATAGCCGGCATTGACGCACCACAACCCCGCGAAACCGTCGAGAAGTTGCCGGCCGGACGCATCGGTCACGGTGGCGCCCTTGGCCGATTTCAGCACGCGTACGCCGACCGCCTCATGGCCACGGTATGAGGCGACAGGATGGATGAGATGGGCGCGGTCGAGTTCGATCAGGGAATTGGCGAGCATTGTTGTCTCCGGACTAGCCGAGCGCCTGGTTGGCGAGGGCGAAAATTCTTGGCCTGGACTGTTCAGTATCTTTCTTGGGCGGACGGTCCATGGCCACCCCGCCGCCGACATGGGCGAGGCCGATTTCCTCGAGCCAGCCGGCAATGCCGGTCCTGCTGTCGGTATCGACACGCAGGAAGGCGCCGGGGCGGGTCGCGGCGAAGAACGCGAGTAGGGCCTTCGCGGCGTCAGCACTTCCCGCGATGACCGGACCGATCACCTCGCCGCGTCCGAACGGTCGGATCGCGGCATAGGCCTCGATAACCCCGTTGCGGCGGATCATGGCGAATTGGCCGCGCTCGGCCAGCGCATCGATCAAGGCTTCACGGTCGGCGCCATAGGCACCGCGGTCCAGCGCCTTAATTTCCGGCAGGTCATCGGCGCCTGCTGCGTCCACGCCGTCGGGCGCCTCAAGCTCGGTGACCTTGCCCTGATGCTGCATGATGGTGCCGGAGGGCACGAAGCCCAGCTTCTGATAAAGAGGCATGCCGTCGGTCGTCGCGACGAGCCGCAGCGGACGTTCGCCCGCGAGGGTGAAGGCTTGCTCCATGAGACGGCGCCCGAGCCCCTTGCCCCGCGCGTCCCTGTCGACGATCACCATGTTGATCATGGCGCAGTCCTTGCCGTAGGGCGTGACCAGGATGGTTCCGGTGACGCGGCCCTGGTCGTCGAGCGCGACCGCGCCGCTCGAAAGCTGCAGCGCCATCTGCCAGTCCTGCTGCCGATGCGGCCATTTCTCCTGGCGGGAAAGCGCCACCGCGCCCTCGATGTGGTCGGGCCGGAAGGCCTGGAGTTCGATCTCGCCCTGCTGCATTGAGCGTCCTTTCGTCTGATGCCAAGTTTCGGCTATTGGCGCGCAGCAGATCGTCTGAAGACCTCGACTTTGGCAGTATCTTTCGCCGTAGCGTGAGGGGCGCGCCGCATCTTGTGCCGGCGCCGTCCGAAGCGAGCGCGCCACGCCACGAAATCGCGCTGCCATCGCCAGGCAAGATGCTACAGCGTGCCAAACGGGATGGCGGATACGGAACTTTCTGCTTTCGGGAGGTTCATTTCGGTCAGGTGGCTCGCCGGATGCCGGCATATGATCAAGCATCCCGAATGCGGATGTGCTTCTACCGGAGATCGACGGACATGGCTTCCTTTAGGCCCAAATACATCACCTTCGACTGCTACGGCACGTTGACCTTCTTCCAGATGGCGGAAGCGGCGCGCGATCTCTACGGCAGCCGTCTCGACGAACCGCGCATGCAGGAGTTCATAAAGAACTTCGCGGCCTACCGGCTCGACGAGATCATGGGCGACTGGAAGCCCTATGCCGACGTCGTCCACAACGCGCTCGAGCGCGCCTGCAAGCGCAACGGCGTCGCTTTCAGCGCCGAGGACGCCAGAATGGTCTATGAGCGTGTTCCGACCTGGGGGCCTCACGCGGACGTTCCGGCCGGCCTGGCGAAGGTCGCCAAGGAAATCCCGCTGGTCATCCTCTCCAACGCCATGAACGCGCAGATCATGTCCAATGTCGAAAAGCTCGGCGCGCCATTCCACGCCGTCTACACGGCCGAACAAGCGCAGGCCTACAAACCCCGCTTCAGGGCGTTCGAGTATATGTTCGACATGCTGGGCTGCGGCCCGGAAGAGGTGCTTCACTGTTCGTCTTCGTTCCGCTACGACCTGATGTCGGCACACGACCTCGGCATCAAGAACAAGGTCTGGGTCAACCGGGGCCACGAGCCGGCCAACCCGTATTACGGCTATGTCGAGATCGCCGATATTTCGGGTCTTCCGGACGTGGTTAGGCTTTGAGACAGACAGGATGCCGATGAAGTTGGTCTCCTACTGGCACGACACCGCCCCAGTCTTTTCCGGCGGCGCGCAAGGCCCGGTCGAGGGGCACTACGACGCGGCCATCATCGGCGGCGGCTTCACCGGTCTCGCCGCCGCGCGCCATTTGGCGAAGGCCGGCGCGAAGGTGGCGGTGCTGGAAGCGGAGCGGGTGGGCTGGGGCGCATCCGGGCGCAATGGCGGGCACCTAAACAACGGCCTCGCACATAGCTACCTTTCGGCCAAGGCGGAGCTCGGCAGGGAACGGGCGATCGCACTTTACCGCGCGCTGGACAGTTCCATCGACACTATCGAGGCGCTGGTCGCCGAGGAAGGCATCGATTGCAATTTCCGTCGCGCCGGCAAGCTGAAACTCGCCTCCAAGCCGCAGCATTTCGAGGCGATTGCGCGCAACTTCGAAGCCATTCATGCCGAAGTGGATCCGGACACGGCGTTGCTGTCGGCGACCGATCTCAAGTCCGAGATCGGCTCTCCCTTCCATGGCGCGATGCTGTCGAAGAAGAGCGCCATGATGCATATGGGCCGCTATGTGGCCGGTCTCGCCACGGCCGCCGTCCGCCACGGCGCCGTCATCCACGAGAATGCGGTGGTGACTGACCGCAAGCAGGCCGGCAACAGGCATGAGATCACCACCTCCCGTGGCCAGATCAGCGCCGACAATTTGCTGGTGGCGACCGGGGCCTACACCACGCCGAATTTCGGCTATTTCCGCCGCAGGATCATCTCCGTCGGCAGCTTCATCATCGCCACCAGACCGTTGAGCGATGCCGAGATCGCATCGACCATGCCTGGCAACCGGACATGCGTGACCTCGATGAACATCGGCAACTATTTCCGGCTTTCGCCGGACAAGCGCCTGATCTTCGGCGGCCGCGCCCGCTTTTCGGCGACATCCGACCAGCGCTCCGACGCCAAGAGCGGACAGATATTGCAGGCGGGCCTCGCCGCGATTTTCCCGCAACTCGCCAAGGTCGAGATCGACTATTGCTGGGGCGGGCTGGTCGACATGACCAAGGACCGTTTCCCGCGCGCCGGCTACCAGGACGGAGCCTGGTACGCGATGGGCTATTCCGGCCACGGCGCGCAGCTTTCCACCCATCTCGGCATGATCATGGCCGACGCCATGCTCGGCCGCGAGGACCGCAATCCGATGCGGGGGCTCGAGTGGCCTTCTATTCCAGGCTACTCGGGCAAGCCCTGGTTCCTGCCGATGGTCGGGCTCTACTACAAGGCGCTCGACCGGATACGGTAATCGGGGCTGGGTTTAGCCCAGCCCGCCGATGTGAAAACTCTTCATCTCGAGATATTCCTCGATGCCGGCCTGTGCGCCCTCGCGCCCGAGGCCGGACTGCTTGATGCCGCCGAAGGGCGCCACCTCCATCGAGACCGAGCCGGTGTTGAGCCCGACCATGCCGAACTCCAGTGCCTCGCCGACACGCCAGGCGCGTTGCAGGTTTTCGGTGTAGAAGTAGGAGGCAAGCCCATAGGGCGTGCCGTTGGCCAGCGCGATTGCCTCCTCTTCCGTCTCGAAGCGGAAAAGCGGCGCGACCGGACCAAAGGTCTCCTCGCCGGCGAGCTGCATATCCTTTGTGGCGCCCGTCAGCACCAGCGGCGCCACATACTGAGCGCCCTCCGGCAACGCCGGGCTCTTTGTGACGATTGCGGCGCCTTTGGCGAGCGCGTCCTCGACGTGCCGGTTGATCTTCTCGACCGCTGCAATGTTGATCATCGGCCCGATGGCGACGCCGGGCTGTGTGCCTGGCCCGACTGTCATGGCGTTGACGCGGGCGGAAAGCTTCGCGGCGAAAGTTTCGTAGACGCCGGCCTGGACGAGGATGCGGTTGGCGCAAACGCAGGTCTGACCGCCATTGCGGAACTTCGAGGCGAGTGCGCCCTCGACGGCGAGGTCGAGGTCGGCGTCGTCGAAGACGATGAAGGGCGCATTGCCGCCGAGTTCGAGACTGAGCCGCTTCACGCTGTCGGCCGCCCCGCGCATCAGCAGCGAGCCAACTCGCGTCGAGCCGGTGAAGGAGATCTTGCGCACGGTCTCGTTCGCCATGATCTCATTGCCGATCTCGGTCGGCATGCCGGTGACGATATTGATGACGCCGGCGGGAATGCCCGCCCGTTCGGCGAGCACGCCGAGCGCCAACGCCGAATAGGGCGTGAACTCGGACGGTTTGACGACCACCGTGCAGCCGGCGGCGAGCGCCGGCGCGACCTTGCGGGTGATCATCGCGTTGGGAAAATTCCACGGCGTGATGATACCGCACACCCCGACCGGTTCCTTCAGCACGATGATGCGGCGGTCGGATGTTGGCGAAGGGATGGTGTGGCCGTTGATGCGACGCGCTTCCTCGGCGAACCATTTGACGAAGGAGGCGCCATAACGGATCTCGCCCCTGGCCTCATCCAGCGGCTTGCCCTGTTCCGTCGTCAGGATCAGTGCCAGATCGTCCAGATGGACGAGCATCTGGCTGTGCCAGGCCTCCAGCAGGACAGCGCGTTCGGCGTTGGTTTTTTTCCTCCAATCCCGGTAGGCGGAAACCGCGGCATCAATTGCCGCGCGGGTCTCGGAGCCGGCCATGTCGGGCACCGTGCCGATCGCGGTCTGCGTGGCCGGATCGATGACATCGACCGTTCTGCCGGAGCCGGCCCCGACCCATTCGCCACCGATCAGGCCTGCCTGGCGGAAGAGAGTGTTGTCCTTCAAGTTTTTCATCGAAAACGACCTTGCAATCAGGTGAGTGCCGCGATGACGGTGGCCGTGATGGCCTCCGTCCGGTCCTTGCCGGCAATGGTGCCGATGCCTCTGGCGGTCGTCGCCTCGAGCGCCTTGATGACACGGCCGCCCGCAGCCTTTTCGCCGAGATGATCGAGCATCATGGCGCAGGACCAGATGGCGGCGATCGGATTGGCGATGCCGAGATGGGCGATGTCAGGCGCGGAACCGTGCACCGGCTCGAACATGGACGGCGCCGAGCGGTCGGGGTTGATGTTGGCGGAGGCGGCGTAGCCCAGTCCGCCCTGGATCGCAGCGCCGATATCGGTCAGGATGTCACCGAAGAGGTTCGAGGCGACGACCACGTCCAGACTTTCCGGTGCCATGATCATGCGCGCGGCAAGCGCATCGACATGATAGCTGGTCACGGCGACGTCGGAGTATTCCGCGGCGAGCTTTCGCGTGATCTCGTCCCAGAAAACCATAGAATATTTCTGCGCATTGGATTTGGTGACGGAGGCAAGCTTACCCCTCCGTGCCCGTGCCTGCTCGAAGCCGAAGCGAAGGATGCGCTCCACGCCGGCGCGGGTGAAGATCGAGGTCTCCACCGCGACCTCGTCCGCAGTGCCTTGATGCACGCGCCCGCCGGCGCCGGAATATTCGCCTTCGGTGTTCTCGCGGATGCATAGGATGTCAAAGTTTTCCGCCCGTAATGGTCCCCTGACGCCGGGAAGCAGGCGGTGCGGCCGGATGTTGGCGTACTGCACGAATGCCTTGCGGATCGGCAGCAGCAGGCCGTGAAGCGAGACCGAATCCGGTACCTCCGCCGGCCAGCCGACGGCGCCGAGGAGGATGGCGTCGAAGCCGCGCAACGTCTCAATGCCGCCCTCTGGCATCATGCGGCCGGTCTCCTTGTAGAATTTGCAGGACCAGGGGAATTGAGTTGCCGTCAGGGCAAAGCCTGCGTGCTGGGCTGCCGTTTCCAGTACCGCCCAGGCGGCGGCGGTTACATCGTGGCCGATGCCGTCACCGGGGATCAGGGCGATCGAATAGGACTTCATCGGCATCTCTCTAAAGGCTGACCAGGACGCTTTTGGTCCTGCGGTTGGCGAGATAGGCCTCGCGGCCAAGGTCCTTGCCGATGCCGGAGTGCTTGTAGCCGCCGGTCGGCAGGATGTGGTCGCGCGAGCGGCTGTAGCGGTTGACCCAGACGGTGCCAGCTTCGAGCTTGCGCGCGATGCGGATCGTGCGGGACAGGTCGGCGGTGAACAGGCCGGAAGCCAGCCCGTAGGTCGGATGGCTGGACAGCGCCAGGGCCTCTTCCTCGGTCTCGAAGGTCTGGACGGTCAGGACCGGACCGAAAATCTCCTCGACGATTGCGGGATTGGCCTGGTCGACATTGGCGATCAGCGTCGGCTGGTAGAAATAGCCGAAATTGTCCATGGCGGCGCCGCCGGTCAAGCACTCGCCACCGGCCTCGACGGAGGCCCGCACGATGCCATCGACACGTGTCCGCTGCCTGTCTGAGACGATCGGCGAATAGTGTGTCGCCTCGTCCCAGGTAGGGCCCGGGCGCACCGCGTTCATCCGCTCCAGAATCGCGGCCGTCAGCCGGTCGGCCACGCGCTTGTCGACGATCAGGCGCGTGCCGGCGACGCAGGCCTGGCCGGCGTTGAAGATGACGCTACCGGCGATCGCAGTCGCCGACTTGTCGAGATCGGCATCGGCAAAGACGATCTGCGGGCTCTTGCCGCCGAGCTCCAGCGTCATTGGCTTGACGCCGGTGCGCGCGACATTCTCCATGATTGCCGATCCGGCCCGGGTCGAGCCGGTGAAGCTGACCTTGGCGATCTCAGGATGGCCGGTGAGCGCCGTGCCCGTCGTCGGACCATCGCCGAGCACAACGTTTATGAGCCCGGCCGGCAGGCCTGCTTTGACGGCAAGCTGCGCCATGTAGACTGCCGAGAAGGGCGTCATCTCGGAGGGCTTCAGCACGACAGCATTGCCGGCGGCCAGCGCCGGGCCGAGCTTCCAGCCGGCCATGGAAATGGGAAAGTTCCACGGCGTGATCGCGCCGACCACGCCATAGGGCTCGCTCATGATCAGGCCGAGGCTGGTATCGTCGGTCGGCACGAGCTCGCTGCCTTCCTTGTCGGCGAACTCGGCGAAGAAGCGGATCTGCTCAGCGGTGACGGCGATGTCGCCGGCGATGAGCTGTCCCACGGGCCGGGTCGAGCTCACGGCCTCGATCCTGGCGAGCGCTTCGGCTTCCGCCTCGATCAGGTCTGCCCAGGCCTGGAGCGCCTTGGTGCGTTCGCGAGGCCGAACGCCGCCCCAGTTGCTGGACTTCAGTGCGGCTCTGGCGCTCTCTACCGCGCGGGTGACGATGTCGATGCCGGCAATGGGGCAGGCGGTGTATGGCTTGCCGTCAGACGGTCGGCGCATCTCGATCGCACCCTCGGCGGCGATAAGCTCTCCGCCAATGAAATGCCCGACGGGGAAGGGAACTGTATCCGGATCGAAGCTTAGGCTCATGGGCGACCACTTTCCTGCATTGACCGGAGCGTAGCGCGTGCCAGCACGCAGCATGCGCTGTTCGGTGGCCCGTCGCCGCCGAATGTTGCGTGCTGGGCGCGAGGTACGGCAAAATCTTCCGCGCAGGTCGGCGCCTGTCGCGGACGCCCTCTACCCCACGGTTATGTAGATCTTGCGCACCGTTTCAATGGTCTTCCAAACCCCGGTGAAGCCAGGCTTCATCACGAAACTGTCGCCGGCGCGGTAGGTCACCGGCTTGCCGCCGTCGGGGGTGATTTCGATCATGCCGGAGAGGATATGGCAGAACTCGAAGGTCTCCCCCTTGATCGAGCGCGTCTCCCCAGGCGTCGCCTCCCAGACGCCGGTATGGACGAGGTCGTCCTTGGCCACGTCCTGTGCCCAGGTCTTGAAGACGGGATTGCCGGCTATCAGCCGTTCGGGCAATGCCTTGGATTCGCGCGGTGAAAAGGTTGGGTTGGTGTCGACGGTCTTGAGCAGGAGCAAGGAGCGGCCTTTCATGTTGGAAAGTCAATAGCCGCGCGACCGGTCGACGAGCCCGATGGGGTCGAGTCCGGCGCGGTGACGCTTGATGTTGTCGATGACGGCGCGGGCGGCGGTCGCTGGCTGGGTGACACTGGCGACATGCGGAGTGAGGATGATCTTTGGATGCGACCAGAAAGGATGGCTCGCGGGCAGCGGTTCGGGATCGGTGACGTCGATCATTGCGGCCGACAGGCGACCCCTGTCGAGCGTGGCGACAAGCGCTTCGTGATCGAGCTGTGGCCCCCGGCCGGTGTGGACGAGCGCCGCGTCCTTGGGCAACTTCGCAAACAGGCCGGCATCAAGGAAGCCGCGCGTATCCTCGGTCAGCGGCAGCAGGCAGACCAGTATGTCGCTGGCCGCGAGCATCTGTTCCAACCCGAGCTCGCCATGATGACAAGTCACGCCCTCGATCCGTCGCGGCGAGCGGCTCCAGCCGGCAAGCGGGAATCCGAAGGGCTTCAACCTGTCTAGGACGGCCTGGCCAAGCTGTCCGAGGCCGAGCACGCCGACCCTGCGCGACCGGGCCTGCAGTTGCGCGATATCATTCCACTGGCGGGCGCGCTGCTGCGACAGATAGGCCGGCAGGTTGCGATGGAGCGCGAGCACGGCCATAGTCACATATTCTTGCATCATGCGCGCGATGCCTTCCTCGATCATGCGCACGATCTTCACGTTTTGAGGCACCGCATCGAGGCGAAACTGATCGACGCCGGCGCCGATGGAAAACAGGATTTCCAGATTCCTGTAGCGGGCGAGGTCGTCCGGCACGGTCCAGCTGATCAGGTAACGCACGGCGTCTGGATCGACCGCTGCGGCATCGATCGTGAAAGGGATGTCCGGTAATTCTCCCGCGAACGCCTCGGCGAAGACGGCACCGCGGCGCGCATCGGAATTGAACAGGAATGTCATCGCGGTTGCCTCGTCACGACGCGCAGCGCGTGCCCAGCGCCCCGATCAATCGCTGGCAGGCGGCGAGTTCGCTCGCAAGGATGTACTCGTCCGGCTTGTGGGCGCGGCCAATGTCGCCTGGGCCGCAGATGATCGCGTCGAAGCCGGCGGCCTGATAGAGGCCGGCCTCCGTGCCGTAGCTGACGGCGCCGAGCGGCGCTTCGCGGGTCAACTCGCAGAGCAGGGTCGCCAGCGCCGCGTCTCGCGGAAGCGATAGCGCCGGATAGGCGCTGATAAGCGTCCACTCGACCCGGAAGCCGTCGGCCGTAAGAACCTCTGCCAGCGCTTTGACTGACGCGAGCAGGCTGGCCGGATCGACGCCGGGTATGGCGCGCGCCTCCAGGTCCAAAGTGCAGGTGTCTGGAATGATGTTGACTGACTGTCCGCCTGCCACCACGCCCGCCTGGAGCGAGGAGTAGGGCGGCTCGAAGGCAGGGTCGAACGGGCCATGCGTCAACCGCTCGGCTTCGCTCACGGCCTCGCTCAGAGCCGCGGCCATGGCATGGATAGCGTTAAGCCCGAGATCGGGCCGCGAGGAATGGCCGGAGCGCCCGTTGATCGTCACGCGGGCGGCTGCCTTGCCCTTGTGGGCGCACACGGCGCGCATGGCGCTCGGCTCGCCGACGATGACGCCGAGCGGCTCCGCGCAAAGGGCAGGCAGGCGGGCAATCAGATGCGGCACGCCGCGGCACCCGACCTCCTCGTCATAGGAGAAGGCGAGATGGATCGGCCTGGCAAGGCGCAGTCCCGTCAGTGCGGGTACGGCCGCGAGCACCGCGGCAAGAAACCCTTTCATGTCGGTGGTGCCACGTCCGTAGAGCCTTTCGCCCTCCTGGCGCAGCGCGAAAGGGGACGAGGTCCATTGCGGCTCTGCGGCAGGGACGACGTCCATGTGGCCGGATAGTATGTAGCCGGGGACATCAGCAGGGCCGATCGTCGCGAAAAGATTGGAACGATCGCCTTCCGGTCCGGGGAGCACGGTGACCTGCGTTCCGTGCTCCGTGAGATAGGTCTCGATCCAGCCGGCGATATCACCGTTCGGTTTGCCGGCGACCGATGGAAAGGCGACGAGACGGTCGAGGATGTCGAAGACGTCCATTCCAGCCCTCAGGGATTTCGGGTGCGCCGGATGGGTGCCGTCGACCGTATGCTGCAACAAGTCGGAACAGCATGTGCGGCTTCTTTCGCGATTGCGTGCTGAAAGCGGAAATGTTTCAGTCGAATCTTGCGTTGGCGCGCGGCTTTCGAGCAAATCGTATCGACCTGGTTGTCTAGCGTTGGCAGGGGCGGGCGGCCATTGTGTGTCACCCGCTTAGCAATCGTTCTGAGGCAAGAAATTGAAGCCGTCCGGAAGTTTCAAAATCGATGCCTTCTCGATGCGCATCGGCGACATCGAGGGCATCGAACTCGACCGGTTGCACGCGCACTCCCTATCTGTGGGATGGCCGCACCGAGCCGAAGACTGGCAGTTCCTGCGCGAAGTGGGGGAAGGGCTCGTGGCGCTTGATGAGATTGGCCGTGTTCTGGGCTCGGCCATGTGGTTCGCGCATGGCGCCGATTTCGCGACCGTTGGAATGGTCATCACCTCGCCGCGACTGCAGACGCTCGGTGCGGGGCAATGGCTGATGCAGCGGGTCTTCGAGAAGGTCGCCGGGCGCGACCTGCGCCTCAATGCGACCCGGGCGGCAAGGCGGCTCTACCTTTCGCTCGACTTCCAGCCGGAGAAGACCGTCTATCAATGCCAAGGCATCGCCCGCATGCCAACAATGGATAGTCAGCCGGGCGCGCGCGGCGACATCCGGGCTTTGGCGGCAAGCGATATTCCGGCAGGGATCGCGCTCGACGCGGCCGGCTTTGGCGTGAAGCGGACGGCGCTCATTGAAATGCTCTTCGCGCATTCGGCCGGCTATGGGCTTTTCAAGGGCGACAGGCTGAGCGCCTTCGCGCTCTGCCGGCCATTCGGGCGCGGCCATGTGGTGGGACCGGTCGTGGCCGAAAGCGATACCGACGCCGTAGCTATCGTGCGGCCGCACGTCGCCGACCATTCGGGGTCTTTCCTTCGGGTCGACACCCACATGGACAGCGGCGAGTTCGCCGCCTTTCTTTCGCACGCCGGGATGCCGGTCTTCGATACGGTGCTGACCATGTCGTTGGGCAAACGCCTCGCCGATTTCTCCGTCGGCGGCCCGGCTACGCCGAAGACCTATGCTCTGGCGAGCCAAACTCTCGGGTAGGCCGGTGCTCTCGTCGACAAAAAGAGCCGGCCAACATTCAACCGTTGCATGGTTGTTCCCTATGCATCTCCAACTGGACCGGTTCCAGCCCTCAAGCCTTAAGATCTGAACGTCCGGACATGGACATCTCAGGCCAGAAGCCACCAGTCCGGTTTCGTGACCCAAAGCGGTCGAGGAGCTGTCGGTGGGAATGCCTTTGTGGCGGGCAGGCATTAGAAGCTCCTAAAATGTGCAGGGAAACGCTCCCTATTCGTTCGGAACAGTGTCAACCCACCACACGTCCCGGGTGCACACGGGCCGCGCCTGACAGCACACCCGATCACGCCAAAATCAATTGCGGAATTCACACGCCTGTCGCACTGTCCGGGTTTCGTAGCTTTCGAGGAGGAAAGGCTATGTTGTACCCCGGTCAGTGCTTGGGGCCGTGCGAGATCGATATGCTCTCTCGCGTGTGCCGCATTGTATGCAACGAGAACGGCACTCCCCTTGAATCGCAGCAGGCCCAGCGCATCGCGTCCCACCTGCTCAAGCTGTTTATGAACGGCCTGATAACCGAGGAGGAACTGCTGGACGCCGAGAGGAACCGGGCCGGACGGCTAAAGCAGCCGCTCCAGCATCAGCTCCCGTCCCAGAACGTTGTGGCCGACAGCCAGCTGCACGTCGGCTAGGAAGTTGTCCAACTCCCGACCGGCGCCTTGGCGGGCACCGCGGCACCTTCTGAATGGCCCACAGTGGGAAGGCTGAGCAGACGTCCATCAGACCTTGAGGTTGAGCGCTGCATGGCGACTGCGCTCGGTCCCACGCTCAAGATCGGGCGGAGCGCCAGGAACCAAAGAGGGATTTTCGACATGAACGCCATAGTCTAGATCAAGCCGTCGACTGTTTTCCAGTGTCTCGCTGCGACTGCTCTGCATACTCGTCAGTTCGCCGTTTTGGATAGGCGGGCTCGTCCCCTTAGGCTGCGAATGCCTCAAGCCGTCAAGGCTCGGCGCCAACCCTCGATGCAATGCATTCTCGCGGGCATCAAAGCCGAACTGTTAAGCGTTTGGCGGCGACCACGAATAGAAGGATCAGCCCCCAAGCTGTGAGCGCCAGATGAGGGCTTAGCCCGATGATGTTGAAGCCGCTGGCGATGACTTGAAGAATGACCAGTGCGACGAACAGGCCTGCGATCTTTCCAAAACCACCATACGGATCGATCCCGCCCAGGATGGCCGCGAGAACCGTTATCAACAAATAGGATTGTGCGATCTCGGCGCCGGCTGAATTGAACCGGGCCATCATGACAATGGCCGCAAGCCAGCACAGCAGGGCCGACAAGACATAGACCCATATTAGGACTCGGCCCGTGTCGACACCCGAATATCTGGTCGCCTCCGGGTTGGATCCGATCATGTGCATGCGGATACCAAGCGGCGTGCGGGTAAGCAGCACATGAATGATCATCGCCACTATCGTGAACAGCAGGAACGAGGTGGGTACGCCCAGCACGGTTTCGTTGGATACCGCTATCAGAGCCTCGGGAAAGCCCGACACCGTGCGTCCGCGTGTGAAGTATATGCTGGTTCCATGAAGTAGCGTCATCGTGCCGAGCGTGACCAGGATGGGGTGAACGCCGGCGTACGCGACGAGGAAGCCGGTGATCAGCCCGGTCAGTGCGCAGAGCGCCAGCCCTGCCAGCAAGGCAGCCGTCATCCATAGCGCCAGGTCAAGGCCCGCGGCGTCCGGCGGCATCAACGAAGTTAAGATCCAGGCCATCAGCAGACCCGCCAGATTGGCGGTCGCGATGATCGCCAGATTGATGCCGCCCGAAATCAGCGGAATTGCCATCGCCAGCGACAGAAGGCCGAGTTCAGGCAGTTGGAACATCATCGCTTGTAGCGTCGCGCCGCGCAGGAAGGTACCCGGTTCGAGGACCGAAAAGACAGCCATCAATGCCATGAGGAGTGCGAGCAAGCCGCCCCTGCCCATGGCCGGCTGGCGCAAAAGCGCTATCGCGCTATCGAACTGGCTGTTGAGCTGTCGCACCCTTTGCTCCGACATCGGATATCCCCTCAACCGGCCTGGATGCGTTGCCGTCGAGTGGAGCGCTTTTCAGCGTATCCGGTCATCACGATTGAGACCAGGATCGCCAGGCCGGTGACGACGCCGAAGAAATAAGAGGAAATACCGAGAAGATTGAGCCCGTTCTGCAACATGGCCAGGAAGAGCACGCCAAGCAGGACGCCGGCCATCGATCCCTTTCCGCCGACGAGGCTGGCGCCGCCGAGGATGGCTACGGCAAGCACGTTGAGCTCCTGCCCGGCCATTGCGGTCGGAACCGCTTGGTGAACGCGATAGGCCTGGATGAAGCCGCCGACTGCGGCGAGAAAGCCAAGGTAGCCATAGGCAAAGAGCTGGACGCCGAGCACGTTGATGCCAATGCGACTTGCCGCTTCCGGGTTGCCGCCAAAGGCGTAAACCTGTCGGCCGAGTCGTGTGTGCTTCATCAGAAAGTGCGTGAGCAGCACCACCGCCAACATAACGAGGGTGGGCAGGCCGATCTTGACCACGTCGCCCGAGGCAAGGATCGTCCGGTAGACAACGACAGGCTCGGCCCACCAATCGGGCAGATTGTAGATCTCATGCGCATCGGTGATGTAGATCAGGAGCGCGTAGTAGATGCTCGACGTCGCGATAGTGACGATGATCGAGCCGACGCGCAGAAAATGCACGAGCACCGCGTTCAGCGCGCCAAGTGCGGTACCAAAGGCTGCCGCGATCACCAGCGTTGGAATGACCGGCATTTGGTAGGTGGTGGCAAGCGTCGCGGCCAGATATTGGGCGGCCGCCGCCGTGGCCGTGAACGAAATATCGATGCCGCCGCAGACCAGGACGACGAACACGCCGGCGGCGAGGATCGCTATCACCGAATAAGCCTCGACGAGGTTCACAAGATTCGACATCGTCAGGAAGTGGGGAGACGAGGCGGCGAGAATGATCGCCGTCACGAAAATGGCTGCGCCGAGGGCGCGTTCGGGCTGCCCGAAAATGGTCGCCAGCAGTCTAGGCATGCACCGCCTCCGAGAGCCGGGCTTCGGCGACCGAGCCGGGCAGGAACTCGCCGACGATGCGGCCCTGTCGCATGTGAAGAACGCGGTCACTGTTGAAATACACTTCCGGCACCTCGTCCGAGATCAGCAGGATGCTCATTCCCTCCCGCGCCAGCGACCTGATCAGCGAATGAATGCCGGCCTTGTTGCGAATGTCCACGCCGATTGTCGGGCCGTCGAGAATGAGTACCTTCGGGTTGGTTGCCAACCATTTGGCAAGTACCACGCGCTGCTGGTTGCCGCCCGATAGCGTCTGGCTGGCGGCCTCCACGCTTGCCGCGCGTATCTTCAATTGCTCGACCCATGATTTCGCCAAGGCTGCCCGGCGACGGAACGGCACCATGCCGAACCGATCGCTGAGCGATTTCAGCACGGTGATCGCGATGTTGTCGGCTATCGATTGGCGGAGGTTCACCCCCAGTGCGAGCCGGTCTTCCGAGGCATAAGCAATGCCTGCCGATATGGCCGCCTTGTTGGAGCGCAGCCGCACGGGATTTCCACCGACCAGGATCTCGCCGCGATCGAGTTTGGTCATGCCGAAAAGCGAGAGCGCCAGTTCGGTCCGGCCGGCACCCAGAAGGCCGATCAGGCCGAGGATCTCACCTTCGCGGATAGTGAAGGATACGTCCTCAAATTCGTCGACACGGGTCGCGCCCCTTACTTCGAGCACCGGCTTTCTTTCGTCGACGGGGCGCGCCGAAACCTTGTTCTCCAGGCTTTCGCCGGTCATCAGTTCGGCGATGCGGTTGTCGTCGATCTCGCGGGCGGGAAAGGTGCCGACCTTCTTCCCATCGCGCAGCACGGTGATACGCTCGGCGATTTCGGTGACCTCTTCCAGCCGGTGGCTGACGAAAACGATGCTGATGCCCTGCGCCTTCAGCCTGCGGACGGTGGCCAGCAGCAGGTTGACCTCGTGGCGCGTCAGCGAGGCGGTCGGCTCATCCATGAACAGGACGCGCGCGTTGGAAGCGATGCCCCGGCATATCGCCACGATCTGACGCTGCGCGACCGACAGCCTGCCGACCAGCAGATCGAGGGGAAGTTGAGTATCCAGGCGCTCTAGCGCTGCCTTGGCGACCTTTCGTATTTCGGCTCGGGGCGGCAGCTTCAGCGGGGCTGACAATTCCAGCCCGATGCCGATGTTTTCCTCGACCGTGAGGTTCGGAAACAGCGACAGGTCCTGGAATATCACTTGGATGCCGAGCGCCCTCGCTTGCTGCGGAGTCAACCGGGCATGGGCTGTCCCGTCGATGGCGATCGAGCCGCCAGCATCGGGCGCGTGGACGCCAGAGAGGATCTTGATCAAGGTGGACTTGCCCGAGCCGTTCTCGCCGACCAGGCAATGCACCTCGCCGGCGGCGATCGACCAGTCGATCGCGTCGAGCGCCCGCGTTCCGCCGAACTGCTTGCTGATCCTGGACAAGGTGAGGAGGCTTGCATCCCCGGCGGCAGGGCTATTCATCAGCTGACCTTGTTTCGTCCACTGCTGCATTCTCGAAAGCGAAGAACACAACGTCCCATGCCGCGCCGGAACGGGACGTTGCGACTGCCTACCGGATGCCGTGGGTCCGCTCCGACATCTGTCTGGTCAGATCACCTTGGCCCATTCATCGATGGTCTTCGGGTTAAGATCGATCTGCTTGTTGGCCCGGATGACATGGCTCGAGGCGTCGACCTCACAGGGCCCCATGCCCGGGATGTCGACACCGGTCTTGATCTCCGTGCCGGCCGCGACCGTCTTGCCGAGCGCGACCATTGCATAGCCTGAATCGACCGGGTTCCAAAGGAAGCCGCGGGTGATGGCGCCGGACTTCATCAGCTTCTGGCCCTGGCTCGGGATGAATGGCCCTACGACGATGACCTTGCCTATCTGGTCGCGGTCGCTGACGGCATTGCCCGCGCCGATCGGCCCGTTTGCACCGAAGATGAGGAACCCCTTCAGATCGGGATTTGCCTGCATCTGGTCCATGGCGGTCTTGTAACTGTCGTCGACGCTATTCGAGACACCAAAGCGGTCGCCGACCTGTTGCATCTTAGGATATTTCTGCTTCTGAAGCTCGAGCGCGAAATCAGCCCACAGATTGTGCTGCACCACAGTCAGGCCGCCGACGAAGACAACATACTTGCCCTCGCCACCGATCGCCCCGGCAAAGGCTTCTAGGTGCGCCTCACCAAAAGCCTTATCCTGGATGAGTTCGATGTCCCAGTCGGCGTTCTTCTGGCCGGGCGATTCATTCATGATGACTTTGATGCCCGCGTCCTGCGCCCGCTTGAGGACGGGCTCGAGCGCCTTTCCGTCATTCGGCACAACGCCGATCACGTCCACCTTCTTGGCGATCAGATCCTCGATGGCCCGCACCTGCTCGGCGGGATCATCAGTCGTCGGATTGATGATCGACGCGTCGACGCCAAGGTCCTTGCCAGCCTTGAGAACGCCTTTCTCGACGTTGTCGAACCAGGGGATCTTTACCTTGCCTACGATGCCTATCTTGGCCGGTTCGCCGGCTGCCCGGGCCGCCGCAGGTGCTAGGGCCGAAATCAAGCCTAAAGCCGTCGCGCTCTTCATGAACGTGCGGCGGGAAATGTCGCGCATGGAAAGTTCCTCCCATTCCAAAGTGGACAGACCACTTTTAACTTGAGCCACCTGCAAACGCAAGCGCCCACGTGTTTGAGTCAGCGTCGCAGCGCCGATATGCGTGAAAGTGCGGCGACATCGGACTCGATCATCGCGCGGGTGCTTTCCTCGATATGGTCGAGATGCGCCGACATCGCCTCGGCCGCGCCCGTGCTGTCGTGATCGGCGATGGCGCGAACGATCCTTTTATGTTCGCCAAGGCTGCGGCGGATGAGGGCAACGTCCTCGGTGGCGCGGCGGCGCACATCGAGCCCCATGTTGTAGAGCCCGTAGGCTATGCGATCGAGAACCGTGTTGCCGGACATTTGCCAAAGCCTGGCATGAAACTGCGCGTCGAGAATTCTGAAACCCACGGGGTCAGCCAACACGTTCTCATGCGCCACCAGCATGCCGTTGAGCGCTTCGACATCGGTGGCGCTTGCATTGACTGCCGCCTTGCGCGCGATTTCGACCTCGATGATGCGGCGGCTTTCGAAAACATCCGCCAGGTTCGAAGGCGTCAGCGACAGGAAGAAGTCGAGCGGCGCAAGCAGGGTTCGCGCATCGAGGCTGGTGATGTAGGCGCCGCCGCCATGGCGGCTGTCCACAACGCCTAGCGTCGACAGGGCTCGTATCGCCTCGCGCAGACTCGGCCGGCTGATATTGAGGATCTCGATCAGCTCGCGCTCGGAAGGCAGCCGGTCTCCGGATCGCAACATGCCAGTTCGCACTAGGTCGAGGATTCGGTTGACGACCGCCTGGGCAACGCCGGTGTTGGCGGCCTGCAGCGTCTCAGCTATTGGGTGCAGCTTCGTGCCTGCCCGCTTCGACGGCCTGTCGGAACGTTGTGTCATGAGCTTTCCCATGCCTCCGCGGGTTTGAATTCGCCCCAGCTCGGTATGGGCAGTTGTAGCCCGTTTTTGATCCAGAGGAATCGCCCGTTTATGTGGGCGGCGTTTTCGCCCATCAGCCTTTCGATGAGCTCGCTCGCCTTTTCGGGATCATCGCCACCCGTCCGCTCGACCCAGGCCGCCCACTCGCGATAGCGTTCGGCGACAGGTCCGAGATCCGACACGCCATCGCGGATATCGGCCCACATCTCCGTCTTCACGTCGCCCGGATGGATCACATTCGCCGTTACGCCGGTGCCTTCGAGCTCTGCGGCGAGATGGCGCGTGAACTGATTGAGCGCGGCCTTGCTCGTGCCATAGGCGCTGTTGATCGGCCCCGGCTCATGCAGGGCAGCGGCGGAGGTAATGTTGACGATGCGCCCCCAGCGCTTGCGGACCATGTCTTCGACGAAGGCGCGGCTTGTCAGATAAGGGCCGATCGTATTGATCATTACCGTGTTGATCCAGGCCGCCGGATCGGTTTTCCAGACCATCTGTATAGGGCCAAACATGCCGGCCGCGTTGATCAGGATCGAAGGCGGGCCAAGGCGGGCTTCGACCTCGCTCTTGATCGAGGCGACGGACTCGGCGGATGCCACATCGCCAGGGATGACAATGCCGGATCCGCCCCTGGCTTCAATTTGTTCCAGCGTGTCATTGAGCTGGTCCGCGCTTCGCGAAACCAGCGCGACCCTTGTGCCGTGCCCGGCCAGCCGCAACGCGGCCAGCCGCCCAATGCCCCGGCCGGCGCCGGTGATCAACGCAACTCTACCCGCCAAGCCTTCCATATTTTCCTCCAGCGATCATAAGGAAAAGGGATAGCGAAATCGAAGTGGTCTGTCCACTTTGACATTTCGTATCCTTTACTCGGATTTGGAAGGCTGCTTTACTTGCAACGTCGCTTGGGGTTCGATTGAATGGGAAGAAAGTTGGGGCGGCCACGGGCGACGAATACAGGTCCGCTTCTGATAATCTCAGCCTCGAACCGGCCAGCTTCCGGCCCCATTCCTGATGTTCGATGCGCGTGCGGGTGGTCGGCAGTTTTGCGGGGCGAGCACGAGTCCGGCGACCTAGCCGAGGCACTGCTCAAGCTTCTGTCCCATACCCCGACTGCGCCCCTTGCAGGTGTGGCAGCCAAGCTCGATGCCATCGTCAGAGAAGGGCAGCCGTCAAAGACGATGCTGAGTTCCCTTGGCCCCAAATCCGACCGGCTCTGCAAGCCACATAGGCAAGATAGGAGGAGACCGCACCGTTTCATGGGAGCGGGCACTCTCGTTCGGCAACTAGCCTTCAAGCGTGAGGGTCCATAAATCGAGCCCCCTCACTCTTTTGCCCCGCCCTTAAGAATTCGACACCTGCTTTTATCAAAGCCGCCTCAATGGCCTGCAAGGTGCTGATCCGGGAATCCACCTTCCCACTTTCCAATCGGGCCAACGGCTACTCCTTGCATCTATGTTGAACGTAAATTACGTTATGTTCAACATCGGAGGTCGGCATGAGTGCTCAAATTCATACTGCAGCAGACAGCGAAGCAACGGTCGCACTGACCCGCAACAAACTCGTGCTCGAACAAGCGAGGGCCGTCGGTCTCCTTGGCTCCGCTAAGAATACGCGCCTCTCGGGGCGCGTATCGTCAGAGCTGATCGATGCGGCCAAGAAGCGCGCGCACGTCAGGTCGGACACCGAGTTATTGGAGCTTGCGCTGTCGCGGCTGGCGCTGGAGGATGACTTCGGGGCCCGTCTCGTGAAGCGCAAAGGCAGCATTCACTCGGATATCGACCTTGGGATTTGATCTCGCCGACACCCTCCGATCATTCAAACCTCAGAAGCGCCAGGGAACACTCGCGCGCCGGGCCGATGACGATCTGCCATGGGTCGACGACGAACCTGTCATTGGCGGTCCATTATTTCTGGATGCTACCGTGTATCTGGATGTCCTGCAGGGCCGATCGCCGGTAGAGGTGGATAGGCTTCTGACGTACAGGCTATGCCATCACTCGGCCGTATGCCTTTCCGAGCTGACACGCGCATTCGGCCGATTGGATCCGAAGCACACATCGACGAAGACCGTGCTGGAAGCGATCCGGGCAACGGTCGCGGATATACCAGAGCACCGACTTCACACTCCCGACGCTGCCATCTGGGGGCAAGCCGGCATCCTCGCCGGTCTTCTGTTCCGAATGAGCAATTTGCCGAAGGGTGAAGGCCATGAGCGCAAGTTCGTCAACGACGCCTTGTTGTTCCTGCAGGCGCGGCAGCTGGGTGCAAGTGTGCTCACGGAAAACATTCGGGACTTCGACTTTCTTTCCCAACTCGTACCGACCGGGCGAATTGTCGGGTACCGAATACCAGACGCGTCGTGATTCGCATGACTTGGGCGGCCTCAGAGCGTCGCGTCGTCTTCCGCCAAAATTCGGTTCACTCTTAAAACCTGGATGCGGTTGAACCTTTCGCCGCATCATTGGCCACTGAGTATGACAACCTCGTCAGTCTTCATTGTCCACCATCAGCGCGCGACCTCTTCGACTGACGCGATGCCGCAGTTGAGACGCCGAAGGTTGCAATGACAATGAGGTTGAAGGCGTCGCTCAAGCGCCAGAGTTCGGGCTCGGTCTCATGGGTGCCGGTAGGCGCCGCCATGTGCCCTCCCCGATCATCAGCGGAGACTTCATATGTCGCACCACGATCTCCTGGGCCTCTCTGGCAGCGGAAACTCCTTCACCTGGATTGTCTAATCGACAGCGTTGAGCGGATGGCCTTCTAGATACGCTTCGGCGGGTCCAACGAGGTGGTGGCACTAATAATGTTAGCCTTTAGCCCTCCTGAAGGCGGCGACGGTGCGCCACAGACGTGGGGCTGCGGCGCAAAAAAATGCACATGGCGTTCGGCAACTCCGTGGTAACGCGAAAGCTCGGACTGCTCCGATCTGTGATCGGCCATCCACGACCTTCCCTGTCGTGCCGACCAACATGCCCGGTCGTGGAACCTGTTCTTCATTCGGAACATTCTTCCGTGAGAGGGACCTTGCCCTCAATCCGAGGAACCGATGGCGACCGACAAGCTCTCAAGGTATAAGGCCAAACGCGACTTCGAACTCTCGCAGGAACCGAGCGGCCAGGAAGCGATCAAACCTGCTAACCGTCGGCGCTTCGTGATCCAGAAGCATGATGCCACGCGGCTGCACTATGATCTGAGACTGGAGCTCGACGGCGTCTTCAAATCCTGGGCCGTCACCCGAGGCCCCTCGCTCAATCCGCACGACAAGCGTCTTGCCGTGGAGGTGGAGGATCACCCACTCGACTATGGCGATTTCGAAGGGACTATTCCAAAGGGGCAGTATGGCGGCGGAACGGTGATGCTCTGGGACCGCGGTTATTGGGAGCCGGAGGGAAAGAAGACCCCCGAGCAGGCGCTGGCGAAGGGAGATTTCAAATTCACGCTCGACGGAGAGCGGCTGCATGGCGGTTTTGTTCTGGTCCGGATGGCCAACGACCGGGAGCGGAGCAAACGCACCAACTGGCTGCTGATCAAGCATCGCGATGAATTCGCTGTCGAGGACAACGGCGGCGCGGTTCTGGAAGAGAACGAGACCTCTGTCGCCTCCGGCCGCAGCATGGAGGCGATTGCTTCCGGCAAAGGCCGCAAGCCCAAGCCGTTCATGCTGCAGGCCAGCAAGGTGGAGGCCGATGCCGTCTGGGACAGTCGCAAAGGGCTTGCGGCCGAGGAGCGGAAAGCGAAAGGTCGCGGAAAAAGGAAGCCGGATACGGCCAGCGCTGCCGATCTGCCCGATTTCATCGCACCACAGCTTTGCGAGACGCTTGCGCGGCCGCCCTCCGGAAGCGGCTGGCTGCACGAGATCAAATTCGACGGTTACCGCATCCAGATGCGCGTGCTGAACGGCGAAGCCACGTTGAAGACCCGCAAGGGTCTCGACTGGACGGCCAAATATGCTGCCATTGCGCGTTCGGCCGGCGAGCTCCCGGACGCGATCATAGATGGCGAGATCTGCGCGCTTGACGAGAACGGCGCCCCCGACTTTGCCGCCCTGCAGGCTGCCCTTTCCGAAGGGAAGACAAATGCGCTGGTTTATTTCGCGTTTGATTTTTTATTCAAAGGCGGTGAGGACCTGCGCATTTTGCCCCTGAGTGAACGCAAGGCGCGATTGCAGCAATTTCTTTCCGATGCTGGCGAGGATGATCGCATCCGTTTCGTGGAGCACTTCGAGACGGGTGGCGAGGCAGTTCTGCGCTCGGCCTGTCGCTTGTCGCTCGAAGGGATAATCTCGAAACGCGCCGACGCGCCCTACGTTTCCGGCCGCACGGAGGCCTGGGCAAAATCGAAGTGCCGTGCCGGCCACGAGGTGGTGATCGGAGGCTATTCGACGACCAACGGCACCTTCCGGTCACTTCTGGTCGGGGTCAACCGCGGTGACCACTTCGTCTATGTCGGTCGCGTCGGCACTGGCTACGGCGCCGAAAAGGTCAAAACCCTGTTGCCAAAGCTGAAGGCAGTCGAGGCCACGAAGTCACCGTTTACCGGGATCGGCGCGCCGAAGAAGGAGGCTGGCGTCGTCTGGCTCAAGCCGGAACTCGTCGCGGAAATCGAGTTCGCCGGCTGGACCTCGGACGGGCTCGTTCGTCAGGCGGCATTCAAGGGGTTGCGTGAGGACAAACCCGCCGCCGAGGTCGAGGCCGAGAATGCCGCGTCGCCGGCAAAGACGGAGGTGCCGGAACCGGCCGCGCCAACGACGTCGAAATCTCCCCATCGCGGCGGCAAGGTCAACGTCATGGGCGTGCTGATCTCGAACCCGGACAAACCGCTGTGGCCCGATGCCGACGATGGCCGGCCCGTGACCAAGGAAGACCTTGCCCGCTATTATGAGGCCGTCGGCCCCTGGCTGATCGAGCACATCCGCGGACGGCCGTGCTCGATTATTCGGGCGCCCGATGGAATCGGCGGCGAGCAGTTCTTCCAGCGCCATGCCATGCCGGGGACCTCCAACCTCCTGGAACTGGTGCAAGTGTTCGGCGATAAGAAGCCTTACCTGCAGATCGACCGGGTCGAAGGTTTGGCCGCCGTGGCACAGATCGGCGCACTTGAGCTGCACCCTTGGAATTGCGAGCCGCAGCATCCGGAGGTCCCGGGTCGGCTGGTCTTCGATCTCGATCCGGGTCCAGACGTTCCGTTTTCGACTGTCGTACAAGCGGCGAGGGAAATGCGAGAGCGCCTGGACAATCTGGGGCTCGTTAGCTTCTGCAAGACGACCGGCGGAAAGGGACTGCATGTCGTGACGCCGCTGGCGGTCGCCAAGCGCAGTAAGCTCACCTGGCCGCAGGCAAAGGGCTTTGCGCATGACGTCTGCCTGGGCATGGCGCGCGACAATCCGGACCTGTATCTGATCAAGATGGCGAAGAGCCATCGCCACGGTCGCATCTTTCTTGACTATCTGCGCAACGATCGCATGGCGACGGCGGTTGCCCCGCTTTCACCTCGCGCGCGGTCTGGCGCGACCGTGTCTATGCCGCTCACCTGGACCCAGGTCAAAACCGATCTTGACCCGAAGCGCTTTACGCTGCGGACCGTGCCTGCGTTGCTCTCGAAAAGCGCGGCGTGGAAGGATTATGAAAACGGGCATCGCTCGCTGGAGGCCGCGATCAAGCAGCTCGCACGCACGATGAAGCAGGCGGCCTGATCAGATTTTGCGATCGCTCACCTCCAAACCGCGGCATTGTCCTGGAGCTCGCGCAGTCCTTATACGAGCCGTGACGCAGTTTGCCATCCTTGCTCGAGCCGCGAATTCGATCTCGGCGATCAGCGTTGGCTGAGCGAAAACAAGGTTCCTGCCCTTTAACGGCACGGCTGGCGTCCGCGTCCGCGGTTTGTCAAACGCGTCCTCCAGATTGAAGCCGGTCCCGACAGAGCCGACGTGGACCCAGGCATGTGCCTTCGGTCACGTTGGTGTTCACGACGTGACCGGATCGCCGGGTCAGCTGGCGCGCGAGCAGCGGGGCGGCCGGTTTGCACGATCGCCCGCTTTAGCGTTTGGGCGGACGGTTCTCGGCCTCGACGGACTTGCGCAGGGCGTCCATGATGTTGATGACGTTATTGGGCGTGGCCTTCGGCTCGGCGCCTTTGGTCTTTGCCGGCCGTTTTGTTTTCTTGCGCTTGGACTCGATGATTTCCAGCAATTTGTTCTGAACGGGATCCGACACCAGCTTGCTGTCCCAATGGCGTGTCTGTTTCTCGATGAACTGCTGGATGAGCGGCATCATCTGGGAATCGGATTTCGCATTGTCGATATCGCCGAAATATGCGTTTTCGTCGCGGACCTCATCGCCGTAGCGCAGCGTCCACAACACGATCCCTTTGTCACGCGGTTCGAGCATGACCGCGCGTTCGCGACGTGAGATCACCAGCCTGGAGATGCCGACCATGTCTTCCGCAGCCATGGCATCACGGATGACCGAGAACGCTTCCTCACCAACCGCATCGTTGGGCGACAGATAGTAAGGGGTATCGAGCCAGATCCATTCGATGGAATCGCGCGGGGAAAAGACGTCGATATCGATGGTCTTGGTGCTGTCGAGGGCGACATTTTCGAGTTCCTCGTCTTCGAGGATGATGTAGTCGTTCTCGCCGCGCTGGTAGCCTTTGACCTCGTCTTCCTCCCTGACTTCCTTGCCGGTGACGGCATCGACGTAGTGGCTCACGACGCGATTATTGGTTTTGCGGTTGAGCGTATGGAAGCGGACTTTCTCGCTTTCCGAGGTCGCCGGCATCATCTGCACGGGGCAGGTAACTAGCGAGAGCTTCAGGTAGCCTTTCCAATAGGGACGCACCGCCATGTCGTTCTCCTCCGATCAGGCTGCGCGTTTCGAGCTGGCCGCGCGCTTCGGCGGCTTCGCGCCGGCGTTGCTCTTCGCGGGGGCGCGTTTCGGCTTCTCGCTCGATCCCAAACCGGCGCTCTGACGCAGGGCCTGCAGAAGATCGCTCGGCTTTGATGGCGCCGGCGCCTTTTTCTTCGGCAATGCCTTGCCCTCGATCTTCGCCTTGACGAGTTCGGCGACCGCTGCGTCATAACGGTCATCGAAGCTCTTCGCGTCGAACGAACCCTTCTTGGTGTTGATGATGTGCTTGGCGAGATCGAGCATCTCGCCCTCGATCTTCATTTCCGGGATGTCGTCGAAGGCTTCCTTTGCCGAGCGTACCTCATAATCGAAGTTCAAAGTCGTGCCGATCAGGCCATTGCCGTGCGGGCGGATCAACACGGTGCGCAGCCGCCGGAACAGAACGGTTCGTGCCAGCGCGGCGACCTTCGCCTGCCGCATGCCGTCGCGCAGCAGCCGGAAGGCGTCGGCGCCCATTCTGTCCGGCGCAAGGTAGTACGGCCTGTCGAAATAGACGTCGTCGATCTCGTCGCAGGGAACGAACGCTTCGACCTTGAGGGTTTTGTCGCTCTCGGGGACCGCCGCCGCGATTTCCTCCGGTTCAAGCACGACGTAGTCGCCGTTCTCGATCTCGTATCCCTTGACCTGATCGTCCCGCCCGACCGGATCGCCGGTCTCGCTGTCGACGAATTCGCGGCGAACGCGATTGCCGGTCGCACGATTGAGTGTGTTGAAGGCGATGCGCTCGGAAGAGGATGCGGCCGTGTACAACGCTACCGCACAGGCGACTTCTCCGAACTTGATGAAACCCTTCCAGTTTGCTCGCGCCGCAACCATCGTACTCGCGCTCCGACACAACCTACGCGAGTCAGTAAAGCGACTGCCGTGCCAATTGTTCCGGCTTGAAAAAGAATCTGTTTCAAGGGGTTAGGCGCGGCCCGATGCATTGGCCCATCTGACACAAACGCGCCCCCCGCTGAGGGTTCTTATGGCAGGGCACCGGAAAGACGTCTGCGCCGATGCTGCCGTGTTGACCCGTTCAGGATCTTGGCCAATTAAAAGGCTCACCGTCAATCGCAGCGCATGCCGCTGATCGGCGGCAAGTTTTTGGCCTCGGCGTTGGCCGCGGCAGAAAGCATCGCCAGAAGCGACTTCGACTGAATGCCCGGTGTTCCACCCCCCGCACGATGTCGAACGAGCAGAGCTTGAGATCGAGACAATACCGCCGGGCCGGACAGTCGGACGGACCTACCGGGGTCCCTATCCCGATCCCCTCGGCCACGGAAAGTCGGTAAGCCGTTTCAGCGATTCAGACTCGATCCAATCAATCCATCAAATGCCGGGACTAAACACCTAGGCTTGGATCTACAGAGCCTTCCTGGCGAACGCCCAGACCATCAGCGGGTATTCCTCGTCGTTGCTTAGATCGCGCCACAGGCCGTAGGCGCGTACGGGGCCGCCTATATGGGCCCTGGCGCAAGCCTTGTTGCCCCAGCCATCGACCTTGACGTTGGCTTCGGGGAAGCCGCCTTCGACCATCAGCTGCTTCAGGCCGGCGGGGGTCCATCTGCTGTAGTCGTGGGGCCTGGCGTGCACCCGGAACAGGAAGGGTGTCGCCACCATCGCCCAGCCGCCGGGTCTGGTCATGGCGTGGATATTTTGTGCCGCCGCCAGCGGCCGCCGCACATGTTCCAGCACCTGGTCGGCGATGACGATGGAATATTGCTCCTCGGTGCGGTCCTTGCAGATGTCGAAATCGGGGAAATCGACCGACCGGTAGTTCGGACACATCGCTCGCCAGTATCGGTTCCAGCCGGGCGAAATCTCAATAACGTCCGAGGCCTTGCGGTTTGCCGCTTCAAGGAAGAGCGTGAAGGCCTCGATCTGGCGGATACGCAGCCAGTTGCGGGAATCATAACCAAGCAGACGCTTTGCAAGATGTTTGCTTCGGCTCGCTAAGGCGCCGGCAAGGCTCATCGTGGTCATTTCGACCCTCCTTTGCCCGCCGTATCAGCCCTATAGCACCGTCAAATGCGCAAAAGATGACATCGCCCCTTCTCCCGCAACAAGGGAGAAGGGAAAACCGGTGGTGTCGTCTCGCTCAATAATTGCCGTTGTAGTAGCGGTCGTCACAGGGCGCGGTGTAGATGCGGCCGTAGCGGTCCTGGTAGCGGCAGAGTTGCTGACCGCGCGGCTCCTGCGGGGTGGTGGCCGAGCCGACGACAGCGCCGAGCAAGGCACCGCTAGCTGCGCCGATCACCGTGCTCTTGGTGTTGCCGCCGATCGCCTGGCCGACGAGCGCGCCGCCGGCGCCACCGAGCAGGGCACCGGTGGTGGCCCGCTGCTGGCCTTCGGTCTGCGACTGGCAGCCGGCGACGGCCGCGGCCAGAAGCACGGCGGCTATGGCTTTGTAAAAGGTCATGTGAAGTCTCCCTTAAAGGTCTGAAATCCCTATGGATCGTCCCGTGCGGCCGCAATACGGCGGAACGGGGGCGTGTTTCGTCACGATATAAGACATGGTTTCTCGCTGGTTGAATGTTTCGTCCCGAGCCGCTTATCGTCGTCACAACAACCCATTCGATACAAACTGTCGGGTTGTCCGTAACCTGACGGCAGGTTGAAGCTGGTCATATATTACAGACCGACGTCGCTGCGGGCACGAGAAACTATGGGTAAAGATGCGAGCGTTCCGAAGGCCTCCGCATTCAAGCCGAAAACCCGCGCGGCGCAGTACGTACGCATGTCAACCGACCTGCAGACCTATTCTATTGCGAACCAGAAAGACGCGATCGATGCATATGCCGAGATCATGGGCTACGACATCGTCGCCACCTATGAGGACGCCGGCAAAAGCGGCTTAAGGATTGGGGGGCGAGTCGGGTTACAGCGCCTCCTGGCCGACATTGAAACAGGAGGCGCGGATTTCAAAACCGTCATTGTCTACGACGTCAGCCGCTGGGGCCGGTTTCAAAACATCGATGAAAGCGCTTCCTATGAATATCGCTGCCAGATGGCAGGCGTGCGGATCGAATATTGCGCGGAGCAGTTCGTCAATGACGGCAGCATCGGCTCCGATGTGCTCAAGGCCATCAAGCGCAGCATAGCGGCCGAGCAAAGCCGTATGCTCTCGCAGAAAGTTTTCATTGGCCAATGCAGGTTGGTTCGGATGGGTTTTTGGCAGGGCGGAATTCCCGGCCTTGGCCTCAGACGCCTGCTGCTGGATAAAGCGGGGCAGCCAAAGGCCATCCTTGCGCGCCACGAATATAAGAGCCTACAGACGGACCGGGTCATCCTGGTGCCTGGACCACCAGAAGAGATCGCTATCGTGCGGTCGATATTCAACCAATTCGTGAAGGCACGCAAGACACAGCTAGAGATCGCGAGGCTGTTCAACAAGCGTGGAGTTTTGACGGACCTGCGCAGGGCCTGGACACGGGAATCGGTACACCACATCATCACCTTCGAGAAGTACATCGGCCACAACGTCTGGGGCCGAGGCGGCGGGCGAGAGCAGACGCTCGCTCGCCGCGGAGAGGTTGCGGGGTGGCCTAAATGTGAGCTTTCAGGAGGTTGTCCATTCGGACCAGACCGAGGAAACTGGAGTTACCACGCTTCAGCATCCATCGGAGGGTCCGAATGAACATCCACAAGAATGCCCGTCTGACGCCGCTGCGTCGAGAGGAGATGGCGCTGTCGGTCATCGAAGGCCATCTTTCCAAAGCCCATGCGGCGCGGACGTATAGTGTGTCGGCGAAGATCGTGGCACGCTGGGTCGAGCGCTATAGGGCCGAAGGGCGGGCCGGCATGGTCGACCGGTCCTCGCGGCCTGCCCATATGCCACAGGCCACAACTTCGTCGATCGCCGAGCGCATCGTGGCGCTGCGGCGGCAACGTTGGACCGGCAAGCACATCGCCCATGAGGTCGGCGTCTCGCCCGCCACCGTCAGCCGGGTTCTCAAGCGTGCCGGACTGTCGCGGCTGAGCGATATCGAGCCGGCCGAACCGGTCAGGCGGAGTGCGGATGACCGGTATGTGCATCCGTCACGCAAGCCTGCGCGGCACGACAAGCGCTTGCGATAGTCAGTTTCCGCATGAGAAAGTTGCACGTGGCCGTTGAGGCCGATGACAAAAGTTGCGGGTATGGGAAGCTCCAGCTACCATCGCCGTTGATCACGGCCAGGTCGACGCCGCAAGGGGTGGCGCTTTTGAGATCGTCGGGCAGTTGGTAAACCAGACCAAACCTCCGTGCGACTGCGTTGCCGGCGTCCTGAGAACATCGAACGTGAGGTTGTTTTTTTCGGTCATCGACAAGGAGCCGTCTGGTTTCTGCGGTGAAATAGCGATGAGGCACCCACCGGCCTCAGCAATCTCGGCAGGGCGCGCTCATAAGCTGCAAGCTGGATGTTACAGTAGGGGGCACCAGGCGCCCCGATAAAAGGTGAGGACGACCGGACCACCGGCAAGCGTTTCGAGCAACGATATGGTTTCACCTGTAACGCCTGGACGCGAGAATTCCGGTGCCAAGTCGCCAGCCTTGGGCATCTTATCAAACGGCAAACGAGCCGTCAGTGCCTCGATCTTGGAATCAAGAAATGCCGCCGCGCCGGGCGGCGCGCCAATTAGCACCGTCGGCTGTCATAAAGCGCGGAAATATTCGGTGTCGTATTCTTCAACCATGTTGTAGGAGACGCAACTCCGATCAAAGATCCGCTCCTCGTCCTCTCGGAATACCGCCGCCACAACTGGGTCGGGAGTGCCGCCGAACGCGGCGTCGAAAGAGGCCTTGTCCTCGAACCACAATTCCATAACGACGTCGAAACCCGAGTCGCTTGTCCGATCGGTGAGCCAGTCTGGTATGGGATTCAGGTAGCGCCGCATGTAACGGACAATGCCGGAGCGATCGAGGTACTTCTCAGCCAGCTTGCAGTGCACCGTCTCGTAGTAGTCGATGAATTCCTGGCGTGTCATGCCAATCCTCCGCTTGAAGAACGCTACGATCTTGACCGCTCCCATACCATTTTCTCCCCACTCGGGCTTTCGTGTGACGGCCGCCTCGCCGACGCGCCAGCCGCAGGCTAACGCAACGCGCTTGGCATGCCAATGAAATTATCGGCCGATAACTAAATGGTCCGAGACGCCTGTCTGGACCTTTCAATTATCGCGTTGAATGGCCCTGTCTCAGACCCCGTTGACGGGCAAATTCGTATAAGTTATCGTTCGATAATTATCGGGAATTCGCCAAGTCATCTGCCTTAGCGCCGGCGAAGGACCGCTGGTTGATTTATCCTGGCACGGCGAGGAGAAAACGTGCTGTCGCGCGAAAGGGAGGATGGTTATGTTCCACAACACAGGAAAAAAGCACGATCGCATCGTTTTGTGGGCGATGCCCATTTCGGCTTGGTCAGGGAAGATGCGCTCATATCTGACCAAGAAAGGCGTCAAGTTCGAGGAGCGCTTTCCTGGAGACCCGCGCTATCACACTGACATTTTGCCCGGCATCGGTTATTTCGTTGTGCCGGTGGTGGAGATGCCGGACGGCACGGTGATGCAGGACTCCACCGAGACGATGATGCACTTCGAGGAGAACAACATCGGCACTCCGATGTTGCCGAAAGAGAAGCGGATGGCGACGTTGGCCTGGCTGCTTAACTTTTTTTTGGCTCGGACCTATTTCTGAAACCCGGCATGCACTATCGCTGGAACTTCCTGTCAACGCACGAGGAGTCGCTTCGCAAAGGCTTTGTGCAGAACACCTCCAAGGACTTGCCGATGGAGGAACGCTATCGTCTCGGTGCCGATTTCTTCAATCAAGCCAAAAACTACACGATCGAGTTTGGTGTGACGCCTGACAGCATCCCAGCGGTGGAAGAATCGATTGCAGAGGCCTTCCAGATACTCGACGAGCATTTCCGGCACTATCCATACCTGCTCGGCGGCCGGCCCTCCATCGCCGACAGCGGGCTGATGACGATGTTCTATGCGCATCTGTCCCGAGACCTGCATCCCAGCGTCATTATGCAGAAGACAGCGATGAATGTGTTTAACTGGACCGAGCGCATGAATCGCGGGCAAGCAATCTATGGCGACTATCCCGGCATCGAGGAGGAGTATTTCGATTTCGACCTCTTGCCTGACACGCTGACGGAGTTCATCCAGTTCATCTTCCGCGACTGCAGCGCAGAGCTGAAGGCGACAATAGAAACCTTCAACAAATATGTGGAGGACCATCCGTCCTTGGAAAGCGGGGATGAACTGGAGGGTTTCGGCGCGCCGCGCTCGGCGCACCCGATGTTCGCCAAGGTCCATTACGAACTCCGCGGTCGGCCTGTCGTGAAACGCGGTATGGTGGACACGGTCTACCAATACCAATACGTCACGAAGCTGCTGGAAGAGCTTAAGGGCGGGGCCCGAGATGACGTTTATGCGCTGCTCGAAGATACGGGTGGTGGCTGGATGCTCAAGACGCGTGCGTACACGCCGATCAAGTACGAAATGTACGCCTATACGATCGCCTGACCGAAACGCCGGCCGCGCTCTCGAGCGCCAAGAAACTGGCAGGCGCCGAGTGAGACAGAACGTTGGGGCCGCCCTTAGCCCCACCGGCTTCCAGGTGAAAACAGCTGACGACGTGCAGGACGTGTCGCACTTGCCACGCGATAGGGGTTAGGCAATCAAACCGAGCACATGCCACCATCGACCAGCAGCTCGCTGCCGGCAACAAAGCTTGCGTCATCGGAGGCCAGAAACAGCATCGCGGCTGCGATCTCCTCCGGTCGGGCCATGCGGCCGAGGGGGATGTTGGCCGCGTGCTTTGCGCGAACCGCCGCAGCCGCTTCAGGCGAGCTTTCCTGGGCATCGATAAGCGGAGTGTCGCAAGGACCAGGGGTAATCACGTTGACACGGATGCCGCGCCCTTTCAGCTCGGTTGTCCAGGTCCGCGCATAAGAACGCAGGGCAGCTTTAGACGCCGCATAGGCGGTGCGGCCGGGAAAGCCGCGCAGCGACGCGATCGTGCCGGTCAGAATGACGGAGGCGCCATCCTTGAGGAGCGGCAGTGCCTTTTGAACGGTGAACAGGACGCCGCGGGTGTTGACATCGAAGTTATGATTGAAGCTGTCGACCGTGACGTCCTCAAGCTTCACGCTATTGACGGCGCCGACGTTGGCGACGACGATATCGAGCTTGCGTCCATCTTTCGCGATTTGCGTATAGAGGCGCTCTAGGTCTTCGACGTTGCTCACATCGCCTTGGACACCGGCCGCGTTCCCACGCAGCGAGGCCACAGTTTTGTCGAGCTCGTCCTTGCGGCGTGCAAGAATGTATACGAACGCACCTTCGGCCACAAAGCGCTGGGCGGTCGCAAGGCCAATGCCACTTGTGCCGCCTGTTATCACGGCGACCTTATTTTGAAGTCTCGACATCAGATCGTTCCTCGTTGGTTGGAGCGGAGGCGACGCATGGAACGGCACCGACGGTCCCTGAATGCCTAACGTCCAATTGAGGGGGTAGAAGCCCAAACCGAATAGCGATTATTCCCGAATGGAATGTAGTCGGCTGGTCAGGGCAAACCGAGCGATTGTTCTACGGACCTTTGGTCCCGCAGATCAATTTCGCCATCTCAGTTATTCGGCTGCAATGGTTTCTTCGTCGCTAATCGACTCGCCAGAAATACAGCCTTCTATGAAAGTGGCGAAGGCGCGCGCCTTGGCGCTCGCCTGCCGCCCTGTAGGAAAGACAGCCCAGAGATCCATCGCCGGCAGGCTCCAGTCCTCAAGCACGGCAAGAACCCCGCAAGACCGCAATTCAGGCGAGAACATCCACTCTGAGGAGACGGTTAGACCAAGGCCGCCGAGGACGGCCTCGCGAACACCCTCGGCCGCGGTGACGCGAACGCGTCCCTTGAGTGTGATGGCAATTTCGGCCGCCCCTTGCCGAAAGGTCCACGCCGTGCCGCCACCGCGCTGATCGTAGATAATTGACTCGTGGTCGGCCAGATCGGAGGGCGTCTTTGGCGTCCCTGCCTCCTTGAAGTAGGCTGGGGTGCCGATCACCAGTCGGCGAGCTTGGCCGATCTTGCGCGCTGTCAGGGAGGAATCCGTAAGAGATCCCATGCGCAAAGCGACATCTATGCCGGCCTCGACAAGGTCCACATTCCTGTCATCAAGGACAACGTCAACTTCGAGGGCAGGATGTTGGTCAAGGAACGCCTTGAGCCGCGGTATCACGTGTAAGCGGGCAAAGGTAACCGCGGCACAGACACGCAGGCGACCTGATAGCGCAGCACCGGCACCGCGGGCGGCCAGTTCAGCCTCCTCAGCCTCCTCGATCGCCCGTTTGGCATGATCATAGAAGCTTTGACCGGATTCGGTCGGCGTTAGGCCATGCGTAGTGCGCAGCAAAAGCCGCACCCCCAGTCTGTCCTCAATCTGTGCCACCGCCTTGGAAACCGCAGGTTGGCCAATGCGCAGTTGCCTGGCCGCGCCCGAAAACGAGCCGGTCTCCATCACACGAACGAACGCCTCCATGGCCGAAAGTCGATTCACATCCATTCTCCCTTGGAATGAACGATATCACGTTACGAGGAGTACCACAAAGAAACAGGAATGATCAAACTCTTGGCCTATGTCGTTTCCCATTCCTTCTCCCACCAATAGCGCAAGGTCGCTGAATGGTCGCCTGAAGGCCTTTCGTCAGGCCTTCGAGGCGACCGCTGACCCAAGGGTGGTCTCCGCCTTCGCGCGTGCGCAGAGTGCTCTCGAAAGCGCGGGCATTATGAACGAGGCCGTTAAGGCCGGCCAGTTCATGCCCGAGTTTACACGCGCTGGATTGGGCGGGCGGCCGTTGGCGCCTACAACTCTGCTCAAGCGCGGACCGGTCGTGGTCAGCTTCCATCGCGGCGACTGGTGCGACTACTGCACAATGGAATTAGCTGGAATGTCGGCGGCGTTCCAGGACATCGCGGGTCTTGGCGCAAGTCTGATCGCCATTTCACCGCAACCGCCCGATGCGCGTCTGAGGGCGGATGTATTGCGCTTCCCGCTCTTGGTGGATGTCGATGCTCATGTGGCGCGACGCTGCGGCATTGCCTATTCGGTGCCCGACGAAATTCGGCCAATCTACACGATGGCCGGGCGCAAGCCCCCGGTCGGTCAGCCGGACAGTTGGCTGCGGCCACTTCCCGCGACTTATGTCGTTGATTGGACGGGAGAGATTGCCCTTTCCTACGTGAACATCGACTACACGAGCCGCCTTGAGCCGCTCGACATTATTGCATGTCTGAAGATGCTGACGCGTTTGGAGCGCCGCCAGCATCCATCCCGACCAGTCCACGAGCGGCTGCCGACACGCTGGCACGGTCGGCCAGCTATCACCCATCAACGATCTTCGAAGAGGAATCCATGATAAAGCTTTTTGCCTTCTCAACACCGAACAGTGTGCGGGTGCCGATCGCGTTGGAAGAGCTTGACCTGCCCTACGAAATCGAGGCGGTCAACGTGCGCAAGGGGGAGCAGAAGCAACCCGGCTATTTGGCGATCAATCCCAACGGGAAGGTCCCGGTTTTGGTCGATCCCGACGGGCCGGACGGCGCGCCTTTCACCCTCAGTGAATCTGGCGCGATCTTGATCTATTTGGCTGAGAAGACCAGTCGATTGTTGCCCCTGGATCGCTTCGGTCGTGCGCGCGTATTCGAGCAGATGCTCTTTCACCTTACGGGAATCGGACCGGCCTTAGGTCAGCTTGGCTTCTTCAAGCGGCAGGCTTCGGAGCAAATTCCCTTTGCCATAGCCCGCTTTCAGACAGAGTCAGAACGTGTCCTTGCGGTATTGGAAGCGGCGCTGGCCAAATCGGAGTTTGTTGCCGGTCCCGATTTCAGCATCGCCGACATCACGCATTTCGGTTGGCTTTGGCGGCGCGAGTTTGCCGGCATTGATTTTGCAAATACGCCGAACATTGCGCATTGGTACGAAAAGGTTGCTGGTCGGCCCGCTGTTAGGCGCGCCATTGAACGGGTAACGGCGCTAGTGCCGCCGGCCTGATCAGGTCGGCGACGTTCTGATTTTCGTACCAATCGCGTTGGCGCGATCGGCCTATGCGCCGAGACCATTTGCTCTTCCATTGTCTGCAAACGGGGGGCAGGGGCCAGACTAAGCTTCGGCCATTCCCTAACGGAATAGTCATAATGCCAGCCTC
Organism: Mesorhizobium sp. B2-3-5; assembly: GCF_006442395.1. Classification (NCBI taxonomy): domain Bacteria; kingdom Pseudomonadati; phylum Pseudomonadota; class Alphaproteobacteria; order Hyphomicrobiales; family Phyllobacteriaceae; genus Mesorhizobium; species Mesorhizobium sp. B2-3-5. Next base: position 24,399 of record NZ_VFVX01000024.1, on the reverse strand, counting down.
CTCCCTACAGTTACCAAGTGGGCGGTCTTAGTCTCAATCCCGATCGGTTCGCCGCCCTGTTCGAACCGTGACATCACGCGGCGGCGATCCGGCCAAATTCATCAACACGAAAGGACCTCAATCCATGACACTTCAGGCAAAGCTCGACGCCTTCAAAGCCGATTTCGAGGCCGGTAAGCCGCCTTACAATGTTCCCTACTCGGTCATCGAAGTGATGCACCGTGCGACGGCGGAGCTCAAGGCGAACGGCCAGGCCGAGCGCGCCAAGGGCGTCGGCGACAAGGCTCCGGTATTCACCCTCAACGATCCTGACGGCAATCCTGTCTCCTCCAAGGAGCTGCTGAAGAAGGGACCGCTGATCCTCAGCTTCTATCGTGGCGTGTGGTGCCCGTACTGCAACATGGAGCTGCAGGCTCTCCAGGAAGCGCTGCCGGAATTCCAGAAGCTCAGCGCCAGCCTCGTCGCCATCTCGCCGCAGACGGCGCCCAACAGCCGCAAGTCTACGCGCCAGAACAACCTGACCTTCCCGATCCTGTCGGATGAAAAGGGCAAGGTCGGCGAGGCTTTTGGTCTCAAGTTCAAGCTGCCCGACTATCTGGTCGACCTCTACAAGAACCTGAAGAACGACCTGCCGAGCTTCAACGATGATCCGGAATGGACCCTGCCAATGCCGGCGCGGTACGTCATCGGCCAGGACGGTACGATCCTGTACGCCGAGGTCAATCCTGACTACACCCGTCGTCCCGAGCCGGAGGACATGCTGCCCGCTCTCAAGAGGGCTAAGATCGCGGCCTGACGTGTATCGTCCGGAGTCGCGCCAAATGGTTCGGCTCCGGACGTTTACTCTCCTATCGGCCCGGCCGATGCGCGGGCGGCGCCTCGCATTCGCATCTGATCCGGCGACGGGATCTGGGAAGGGTGAGCCTTCCTAACCATGGCGACACAACACGTTCATCGTCCGGTCTAAGTGGCGCGTGAGCTAAGCCTCCCATAAGAATGCCGCCTCAATCTCAGCGATCACCCGGCGGCAAAGTTCGCGAAGGCCCGTGCGGAGGGTTTAGCCGACCTCCCCGCAGGCAAGATGACGCTAATGTATCCTGACCCCATTGCCCAATGAGGCAGGACGCGCACCAGATCGCGAGACGCAAGTTCCCTCTGCACGCTTCTCTGGCCAGTCGACAGGATGCCGAGGCCCGCCACGGCGGCAGCGGCCGCCGCCTCAATCGCGTAGACGAAAAAGGCGGCCGACCCCTGCAGTTTTGACTTTGCCTTCTTTCCGGAACGTCCACGCTTCGTGGCCGCGTCCAGCAGGTGCCATGATGATGCTGTGCCGGATCAGATATTTGGGGCGCGAGCGGTGCACCCTGCAATCTTGAGGTAAGTCGGCGATGCCACCAAGACATGATGCGCTGTCTCCGATCTTCCGCGCGACGATGGAGCTGTCGCTCAGTTGACCAGTCCCGATTGCAACGTCGACGGAATCGCCAACGAGGTCGTGCTGCGCATCCGCCAACATGAATTCGATACGCAACTTTGGATGCTGGTTAACGAAGTCTCGGTATCAAAAGTCCTGTCGGCCATGCTGTGGGAAGCTGCTATCCGCGCCGCGAAGTTCTCCCGTGCCGCGCGCAGTGTGCTCCGCGCTCATCGAGCGCCGCAAGGATCATTTCACAGCGAGCAAGATATTCGGCGCCCGCTTCCGTAAGTGCGACGGCACGAGTGCTACGCAAACTAATTGACAGCATATCCACTTTAGGTTATCGATCGATAACTAGTGGCTCGACGAGGATACGAGCCGCTGCGCACAAGACCGTCGTAGCAGGGCATCTCGGATGCCGGGACAGTCGCCACTCTTGGTGGCGGCTCTGGCGCGCTTGTCGCAAGCGATTTGTGCCGCCTTGGTTGCCAAGGTTTCGAGGAGCGCACCCCAAGCGGGTGGAAAGAGGAAGATGGCAATGCGATGCGCTGCAAGCTTGCCTGCGGCGACACGGGAACGCTTTGCCCTAAGCGGAGGATGCGAATTGGCGATCGTCGTCAGGGAGAATTGGCTCTCCACAACGGCTGAGGAGATCATCGATCCGATGCGGCGGGTCATCGACCCGCATCAGCACTTCTTCGTGCCCGATCAGCCCTTTCCCTACTATGATCTCGATGATCTGTGGCGCGACACGACAGGTCACGGAGTCGAAAAAACCGTCTTCTTGCAATGCTGGCAAGGCTACCGCACTGACGGGCCCGAAGAATTGCGGTCTGTAGGGGAGACCGAATGGGTCGACAGGATCGCAAGCGCCGCCCGTGCTGACGTTAGCAAAGCCCATGTCTGCGGAATTGTATCCGCTGCCGAGCTGCGACTGGGCGCCCGCGTGCGCGATGTCATCGAGGCCCACGCAGCCGCGAGCAAGCTCTTCAAAGGCATCCGCCAGATGGCGCCCTGGGACGCCGCAGCGGAAGTCATGTCGATGGACGGCGTTGAGGAGGGGACACTCTACCTCAACCCCAAGTTCCAGGAAGGCGTTCGCGTCCTGCAGGACATGGACTTTGTTTACGAGACTTGGCTCTACCATCCTCACATCAAGCACCTGACGGCGTTAGCGCGCGCCGTTCCGGGGGCTCGGATCATCCTCGACCATATGGGTTCGCCTCTTGGCGTTGGACCCTATGCCGGCCGGCGAGAGGAAGTCTTCCGAGACTGGGCCCGGGACATGGCCGAACTCGCCACATGTCCAAACGTGACGGTCAAGCTCGGCGGACTCTTGATGCCTTGGCAGGGGTTCGGCTTCGAAGGGTCCAACGAGGCCCCAACGTCGGATCAGATCGTGGCAGCGCAGAGCCGCTACTACGACCACGTCATCGGTGCCTTCGGTACGAAGCGCTGCATGTTCGAGAGCAACTTCCCAGTGGAGAAAAACGCGATCTCCTACGATGTGCTCTGGAACGCCTTCAAAAAAATCGCGGCCCGTTACTCAGATGACGAGCAGGATGACCTCTTCTACGGCACCGCTGAAGCCTTCTACCGACTCTGACCCAATCGTGCCGTCTGACACCTGTCAGCGGGCAACTTCAACAATGCACCATGGGGAGTTTCATGGCGACCATCCAGCAGCAGAACACAATCAGCGATGCCGGCATCGGGGGGAAAACCGACCTTGATGTCATAGTCGTGGGAGCGGGTTTCGCAGGACTGTACCAGCTCCATCACCTGCGAAAGCTCGGCTTGTCCGTACGCGTCGTCGATGCCGGGCAGGACATTGGCGGTATTTGGCACTGGAACTGCTACCCTGGCGCGCGCGTAGACACCCATGTTCCGATCTATGAATACTCCGATCCGGAATTGTGGCGGGATTGGAACTGGAGCCAGCAATATCCAGGTTGGGCAGAGTTGCGGACCTATTTCGACTACGTTGACAAGAAGTGGAACCTCAAGAAGGACGTCAAGCTCGGCTCATGGGTCCGCGCAGTGACCTACAACGAGGACGGCAATTACTGGACACTGAAGCTCCAGGATGGTGAGACGATGACCGCACGTTACGTCATCCTCGCCACAGGCACCAGCTCGCCGCCTTACACACCAAAATATGAAGGAGTCGAGCGCTTCAAGGGACACGCGCACCACACCGCCCTGTGGCCCCAGGAAGGACTGAGTTTCAAAGGCAAGCGTGTGGCAGTGATTGGGACAGGCGCCACGGGGGTCCAGGTGGCTCAGGAGGCGGCCAAGGAAGCCAGCGAAGTGGTGGTCTTCCAGCGCACGCCAAACACCTGCCTGCCGATGGACCAGGTGCAGTACACAGTCGAGATGCAGGACGAGCTGAAGAAGGATTATCCTGCACGCTTCGAGCGGCGCGCCCATACCTTTGGCGGCTTTGATTTCGGCTTGATAGAGACGGCGGGCGCCGACGCAACTCCCGAAGAGCGGCAGGCAACTTGGGAGAAGCTGTGGAACAGCGAAGGGTTCACATTCTGGCTTGGCAATTACTATGACATCTTCTCCGACGAGAAAATCAATACGGAAGCCTACAACTTCTGGCGCGACAAGGTCCGCAAGCGGGTGAAGGATCCGAAGATCGCGGAGATGCTTGCGCCGACCAACCCAGTGCATCCCTTCGGCGTCAAGCGCTGCTCCCTGGAAAATGGCTATTTCGAGATCTTCAATCGTGACAATGCCACGTTGGTCGACACACGACAGACTCCGATCCTGCGCATCACGGAAAACAGCATCGTCACCACCGAAGGCGAATTCGAAGTCGACATCATCGCCTATGCGACCGGCTTTGATGCTGTATCGGGTGCCATCAGAAATATGACAATCACCGGCAGGGATGGGCTGACCATGAATGAGTACTGGAAGGACGGCATCCGTACCCAGCTTGGTATCTCGGCGGCCGGGTTCCCGAACTTCTTCTGGCTTTATGGTCCCCAGAGCCCGGCCGGGTTTTGGAACGGCCCGAGCTCAGCGGAGTACCAGGGTGAAATCCTGGTCAACCTCTTCAAGCATATACTGGCAAACGGCTATACGCACTGCGAGTCGACACTCGAGGCTGACGCGGCCTGGGCGCAATTCGTCGATGACACGGTCCAGCAAAGCCTGATCCCCAAGGCCGACTCCTGGTACATGGGCGCCAATATCCCAGGCAAGCGGCGTGAGAGCCTGAATTTTACGGGCGGCGTTCCCCTTTATCTCGAAAAGTGCAGGGATGCAGCAGAGAGTAACTATGCCGGCTTCGCCTTCGAGCGCGAGGCCGAGAGGCCGCGGCTCGCCGGCTGATCGCTGCAGCAGTTCGCTAGAAGCGATGGGGAGGCGTGATGCGCCCCCCCGTTTTCCCACACAATCATCCCTGTGTGCGGGACGCGCGGTATCGCGCTTTGCCCTGTGTCGTTGCCCTGGAGTTTGAACGTTGACCATCCATAATAACTTCATCGCGGGTGAATGGCTTGCCGGCCGCTCGAGCGCCGATAACGTAAACCCAAGCGACCTGTCCGATGTCGTCGGAAATTATACACTGGCAGGCCAGGATGCCGTCGAACAAGCGACCGATGCCGCCTCGGCCGCTTTTGAGGGTTGGGCACGCGTTAGTCCTGAGGTGCGTGCGGACGCGCTCGACAAAATCGGGACAGAGATCCTGGCCCGTCGGGAGGAACTCGGCGCGCTGCTTTCACGTGAGGAAGGCAAAATCCTGGCTGATGGAATTGGTGAAGTCATCCGCGCCGGTCGTGTCTTCAAGTTCTTCGCCGCAGAGGCGCTTCGCCTTAACGGAGAGAAAGTGACTTCGGTGCGTCCTGGAGTAGAGGTCGAGGTCACGCGTGAGCCGGAAGGTGTGGTCGGCATTATCACGCCGTGGAACTTCCCAATCGCCATTCCGGCTTGGAAAATCGCGCCAGCTTTGGCCTACGGCAACACGGTCGTATTCAAGCCGGCCGGTATCGTTCCGGCTTCGGCCTGGGCGCTCGCGGATATCATTTCCCGCGCCGGCCTGCCCGAGGGTGTTTTCAACCTGGTGATGGGCAGCGGATCGGAAATCGGTGGTGCGATCGTAGCATCGCCCAAGGTTAGGGCCGTCACTTTCACAGGCTCGGTTGCTACTGGTCGACGGATCGCGCTTGACTGTGTCCGAACCGGCAAGAAGGTTCAGCTCGAACTTGGAGGCAAAAACCCTCTGATCGTGCTCGACGACGCCGATCTCGACGTTGCCGTGTCGGTCGCGGTGAACGGCGCCTACTTTGCCACCGGCCAGCGATGCACGGCCTCTAGCCGGCTGATCGTACAGAACGGTATTCATGACAGGTTCGTCGCAGCGGTGATCGACCGCATTGGCCACCTCAAAATTGGGCACGCGCTCGACCCGGGCAGCGAGATAGGACCGGTGGTGAGCTCTGATCAGCTGGAGCAGGACATCAGCTATATCGAGGTCGGCAAGAATGGTGGCGCCCACCTCGCACTTGGCGGAGAAAAGCTCAAGCGCGATCGCGACGGTTATTACATGTCGCCCGCGCTGTTCACTGAGACCACGAACGACATGCGCATCAATCGCGAGGAGATCTTCGGCCCGGTGGCCAGCGTTATACGCGCGAGCACCTACGAGGAAGCTGTCCAGATCGCGAACGACACACCGTTCGGCCTCTCGTCCGGCATATGCACGACGTCACTCAAATATGCGCATGACTTCAAGCGGCGTTCCGCTGCCGGCATGGTGATGGTCAATGTACCGACGGCTGGCGTCGACTACCACGTCGCCTTTGGCGGCCGCAAAGAGTCCTCCTATGGGCCGCGGGAGCAAGGCGCCTACGCACGCGAATTCTACACGGTGATCAAGACCGCCTACACGCTGCCCTGACGGGTTTGGGGATCGCGTGGTCAAGTAACGCGTCGGCGACGTTGCCGCTTTGCTGGCAAGAACACCCAATTTCAGAACTGCGTGGGTTGTAAGCCGGCGGTCACCTCTTTCCAGCACGAGCTGACCCGACAGAGGTGGATCATCGTTGACATTTTTTGCGCATTAAGTTATCAATCGATAATTAATGGAGCGTACCAGGCGGGAGGCATACCGTGCAGGGAACGGCACCTAGAGAATAGCGAGACGCGGCGGCGGTGCCGTAGCGCGAAAGACTTGCACCACCGTGGAACTCTTCGACTCACGCGCGGGCGAGGGGCGTGGCCGTGCGCCAAAAGCCGCGGCCGTCGGTGGCCGAACCGTTTCAATGCGCCGAAACGGGCGGGCATCAGGCTTGGGGCGCAGGCTAAAAAACAGCAAAAGGGAGAGACGAATATGATCGGTAGATTGGTGTCAATTCTGGCCAAGGGCGCTGTCGCAGCGCTGATCGGCCTTGGTGGTACCGCGTTGATGGCCCAAGGAGCCGAGGCGAAGGGACCGCCCTACAAAATCTTCCTCAGCATGAGCTACGTCGGTAATGACTGGCAGACGGAATCCGGCAACATCGTCGCTGCGATGGCCAAGTTCTATTCCGACAAGGTTGAGTTCGCTACTCAAGTCGCAGGCACGAATGCGCAGGCTCAAATCCAGCAGATCAACGCAATGGTCCAGTCCGGCGCTGACGCCATCGTGATGTTCCCGATATCGCCGACCGCTCTGAACGCGACGATCAAGGCTGCCTGCGCCAAGGGCGTAAAGATTTTCACTTACGAAGCAGCGGTCACCGAACCCTGTGCCTACAATCTGACCATTGACGAAGCCGAGATGGGCACCAAGACAGCTGAATGGTTGGTCAAGGAGATCGGCGGCAAAGGCAATATAGTGATGGTCACCGGCGTGCCTGGAACATCTACGGATACGATCCGTAACCAATCCGCCATGAAGGTGTTCGCCCAACATCCCGACGTCAAGATCATCGCCACCGTCAACGGCATGTGGAGCCAGGCGACTGCTCGCTCGGAACTCTCCAAGGTCATCGCAACGCATCCTTGGAGCGAGATCAATGGCGTGTGGGCCCAAGTTGGCTGCATGGCCGCCGCGATGATGCAGGATGAGGCAGGCATAGCCGACAAGGACAAGGTGCCGTGCACGGACGAGGCTTTCAACGGTGTGCGTATCCAGATGTTGCCGGCGAGCACTGAGGTCGAAGGCGCGTCGGGCGCCTATCGCGCGATGGGGCTGCGCGCGATGTCATACGGTGCACCGCTCTACCAGGGTGGTCTGCAGCTGAAGCGTGCTCTTGAACTGCTGGAGAACGGCAAAGAGCCGCCTCACGACGCATTCGTTCCGCTGCCGATCGTCACGCCCGAGAATGTGAAGCTGTGCAAGGGCGGTTCTTGGCAGGAACTAGCCGACGGTTGCAACACCTTTACGCCCAAGCAGGTAAGCAATCCGGCGTGGTTCACGGAAATCTACTCGGCCGAGACGCCTGAGATCGGCTTCAACGCGGCCGTGGATGGCACACCCGAACAGAAAAAGTAGAATCCTCCGGGGCTGCGCCGGCACTCCGGTGCGGCCCCGACAGCGCGTGCTGGCCTAAGGTGCATGCCTAGCGACGTTCGCTCCCGCCGGCCCCGCGCTGCTCGGCAGGCGACCTTCAACAAATACTGGTCCAACCAATGACCGTTTCTACCGAAGTTCTTGCGCGCACGGCGCCGCTCTATGAGCGCGTGCGCAGTGTGATACCGGCCATTGAATGGCCTGCTTTCGCCGACGATATCGACGCAATCTTGCGCCTTAAGCGCGAACGCGACGCGGTCATCCTGGCGCACAACTATCAGACGCCCGAGATATTCCATTGCGTTGCCGACTTTGTCGGCGACAGCCTTGCCTTGGCACGTCATGCCAGGTCGGTACAAGCAGGCACTATTGTGCTGGCCGGCGTTGTGTTCATGGCGGAGACCGCCAAGATCCTGGCGCCAGAAAAGACGGTGCTCATTCCCGATGTCCAGGCTGGATGCTCGCTGGCCGAGTCTATCACGGCCGCCGACGTGCGCCTGCTGCGACAATCACACCCTGGCGTGCCGATCATCGCCTATGTCAACACTTCAGCCGCAGTTAAGGCGGAGGTCGATATTTGCTGTACATCTGGCAATGCGAAGTCGGTTGTGGAGTCGCTCGGCGCGCCGCGCGTTATCATGCTGCCTGACGAATATCTTGCTCGCAACGTCGCCGCTGAGACCAACGTCGAGGTTCTTTCGTGGGCAGGACACTGTGAGGTCCACGAGCTTTTCACCGCGGCCGAGGTCCGCCAACTCCGAGAGGACTACCCCGGCGTTGTCGTTCTCGCACATCCAGAATGTCCCCCTGACGTTGTCGCCGCTGCCGATTTCACGGGCTCGACTGCAGCCATGTCTGGCTATGTTGAAATGCACAGCCCGCCTCGTGTCGTGCTTCTAACCGAATGTTCGATGAGCGATAATGTGGCGGTCGAGCATCCGTCGATCGATTTCATTCGACCCTGCAACCTATGTCCGCACATGAAGCGGATCACGCTCTCCAACATTAGGGCGGCGCTTGAGCGAAACCAGCACATTGTTGAGGTCGAGACATCTGTCGCGGAGCGCGCGAGGCTCGCGGTCGAGAGAATGCTGGCGCTATGATCGCCCAATTTGCTGCTTATGCCGATCGAACGGTAATCATCGGAGGCGGAGCAGCCGGCCTGGCAACCGCGCTGGCGTTGGCTCCGATGCCCGTGCTTTTGATCTCGAAGGCGCCGCTCGGAACCGCGGCCTCGAGCGCCTTGGCACAAGGCGGCATAGCTGCAAGTCTGGCTGTCGATGACGATCCGGTCCTTCACTTTCAGGATACGATCGCGGCGGGCGATGGTCTGGTTGACCCAGACGTTGCTCGCCTTGTGACCGAAGCGGGTCCTGGTGCCATCCGCGCACTGGTCGATCTCGGCGCTGAATTCGACCGAGATGGCGATGGGCACTTTCGGCTCGGTCTTGAAGCGGCACATCAACGCCAACGCATCGTCCATGCCGACGGCGATCGTACCGGCCGGGAGCTCATGCGGACCCTCGTGAAAGCCGTTCAATCCACGCCTTCGATCACGACGCTGGTACCCTACGAAGCGCGCCGCTTAATCGTGGAGGAGAATGTTGTCCAAGGGGTCGTAATTGCCGGTCCGAACGGGGCGGCGACTGTTCGCTCCTCGCGCGTCATTTTAGCAACCGGCGGGGTGGGCGGGTTATTTGAAGCGACAACGAATCCGCTCGAGTGTTTTGGTCAAGGACTAGCGCTAGCCGCGCATGCTGGGGCGGTGCTCGCCGACCTCGAATTCATCCAATATCATCCGACGGCGCTTGCTACCTCGACGCGACCATTACCCCTAATAAGTGAGGCAGTTCGGGGTGAGGGGGCCTCGCTCATCGACGACCTTGGCGTCCATTTCATGGCAAGCATTCCGGGAGGCGAACTGGCGCCACGGGACGTCGTGGCGCGAGCTGTTTGGCAACGTGCGAGCCGGGGCCGTCGCACCTTCCTCGATGGCCGGCGCAGGCCGGGCTCTAGTTTTAGCCGGAAGTTTCCCGAAATCTTCGCCGCCTGTCAGGCTGCCGGTATCGATCCAGAGAACGAGCCGATCCCGGTCCGACCAGCCGTCCACTATCATATGGGCGGCGTGGCTGTGGATATAGAAGGTCGTTCGTCGGTGCGCGGTCTTTGGGCCTGCGGCGAAGTAGCCTGCACCGGATTGCATGGGGCCAACCGTTTGGCCAGCAATTCGCTACTTGAACTTATCGTTTTCGCGCAGATCGTGGCCCGGGGGGTGGCAGGCGAGGATTTACCGGCGGCGCGACCTAGCACACAGCGCTTCTACTCGCCGTTCCCTTCCGACCCCGCGTTGGCGCGCCCAATCCTATCGCAGGCGCTTGGGCTAGAGCGCGACCGTTCTGGTCTTGTTGAAGCAGTTTCCGACCTGCTGCCTCTGGCCCTAGCGGGGGGGCCGGCCGCGGATCCAGCCATGGTCGGGCTCATGATCGCTGTCTCGGCGCTCAACCGCATGGAGAGTCGCGGGGCGCATTTCCGAAGCGATTTTCCGCTACGCGGAGAACCGAGCCTCCGGTCTTCTCTTGATTGGGCGGCGACGCTTGCGATGGCTCATGAGGTAGCGGCTGCACAACCAATTGCGAGGCGCGTGTGAGTGCACGATTGGTTCCTTTATCGGCCCTGCTGATCGAACCGATCGTAAGGTCGGCACTCCTGGAAGATCTCGGCCGAGGCGGTGATATCACCACTGGGGCAGTCATTGCTTCGAGTGCCTAGCCGCGATGCGCATGGTTGCCCGCGAGCCGGGTGTGGTCGCTGGTGTGGATCTCGCGGCGATGGCGTTCCGCCTGCTGGATCCTCGCTTGGACTTTTCCGTTGTCGTGCCCGATGGCAGTGCAGTTGAATGGGGATCTGTGATTGCAATCGTGGAGGGTCCTGCGGCGCCTATGCTGCGGGCGGAACGGGTCGCACTAAATCTTCTGTGCCGGCTCAGTGGTATTGCGAGCGCGACGGCGGAGCTGGTCGAGGCTGTCGCTGAGCACAAGGCGCAGATTGCATGCACCCGCAAGACAACACCCGGGCTCCGCACGATAGAAAGGTACGCGGTACGCGCGGGGGCGGCGTCAATCACCCCCTTCGGTCTCGACGACGCCATCCTGATCAAGGACAACCACATCGCTCTCGCAGGGGGCGTTGGGCCGGCTCTGAGGCGTGCACGCGCGGCGGCAGCGCACTTGGTGAAGATAGATATAGACAGCCTTGATCAGCTGGAGGAAGCGCTCAGTGTGGGCGTAGATGCCATCCTGCTGGACAACATGCACACGGAGGATCTCCGGAGGGCGGTCGCACTGGTGGCGAGACGGGCGATAACCGAAGCTTCAGGGCGCATAACGACCGAGACCGCACCCGCCATTGCCGCCGCGGGCGTAGACCTCATTTCCATTGGTTGGATCACCCATAGTGCACCAGCGCTAGACGTAGGCCTCGACTTCGCCAGCGTTATGGGTTGATCCGGGTTCGTGCGCTCAGTCGCTAAACGGCGGTAAACCCGCCGTCGACTATCAGATCTGATCCAGTCATGAAGGACGATGCGGGCGAAGCCATGAAAACCACGGCTTCGGCGATCTCGTCGATCTCAGCTGCACGCCCGAGCAGGGTGCTGCCAAGCAGTTGCCGCCTGGCCTCCGGATCATCAAGGAGCTTCGCCGACATCGGCGTTTTGACAACACCAGGGTGAACAGCGTTGACGCGGATTCCATCCTTGGCCAGATCCGCGGCCAACCCCTTCGTCAGCATCTGTACAGCGCCCTTGGTGGCGCTGTAGGCGCTTACGCCGGATGTGTAAGCCACGAAGCTGGCGATGGAACCCACGTTGACGATTGTTCCGCCGCCGCCGGACCGCATGGCGGGGACGACCGTCTTGCAACCAAGAAAGACGCCGCGCACATTGATTGCGAAGAGGCGATCGAACTGCTCGACAGTCGTCTCGTCGAGCGACGCACGCAGGTAAATCCCGGCATTGTTGACCAGCGTATCGACCCGACCGTGCTTCGACAATGTAAACTCAAGGGCCGCGCCCCAGCTGTCGGCGTCACCAACGTTGAGCTGAACGAAATCGGCAGCATGGCCGCCGGCCCGAATGCGGGTCACGGCGTCCTCGCCGGCATCGGCGGACATATCTGCTATGATCACACGAGCACCGCGGCCGGCAAGCATCCTGGCCTGACCCTCGCCCATGCCTTGTGCAGCCCCGGTGACAATGGCGACAGTGCCATCCATGATACCCATGCCCATCTCCTGGTGCTGTCTAACCAATTACCGGTTAGCGACATTAAACAAACGCTATTCGGCTTAGGGTTGGTCAGAGGCCTTCGACCAGGAAGGCGCGGTACTTCGCGGCCGCATGCCGATGTTTGACGGCCGTCTGGTAGGCCGGGCTATTGTACCAAGCCGTGGCAGCTTCCATCGTCGGGAATTCTAGGATAACGGCCCCCTCGATCGAAGGTCCTTCCAGCGTCACGTGCTGGCCGTACACAGCGAGCGGCTTGAGCGGATGCCCAACATTCGCGTCCGGAACCATCTCACTGTAGGTGTCGAATTCGGCTTGGTTCGTCATTTCGTCACGGGCGAACACGGCGTAGACAGTCATCGTCGTTTCCTCTCTTGTTTGGCGGCGGCCACCCTGAGCTGCCCGACCAGGGCCGCAATTCGATATCGGGCTCCAGGCCCGCCCATTGATCCGCCAGCCGATCAGTTTGCTAGCTACCAACTTTGCATTTCGCTTATTCCCCCACGGAATGGCCGCCGGCGAAATATGCCTTGGTCGTCAACTCGTCCCAAGCTCGGAAGGTCTTTGCTTATCGTTCGATAAATAAATTAGTTATCAATCGATAATTAGCCTTGACTCTGGTCACCGGCTGGCGTTTCCATAACTGCGGAACTGTGTGGCCAGGGAGGATGAGATGGCTCGTGAGGAGAAACTGTTGGCCGCCGGCATGGGTCTCAAGGAGCCGATGAGCCGACGGGTTCCTCGCCGGCAAATTATACTGACCTGGAAAGCTAAAGACGGCGCGAGCCATGTTGCTGAACTCCCTGCGAACAGATACTGACCCGATCGCGCTGTTAGAAAGCAATGCCTTGCGGCCGCCGCACGCATGCGTGCCGTTGGCAGGGGATCGGCGCTCTCAGTTTAGCTGCAGACAAGCCCAGAACACCGACCTCTTGGGCGGCACCTCTAAGGGACAGACATCGGTTTCAACACCGCAATGCCGGTTGCGGTACACGCGGGGGCGCGCGCTCCAAGCTGATCGCAATTGGCAGTCCCCGGACCAGGGACCGAACCCCAGCCGCCCCGGCGGCGGAGACGCGCACGTCATTCCGGTCGCGATCGAAACGCCGCACAGGATATTCATCGGCCGTAAGCACGACGGCGCCCCTCGCCCGGATGCGTCTTTGGACGAGATCTTCGATACCGTACAGCGACAGACGCTCCGATATTTCTGGGAGTTTGGCCATCCGACGAGCGGCCTCGCCCGAGAGCGGAGCAACGCGACACCACATGTCGTCACGACCGGCGGTTCCGGCTTCGGCATCATGGCGGTTCTTGCTGGCGTCGAGCGCGGATGGATCGGCCGGCAAGCCGCCCTCGATCGCCTGATTACAATGGTGTGCTTTCTCGGCGAGGCCGAACGCCACCATGGCGCCTTTCCCCACTGGATGGACGGCGACAGCGGCCAAACCATACCCTTCAGTCGTCTCGACGACGGCGGCGACATTGTCGAGACGGCATATCTGATGGTGGGGCTTCTTTCGGCACGGCAATATTTTCGGGGGTCGGACGCCAAGGAACGCGCCTTACGCAACCTCATTGACACTCTGTGGTCGGAAGTCGAATGGGACTGGTACAACCACGGCTCCGATACGCTCCTTTGGCATTGGAGCCCGGTGCACGAATGGGCGATGGACCTCCCAATCCACGGCTGGAACGAGTGCCTGATTACATTCATCCTCGCCGCATCGGCTCCACGGCATCCGATTGAGCCGAGTGTCTATCACCACGGTTGGACGGCGGGTCGATCCTTCGCCAACGGCCGCTGTTTTGATGGCATACCGCTGCCCCTCGGGCCGGATCATGGCGGCCCCCTTTTTTTCTCGCACTATTCCTTCCTTGGCCTCGACCCGAGGGGTCTTCGGGACCGCTATGCCGACTATTGGCATCAGAACGTCGCCTATGCGCGCGTCAACCAGGCGCACTGCATCCGCAATCCCGAGAAGTTCGACGGCTATAGTGCCGAATGCTGGGGGCTAACCGCGAGCGACAGTATCGAAGGGTATGTCGCGCATGCTCCGGACTGCGACCATGGCGTGATTACTCCGTCCGGCGCCCTTAGCTCCTTTCCTTATGCCCCGGTGGAATGCCAGCGGGCGCTTCGCCACTTCGCTTCGCGGGGCAACCGGCTCTGGGGCGAGTATGGCTTCAGGGACGCATTCAGCCCGGCGATGGATTGGTACGCGGACTCCTATCTCGCGATCGATCAGGGGCCGATCGTGGCCATGATCGAGAACTACCGGAGCGGGCTCCTGTGGCGTCTCTTCATGAGTTGTCCGGAACTCCGGGTCGGGCTCGCGAAGCTGGGTTTCTCCCAGCGGGCGAAAGCCACGACGGCAATGTCATGAGGATGATGTGTTCCTCACCGAAGGGGAGGCGCGCCACTCGTCACTGAGGCAGCCATGCCGAATGGTTTAAAAGCTCAGTGTCGGCTGCTTATCGTTCGATAAATTATTTAGTTATCGATCGATAATTAATCTTGACTCTGATCGCTGCCTGGCGTTTCCATGCTCACGGAACTGTGTGGCCAGGGAGGATGACATGGCTCGAATTTCTGATGAGGAGAAACTATTGGCAGCCGGCATGGGTCTTAAGGATCCACTGAGCCGGCGCGTCTTTTTACAGCTCGCCGCAACCGCTGGCGTAGCGATCCCGATGGGCGCCGCCGACTTCGGCTTTGCCACCACTGCAAAGGCCGGCGTACCCGGCAAGGCGGCCGCGAACTTCGCCGGCCTGCAGATCAGCTTCTGGGCGGCTTTCGCGGCCGGCTACAAGTCGTCTACGAACGCCTTCGGCCTCGAGGATCCCGTGGATCTCATTCACAACAACGACGCCGTCCGCGAAATGGCTCAGGTCCGGGGTCTGCCCACGCAAGGCGTCAACATGCTGGTCAGCACCGTGGTGTCGGCGGGTGAAACTCCGCTGGTCGCCAAGCTCTGCCAAGAAAACAAGATCTACTATCAGTGCTGCTGGGAAATCCCGGACTGGTTTACGCCGTCCGACGTCGGCGATTATTTCATCGCCTACGAGACACCGGACTCGGTGGAGGCGGCCTACCAGTCGGCCAAGGTGCTGTTCAAGTCGATCGGCGGTGAAGGCAAGGTCGTCCACATCAAGGGGCTCGCGACGCCGACCGATGTTGCGCGCAGCGCCGGCCTGATGAAGGCAGCAGCCGAGTTCCCCGGTATCCAGATCGCTGGAGGTCTGCGGGGGGACTGGGAACGTGAAAAGTCGCGCCAGGTCATGCTTTCCATGGTCACGGCTCATCCGGATATGAAGGGCGTTTTCGCCCAGAACGACGACGAGGCGATCGGCGTTCTTAGCGTCATTCAAGAGCGCAAGGATCTGTCGCACATCAAGGTCGCCAGCGTGGACGGGATTCCGCAGGCTGTCGAGGAGGTTGCCAAGGGCGGCAATCTCGTCGCTACCAACCTTGCCCTGCCGCCTTTCATGGCCGGCACGGCCGCGACCATGCTGTTCGACGCCTTCAACGGCTGGAAACCTAGCCTGCCGGAACGTTTGATCTATACCGGCTCGCCAACCGCCACCGCCGAAAATGCCGGCAAGATTTATCAGGACATCTACAAGGCTGCGGAACTCCCCTTCGATTGGAAGAAGATGAGCAAAACCTTGTCGCCCAATGATTGGGATCCGCAGAACAAGATCGTGCCGATCGATCCGAAGGTGCATTGGAACGGCGCGAAGGGCGAGGCGAAGCTCAACGCTGCCTACAATGCTCCGGACTGGCCTGATCAGCTTGCCAAGGCCACCAAGATGTATGCGGATCACTACAAATCCGGGCCCTTCTATGCAGCTTGAAGCGACCGTTGCCAGCCGTCCGGGGATCACCCCGGCCGGCCGGGTCGCGCCGCCCGCATTGGAACTGCGCGACATCAGCAAGTCCTATCCGGGGACCAAGGCGCTGTCTTCCGTCAGCTTCACGCTGGAGCGCTTTGGTATCTTGGGTCTTGTCGGCGAAAACGGCGCCGGCAAGTCGACATTGCTGTCCATCATCAACGGGACGGTGAAACCAGACCATGGCTCGATCGCCATCAACGGCGAACATGTCGGTTTCGGGCATCCTTCGGACGCGGCACGGCACGGCATTGCGACGGTATTCCAGGAGCAGGGGCTGATTGCGGGCCTTTCCGTCTACGAGAACATCTTCCTCGGTCGCGAGGGCAAGTATTCGGCAGCTGGCTTTCTAAATCAGCGCACCATGATCAAAATCGCCCGGGAAGTCTTGGACGAGCTCGAGATTGATGTCAGTGCCACCGTGCTCACTGGCGGCCTGTCGTTTGGACAGCGCCAGCTGGTCGAAATCGCAAAGGCCTTCGCGTTGGGACGCGTCTATCCCGTTGAGCCCATTATTCTGCTGGACGAGCCGACCAGCGCACTGTCCGACAAGGAAGCGGCGAAACTGTTCGATGGGATGAAGCGCTGGCGCTCCAAGAGCTCCTTTGTGCTTGTGTCCCATAGGCTAGGCGACGTCTTCAGCATGTGCGGGGAGGTCGTCGCGCTAAAGGACGGTTCGGTCGTGCTGCAGCGTCCCGTTGCCGACGTCGACGAGAAAGCGCTTCACCAGGCGATCGTCGGTCGCGAACGCAACGCCCAATATTACCGCGAGGCGATCCAAACCGAGCCGCTGGACCGGGTCGCGGTTTCGGTCAGCGACGTCAAGAAAGAGGGTCAGCTGCGCGGCGTGTCTTTCGACCTGCGCGCCGGTGAGATTTTGGGTGTGGCGGGCGTGCTCGGCTCCGGAAAATCGACACTCGCCAAGATTATGGCCGGGTCGGAGGCACAGGATTCGGGAACGGTCACGATTGCCGGGGCTCCTCTGGCGCCAGGCTCTCGCTCCAACGCGATGCGCCACGGCGTGGGCTATGTGCCGGCTGAACGGTCAACAGCGGGTATCATCGGCACCGACACCATCGAAAACAATATGACTTTGCCAAACCTGCGGCAGGTGTCGCGCCGGTTTCTGGCGATGATCTCGCCTTTGCGCAGCCGTGCACTCGCCGAAAGCTGGATCGGTCGGCTTCGCATCCGAGCGACCGACCCGACCAATATGTGCCGAACGCTTTCTGGCGGCAACCAGCAGAAGATCGTCTTCGCGAAGTGGCTGGCGCACAACGTCAAGGTCTTAGTCTGCGACGACCCGGGACGCGGCCTCGACGTAGGCGCGAAGGAAGACATCTACCAGCTCCTGCGTGACCTAGCCAAAGACGGGGCCGCCGTCGTTTTGGTCTCGGACAATCTGCCGGAGCTAATCGGCCTGTCGAACCGCATCATCGTCCTGCGCAATGGCCTTGTGTCAGGCGTAGTCGAAACACCCAAGAATGCCAAACCCCGGGAGGTCGATATCCTCCCTGCAATGCTCTAGGAGCCCAGCGATGCACGCAGTCGCAAACGACGCGAGACCGGTCCGCCTCGGTCTAAATGGCGGTCAAATCCGCTCTTTTGGCCCAGCCACTGTCGCGATCATCGTCCTGATCGCCTACTTCTCCTTCGTAAATCCTCTCTTTCTTTCAACGGCAAATGCCGGCAACATCGGACGCCAGTCGGCAGTGTTGTTGATGGTCGCGCTGGCCGAGACGGTCGTGATCCTGGTTGGGTCAATCGATCTGTCAATTGGCGCTTTGGTCACGGTGGCCGGCTTGGTGTCGGCACTGGCCGTCGACCAGGTGGGCGCCTTCGGCGCGATCTTGGTCGGCATAGCGTTCGGTGGCCTTGTTGGTTTGGCCAACGGCATCATGATCACGGCGCTGCGTGTGCCATCCTTTTTGGTCACCCTGGGCATGTTGTCGATTCTCACGGGTGTGGGCAACCAGCTGTCGCAGGGCCAGTCTATCCTCTATGACGACCAGACCCTTCCCAACGTCGTCAATGGCATAACTGTCTTCGGCGTGCCGAATATTGTCTGGTTCGCCATCCTCTTGACCATCCTGTTTACGGTCGTGGCCTTCCGCACGAGGCTGGGTCGATATCTCTACGCCCTTGGGGGCGGCGAGATGGTGGCCGCCAATGCCGGCGTCCCTGTCACGTTCTATAAGATCCTGGCCTTCATTCTATGCGGGGCCACTTGCGGTCTTGCGGGGGTGATGCTCACCGGCCAGGTAGCGGCGGGAACGCCGGCGGCCGGCAACAGCCTGCTTCTCAACTCGATTGCCGCGGTCGTCATGGGTGGCACTGCCTTATCTGGAGGCGTGGGCGGTCCTCACAGGACCTTCCTTGGTGTGCTGGTCATCGCAATCCTGACCAATGGTATGGACGTAACCCAGGTTGATCCCTTCATGCAGGACATCGTCAAGGGCATCGTCATCATCCTCGCCGTCGCGCTGACGATCGACAGATCGAAATACGCGTTCATCAAATGACGGCCACCCTTTGCCGCGCGCGTCCCACGGCGCGGCTAGGGAAATCCGCCGGGCAGTGGGTTGAGCTTAGCCGTGCCTGGAAGCGCGGCGCGGGATGGTTCCCGCGCGGAAATCGATTCGCAACAACGGTCAAAAAGGGAGTGAGCCATGTCTGACCAATTGAGAGGCAAGAACATTATCGTCACCGGCGCCGGCAGCGCTACCGGCATCGGTGCCGGCCTAGCTTACGGACTCGGCGAACGCGGTGCCAACATTGCAGTGGCCGACATCAATGAAGAGGCGGCAAAGAAGGTGGCGAGTGACATCGCCAGCAAGCACGGGGTCAAGACCATCGCTATCAAGGTCAATGTGACCGACCGCGCCGAAGTCCAGGCGATGATCAAGAAGACGGTGGCGACGTTTGGTCAGCTCGACGTGCTGTTCAACAATGCCGGCATCATTGAGCACGCGACATTCCTTGAGATGACGGAGCAGGGCTGGCGCAAGATTATGGACGTCAACGGCATGGGTGTCATGATCGGCATTCAGGAAGCTGCCAAGCAGATGATCGCGCAGGGCAAGGGCGGGAAGATCATCAACACCAGCTCCATCGCCTCCAAGCAGAGCTATCCGGCATTCGCGCACTACTGCGCCTCAAAGTGGGCCGTAGCCGCACTCAGCCAAGCCGCCGCCCGGCAGTTCGCCGAGCACAAGATCAACGTCAACTGCATGGGCCCTGGTGTCGTTAAGACGACAATGTGGGACCAACTCGACCGTGAGTTCATCGACAAAGGGCTGACGCAGAAGGCCGACCAGGCCATCAACGAGTTCAGCGTAGGCATCCCCCTCGGCCGCTATTCGGTGCCGGCAGATCTCGTCGGCACCGCGGCGTTCCTAGCCTCTTCGGACTCCGACTACATGACCGGCCAGAACATCCTGTGCGATGGCGGCATGGTGATGATGTAGGAGATGCGGCGGAACGGCCTGTCGCCTTATCGACGACGGGCGTTCTCTTGTCACCTCCTATCCAATTGAGCAAATCGGTTATTTCGAGGCACGGCGTGGTCGCAGACGGACAGGGCGCGATAGAACGCGAAAGCATGGAATTCGACGTGGTCATCGTCGGTGCCGGGCCGGCCGGCCTTGCCGCGGCCATCCGCCTCAAGCAGGTCAATCCCGAGCTTTCCGTCGTCGTGCTGGAAAAGGGCGGCGAGGTCGGCGCCCATATCCTCTCCGGCGCCGTCGTCGATCCGATCGGCATCGACCGGCTGCTGCCCGGTTGGCGCGAAGAGGAAGGCCACCCTTTCAAGACGCCCGTCACTGCGGATCATTTCCTGGTGCTCGGCCCGGCCGGCTCGTTCCGCCTGCCCAATTTCCTAATGCCGCCGCTGATGAACAACCACGGCAACTACATCGTCTCGCTCGGCAATGTCTGCCGCTGGCTGGCGACCAGGGCCGAGGCGCTTGGCGTCGAGATCTATCCGGGCTTTGCCGCCGCCGGGCTGCTCTATAATGAAGATGGCGCCGTCACCGGCGTCGTCACCGGCGATATGGGCATCGAGAAGGACGGCACGCACGGCCCAGGCTTCGCGCCGGGCATGGCGCTGATGGGCAAATATGTGCTGATCGGCGAAGGTGCGCGCGGCTCGCTCGCCAAGCAGTTGATCGCCAGATACAAGCTTTCCGATGGCCGCGAGCCCGGCAAGTATGGCATCGGCCTCAAGGAACTCTGGCAGGTCAAGCCGGAGAACCACCGGCCGGGCCTGGTGCAGCATTCCTTCGGTTGGCCGCTCGACATGAAGACCGGCGGCGGCTCGTTCCTCTACCATCTGGAGGACAACCAGGTAGCCGTCGGCTTTGTCGTCCACCTCAACTACAAGAACCCTTATCTGTCGCCCTTCGAGGAATTTCAGCGCTTCAAGACCCATCCGGCGATCGCGGGGACGTTCGAAGGCGCAAAGCGGCTCGGCTACGGCGCGCGCGCCATCACCGAAGGCGGTTGGCAATCGGTGCCGAAATTGTCCTTCCCTGGCGGTGTGCTGATGGGCTGTGCGGCGGGCTTCGTCAACGTGCCGCGCATCAAGGGCTCCCACAATGCTGTGCTGTCGGGGATGCTCGCGGCCGAGCATGTCGCCGAGGCGATCGGCGCCGGCCGTGCCAATGACGAGCCTTCCTCCTACGAGGCGGCGTGGCGCGCGACCGACATCGGCAAGGATCTGAAGAAGGTGCGCAACGTCAAGCCGCTCTGGTCGCGCTTCGGCACCATCGTCGGCGTCAGCCTAGGCGGCCTCGACATGTGGCTGAACAGCTTGTTCGGTTTCTCGCCCTTCGGCACGCTGAAGCATGGCAAGGCCGACTATGCCACACTCGAGCCCGCCGCCCAGCACAAGAAGATCGCCTATCCGAAGCCGGATGGCGTGCTGACATTCGACCGCCTGTCCTCGGTGTTCCTGTCCAACACCAATCACGAAGAAAACGAGCCGGTGCACCTCATCGTCGGCGACATGGCGCTGCAGCAGCGCTCCGAGCACGATGTCTTCGCCGGGCCGTCCACACGCTATTGCCCGGCCGGTGTCTACGAATGGGTCGACAAGGACGGCAACGCCGCCGCCGATCCCCCGGCCAAGGACGTGCGCTTCGTCATCAACGCGCAGAACTGCGTCCACTGCAAGACTTGCGATATCAAGGACCCGAACCAGAACATCAACTGGGTGCCGCCACAGGGCGGAGAAGGCCCGGTCTACCAGAACATGTGAGTGGCTCGTCAGAAATTCCAAGGCGTTATTCTTCCCAGGAATGAACGATATGAACACCGAGCGGCTAGCGGCATTGAGTAAGGCGGGAATATCGATGCCTGAGCGGGTCGAGAATCGGAACCGCACAATGAACGGCAAGGCAGTGACAGCATGACCATCGAGATACGGGTACCGACATTGGGCGAGTCGGTGACGGAAGCGACAATCGGACGGTGGTTGAAAGCACCCGGTGACGCAGTCGCAGCGGACGAGCCGCTGGTGGAACTTGAGACGGACAAGGTGACGCTGGAGGTGCCGTCGCCAATTACAGGCACCTTGGCGGAAGTATTGGCGGGCGAAGGTGAAACAGTTGGTCCGGATGCCTTGCTCGGCAAGGTTACCGCAGGCTCGTCCCCTGCTGCCAGCGATGCGGGTGTTGTCGGAAAAGCCGACAGCGTGGCGGTACAGCCGGCTGAGATGCCGAAGGCGGCGCCCGCTCCGATCGCGGTGCGTGCGCCGTCGTCGGGTGACGACGCTGTCCGCGAGGAGCGCGTGCGCATGACCAAGCTGCGCCAGACCATCGCGCGCCGGCTCAAGGAAGCGCAGTCGACCGCCGCCATGCTGACCACCTTCAACGAGGTTGACATGTCAGCGGTGATGGCGCTCAGGACCAAGTACAAGGATGTGTTCGAGAAGAAGCACGGCGTGAAGCTTGGTCTCATGGGCTTCTTCACCAAGGCCGTCACCCACGCGCTGAAGGAAATCCCGGCGGTCAACGCCGAGATCGACGGCACCGACATCATCTACAAGAATTTCGCCCATGTCGGCGTCGCCGTCGGCACCGAGAAGGGCCTTGTCGTGCCGGTGGTGCGTGATGCCGACCAGATGTCGATCGCCGAGATCGAGAAGGAGATCGGCCGGCTGGGTATCGCCGCGCGCGACGGCAAGCTGTCGGTCGCGGACATGCAGGGCGGCACGTTCACCATTTCCAACGGTGGCGTCTACGGGTCGCTGATGTCGACGCCGATCCTCAATGCGCCGCAGTCGGGCATCCTCGGTATGCACAAGATCCAGGACCGGCCGGTCGTGGTCGGCGGCCAGATCGTGATCCGGCCGATGATGTATCTGGCGCTCAGCTATGATCACCGCATCGTCGACGGCAAGGAAGCGGTGACCTTCCTGGTGCGGGTCAAGGACGTTCTTGAAGATCCTAAGAGGCTCGTGTTGGGCCTGTGAAAACGTTGGCGATGGTCGCAAGCCTCTTGCCTATTTGGGATCGGCTCTGAGAGAGAGCACTGCGCTAGGGGAGTTCCTAGGGGAACTGTAGACATGAATATTCTGTTGAAGCGCATTCTCGACCGCCTGGTGCGATCGGGCAATCTCAAGGTAACCGGGCCCAAAGGCTCGACGGTTGTTTTCGGCGACGGCAGCGGCGAGCCGGTGCACATGCACATCAAGACCAGGCACGCCGAACGCGCCATCACTTTCGATCCGATGCTGGCGGTGCCTGAATCCTACATGGACGGGGAGCTCGACATTCTCGAGGGCGGTGTACTTGGATTGATGCGCATTGCCTTCCAGAACATGGGCAGCGGCGGCATCGACGCGACCTGGTCGAAAGCCATCGAGGGCCTGCGCCACGCCTTCCGCCGGCTGCAGCAGATCAACACCACCTCGCGCTCGCGCCGCAACGTGCAGCGCCACTACGATCTTTCGGGCGAGCTCTACCGGCTCTTCCTCGACGAGGACATGCAGTATTCCTGCGCCTATTTCGAGCAGCCGGACATGACGCTGGACGAGGCCCAGGCGGCCAAGAAACGGCATATCGCCGCCAAACTCAGGCTGAAGGCCGGCCAGACCGTGCTCGACATCGGCTCCGGCTGGGGTGGGCTCGGCCTCTACCTCGCCAAAGCCTTTGATGTCGACGTGCAGGGCGTGACGCTGTCGACCGAGCAGCATGGCGTCGCCACCGACCGCGCGCACGCGCAAGGGCTCAAGAACCACGTCCATTTCGAACTCAAGGATTACCGCGCGCTCAAGGAGCGCTTTGACCGTATCGTTTCCGTCGGTATGTTTGAACATGTCGGGCTCAACCACTTCCGCACGTTTTTCGACAAGGCGGCCACGCTTTTGAAGCCCGATGGCGTGATGCTGCTGCACACGATCGGCCGCTCCGGCGTGCCGTGGGCAACCAGCGCCTTCATCCGCAAATACATCTTCCCGGGCGGCTATATCCCATCGCTATCGGAAGTGATGCCGGCGATCGAGAAGTCGGGACTGGTTGTCACCGACGTCGAGATCCTGCGGCTCCATTATGCCGATACGCTGAAGCACTGGGGCCAGCGCTTCGCCGCGAACCGCGACAAGGCCAAGGCGATCTATGACGAGCGTTTCTGCCGCATGTGGGAATTCTATCTCGCCGCCTCGGAAGCCGCCTTCCGCTGGCAGGATCTGGTGATCTTCCAGATCCAGCTGTCGAAGAAGAACGACACGCTGCCGGTGGCGCGCGATTACATGGCCAAATGTGAGAAGGCGCTGGAGGTGCGAGACATGGGCCACGAAGACAACATGGGCACGCGCGAGGTTTACGAAAACAGGCCATTTCGAAAGAGTTACGACCAACCGCGTCAAGCGAGTGAAGGCACTAGGCTGGAGCGGAAAGGTTCCGGCGAACGGGGCTGGACCGAGGATCAGGCTTGACGTCAGGTGTCTTGAATGGCTGGCTTTTGAGCACGGGTTGGAGGCGCTTTCGATTTCCTGCCGAGTTTTCCGTATGTTTCCCGCCGACGGGTGGAGAATGCGCGTCGCCCATGCGTCTGACTTCGCCATAGGTGGTTGCGCCGAGCAGGCAAAACAGTGCTAAGAGCGCCGCCGCCAATCCGCCGTCAAGAAAACCTTGACGCATTTTATCCGTCCCCCCTTGGCCAGTGGAGTCTTTACTGACGTAAACATCCATCGCGCCACGGCCGAGCATCGAGCAGGGCTTCAGTGATCCATGGCCTTGACGATTTCCTCGGTCATCTTCTTGGCGTCGCCGAGCAGCATCATGGTGCCGTCCTTGT